>JAFGJO010000020.1 GCA_016929065.1 Spirochaetales bacterium | reverse complement strand
TTCACGAACCGCCGTATACGGAACCGTACGTACGGTGGTGTGAGAGGTCGGCTGATGAATTATTTCATCAGCCTCCTACTCGATTTTATTTTTTCTGTTCGAACAATCCGCGGATACGTTTGCCGGCGATTTCAATTGGATGTTCGCCGAGTGCTTTTCTCTTTGCAAGAAGGTTCGGACAGCCGTTTCTGGCTTCTTCCATCCATTCTTTTGCAAACTTGCCGCTTTCAACGTCCTTGAGCGCCTGTGCCATTCTTTTCTTGGTGTCAGCGTCGATGATTTTCGGTCCAACGACATATTCACCCCATTCTGCGGTGTTGGAAATAACTGAGTTCATTTTCTGTATGCCGCCCTCAAAGACCAGGTCGACAATGAGCTTCATCTCGTGAAGAACTTCAAAGTACGCCATTTCCTCGGGGTATCCTGCTTCGGTCAAAACTTCAAAACCGGTTTTTATGAGTTCCACAAGACCGCCGCAGAGAACGTTCTGTTCGCCAAAAAGGTCTTCATAGGTTTCCTGTTCGAAGGTACATTCAAGCACGCCGGCGCGGGTAAAGCGCATGGCCTTTGCCATGGCGAGCGCGGTTTCTTTTGCCTTGCCGCTGCCGTCCTGATACACCGCCACGAGGCCGGGTACGCCGAAACCTTCAAGGTATGCTTTCCGTTCCTCTGTTGCCGGGCTTTTTGGTGCAACCATGATCACATCAACATCAGCCGGCGGGACGATCTGTTTGAACACAATATTGAAACCGTGTGAACAGGAAAGTGACTTGCCCGCTTTCATATGCTTTTCGATACTGTCTTTGTAGATGTGGCCGTGGTGTTCATCCGGGAGCAGCATGTGAATGATGTCTGCTTTTTCAGCAGCCTGTTCAATTGTCATTACTTCAAAGCCTGCTTCTTTTGCATTTTCCCAGCTCGGATTTTTCTTGTCACCGAGAACTTCTGTTTCACCGATGATCACGTTAATGCCCGAGTCGCGAAGACAGAGCGCCTGTGCGCTTCCCTGACTTCCATAACCGATGATAGCGATGGTTTTTCCATTAAGAATCGCGATATCGGCATCATTGTCATGTAAAATGTTTACCATGATTCTTCTCCATTAAATAAAATTATACCACAGTCCGTTGATCGTACCTGTGGATTCGGACAGCAGTGTATTTTTTTACTTCCCTGCTGCTCCGGTATACCTTGAAATTTATCATTTGCCATGCAAATTCTACTGATGTCTACAGTCAGAGCTGATGGTGCTTTTGAAAATACAGACAATTTGTAAAGTATTATCATATGTATTAACATGTAAAACAGGCAGAGTCAAGCATTGTAAAGCGAAAGTGAGGTGAAAAATATGGAGATTTATGCAGCAAGAACATTCCCGGCTTTATTTATTTTTCTGGATTTGGGATGGCTGTGCATATTTATCGGGTTTTTGCTCGTTTTCAGGAAGTACCAGGCTCTGATTGTCGGGGGGATTGCGGGAATCATCTACTTTATTGTTGATTATGGTTATTTTTACAGCGTTTTACATACGCGTGTAGTAACCGGCGCTGATACGTTTTGGCTTCTGTTCTGGATGTCGTTTTCCTATGGACTGACCAATTTTGCCTGGATGTGGCTCTTGTTTGAGCGGGGAAAGCATTGGAAAGAATGGTCTCTGTTGATTATTTTTGGATGGATTGCTGTTGCATTTGCCAGTCAAAACTTCGGCAGCGCGTTTCCCGTCATCACCACAAACCGGGGTACCGGGACATATCACGGCATCATGGCGATTATCCTGTTTATCGGGTACGCGATCCAGATTTTCAGGAATTTAGGGTCCAAGGATACAAAAGAAGGGGGTGTCAATCTTTTATGGCTGCTGGGTATCGGGGTGGGTATCCAGTTTGCATGGGAAGCAGTGCTGCTCCTTGCCGGTATCCGGCCTGCACATGCGGTGACGCTGATTGTGAATTCCCTGATAGAAACAAACCTGGGGGTGCCGTATGCATTCTGGATTTTTTCTGCAATGAACCGAAAAAAAAAGCCGGACTGAGTACCGGCTTTAAGGCTGCTAGACATTCACGATACATCCGTATCATCTAGGCCAAACAGGAGATTGCCCCTTAGCAATCCCGTATATGTTAATAATAATCCAGCCGGTGTATTCTGTCAATATTTGATTTACAGCTTTTTACATTCATTTTTATTTCATATATAAAAAACCGGAAATATAGTAAAACAAGACTGTATTTGTCTCGTGAATGGTTCGTAATACGATCTGACGCTATGCGAACAGGATGTTAATCTTCCAGAATAATGATTTCGACCCGGCGGTTCTGAATGCGGCCTTCCTCGGTGTCATTGATCGCGACTGGTTCAGTGGAGCCCCGTCCCTGGTAGATAAACCGTTCGGCGGGAATTCCCTTTTTTGAGAGGTAGTCCACGATCGCCTTTGCGCGGTCAATCGAAAGCGATACCTGTGACTCGACGGTCCCCCATTCGGCAGTGTGCCCGACGACAAGAAAGGTCCGGTCCGGGATGGTTTTTAATGACTCGGCAAGTTTTTCCAGCCGGGGCAGGTCGTCAGTGCGAATTACCGCCTGGTCGGGAAGGAAGTGAATCTTGTTCAGGGTAATGGCAACCCCTTCATCACGTTTTTCGATCACCACATCCTCGATTTTTTTCTCTTCCAGTTCATCTTCAAGTTTTTTGACAACTTCAGTGTGGGGGAGTGTGGTGATCATGTCATAAAATGTCAGAATAAATCCTTTATAAGTCTCGACAGAGCCGTCGGCAAACGTGTAGGTTTCCTCGACCGAATCCCTCGAGAATAATGGCCGCATGCGGTCTGCGTCATAATAGATGGTGACCATATGTTTTCCGCTGATATCGCTCAAGTTCGGGTCGCCGTACACATCCTGACCACGCTTGTAACGCATGGCATACTGGGCCTGGATGATATCGCAGGGAACCCCGTTTAAATTTCCCTCGCCTTTATAGGTGTAATCGCAGTAAAATTTGACCCTTGTGTACACCCCGTCACGCTTCGGCTCCACAACACGGGTTCCGTATGCCTGCCAGTTGTCGCCCGGTACAAGTTTTTTTGACGGAAAGGCGGGGAAACTGCGCAGCAGGGGAAACGCCGCAGAATCGGCAACAATATACTGGCCGTCCGGGGCAATGGAAAACTTTGCATCAGTGACCGCATCGATTTTTTGGGCGACATTGAGGGTATTCCGTTTCATTTCCTCGAGAACATAATACTTTCCCTCGAAGCCGGATGCTTTTCCCTGCGCCGGTGTCACTTCAAAAATGCCGCGGACTTCACGGTAGATGTACCCGACATATTTTCCGTTTATCCGCTTGCTCATGTCATGTTTTTCGATCACTTTGAATTTTTCACCGGGCAGATAATTGATGATGAATTTTTCCTGCGCAGAAAGCGAAACAGTAAAAAAAAACAAAAATAAAACCGCGAAAATCCTACTGTAATGTGACAACAAGGCCCCTCCTGTATGCATGCGGAGAGGAAAATGAATCATCTTCGCCGGTGGCAATGATAAACCGGATTTCTTTCGTGTCCATGGAGACGAGTCCTGAGAGATCACATTCGACCTCAAGTGAGGTGATTTCATTTTCCTCTTTCATCGCATACTGAATTGTAATGCGCTCTGCTTCCGGGACCGTGGTATGTCCATGGCCCTTTCCTCTTTCTTCCGAAAAATAAGTTTTTCCATCCCTGACATATCCAATGAATATGACTGCTCCGTCCATTCTGGAGGAACCTACTCCGACAGAAATCCAGTTTTCTGTTTTTCCCGACAGGCCTGCACAGAGTTTGTTTTCCGACCGGACCAAAGAGAGTTTCACACTTCCAAGGTCTTCAAAGAGTGTATATTCATCTGCCCGAATTGTCCCGTCAATGACCGGCAGCCGGTCAGAAATAACGAGGGTTTTTGGAGGAGTATCCTCTCCGCATGAAAAAAACAGAACAAGTGCGGTGAGCGCAAATAGAATTGTATATTTCATTGAGTATCCTCCGGATGCAGTCGCGGTTGCAGCGGCTGACAGTTTCTTTTACTATAGTTTAATGTATTGTATCAATCAATAGTGGAATTGTTATAGAGGGCAGCGGTATTGTGTTAAACGCTTTAAGTTTCTATAATAAGCCTTTGGGGGCATTGCCATGAAAAAACAGAAAAGGAAATATACCCCGCTAACCCGGAAGGTGAACGGGATTATTCTGATCAGTCTGCTTTTGGGCGTCGGCATTGTCGCTGCCATCAATACATACAGCACATTACAGGAACTTGAAAACGAAAATCTTGACAAACTGCTGAAACTCTCGAATCTTGTGAAGGAATCCACGCGGACAGTGATGCTTAATGGCGAGGCGCCGCTGGCGGTTGACTATTTCAGAAATCTTGAAAAAAATCAGGATCTGGGAACAACAATAAAATTGTACCGTTCCACCGGCAAGGAAGCCTTTTCGGACAACACCACAATCCAGGAGGTGAATACAAGGCTTGCCAGACGGAAATTCATGCTGCGCGACGGTGATACTGTCAATGCCCTGGTGCTTCCTGATGATCAGCTGCGGGCCGCCGTGAGCCCGTCAAATGACTATGTTTCCTATCAGCGCAATGAGAGCGGGAAGACTATTTTTACCACAAACCGGTGGCTGATGAACCGCTCCGACTGCTGGAAGTGTCATGGGACAGGAGGGACGTTCCGGGGAGTGATCAGTATCGAGACCGATATTACCGACGAAGTGAATGCGCGCTACACCCTGTTTGGTCTTGTCGTGTTTCTGTTTCTGATTCTCGTTGCGGTGCTTGCAGTCGTTCTTACGCAATATCTCCGCCGGACGGTTATCCGGCCGGTGCAGGTGATCGGCAATGTCTGTGAAAATGTCACGAACGGGATTTTTGATGACCGGGTGAATTTGAAAAATAATGATGAAATCGGCCGCCTTGGGGACACCGTCAATAAAATGGTGATCGGGCTCCATGAACGGTTTGCACTTTCCAAATTTGTCTCGTCCTCGACACTGCAATCTTTGACCAGCGATAAAGCGGGAGAAAACATTTCCCTGACGATTTTATTTTCCGATATCCGCGGATTTACCTCTTATTCCGAACATAAAAAACCAGAGGAAGTTGTTGAGTCATTAAACAAGGTGCTGAATGTCCAGACAGAGATCATCACTTCATTCGGCGGTGATGTCGACAAATACGTCGGCGACGAGATTGTCGCATTTTACACAAATGAAAATCCGGAACTGTCAGCGTGCAGATCGGCACTGGCAATCCAGAAAGAGCTGACCGCGAAATCAGACTCCGATTACCACGGCCTTTCAGTAGGAATCGGAATAAACTGCGGCGATGTGATTCTAGGCCTTGTGGGCTCGGAAAAACGGGCAGATTACACCATTATCGGCGATAACGTGAATACGACCTCGCGGCTGTGCAGTGCGGCCAAAAAAAACCAGATTATCATCGCAGATAATGTGCATCAAAAGGTGAAAAAGCAGTTCCGGGGGGAGGGCCCCTTCCGGGTGAAGGTGAAAGGCAAAAGTGCGTATATCCGGGTATATATTCTGACAGGCCTTGAGGAGGGTGCATGAATAAACTGATCCTGTTGATCATTCTGCCGGGTTTTTTTATTGCGTGCGGGCCCGCAGCCCGGGTTGTTCGCGTTCCGGATGAGTACCGCAGCTGGAAAAAAACAGTCGATAAAATACTGGACTATCCCATCGCGGGCCATGGCCAGTCATTCAGAATTATTTATATTAATTCGATTGGGGAGAAAGTGACTCCCCTGGAGAAAGACGGCAGAATGACCTATGATTATCCCGATGGGACAATTATTGTGAAGGAAGTGTATCCTTCGCAGGAAGACCTGGACAAGAATGTGCCGGGAATGCTCACCTGCATGGTAAAGGACAGTCAATCGCCGCAGGCAATCAACGGGTGGCTGTGGATTGTGAAAACCCCCGGGGACCCTGCTGAAAATGTATTTACGAGCAAGTTCTGTCTTGAGTGCCATCTGGATGCCAATGAATCCCATTCCCTGGGGGCAGGGAATATAAATGAAGAGTTTCGGGACTATGTGTTTTTTCCGTATACTTCCTCTGCAAAGTAAACAAAGGCATAATAGGTGCAATTGCAAAAAAAACCGGCCGTTTGGCCGGTTTTTTAATAATTATTTTCAATTACAAATTCATTCCAAATTGCAGCATAAAATGCATGAAGAAAAAGCCGTAGCTCATATCAGTGGAGAGCATGGTATACCTCGGGCCGACTTCCACAGAAAAGCGGAATTCCTTCATGTCCCCGAACATTGCATTAAACCCGATGGGAACATTGAGATTGATCAGTCCCAGTTCGGTTCCTGAAATAGTACTTCCTGATGCTCCAAAGCCCGTGAAATAGGAAGCGCTTCCGCCGATGAACATCGATGCCGAAGGGCCGAAAAAGTAATACCGGACATAGGCACCCGGCTCAAGCAGGAAAACTGTTGCTGTACTGTCGCCCATGACAAAACCTGTCAGGGTTGCACCTAAACCAAGGTTTCCAAGGTAGGCTTCAACACCGAAACCGGTAAAGGCCAGCGAATCGGTGAAAATAATTGATAATCCAACTGAAGGATCTGCAGCCTGTGACCATCCAAACGTGGCCGCCAAACAGATCATCAGCAATACAAAAAGTATTCTCTTCATAACTCCTCCATCTTTGAAATTTTTACTTTGTAGCAAACGTCTTTAATAACTATAGCCCGTTACGTGTTATAATTCAAATTTTTATGGAATATTTTCATCAGATAAATTAGGTTATTTTTTTGAAAATTCCACAAAAAAGCCCCCGGAATGCTCTCCGGAGGCTATTTCTATTTTATGCCTTGGGTGTATTATTTTTTCTTATGCATCAGCGCGCTTACTTCTACCGGAATGCTGTAGAGCTTGATAAACCCTGTCGCATCGCCATGGTCATAGGTTGAAGCGCCGAATGAGGCGAGGTCTTCACTGTACAGCGAATACGGTGATTTTCTTCCCGCAACAATACAGTTTCCCTTATACAGGGCCAGCCGGACAGATCCGGTCACATACTCGCTCGCCTTCTGCATAAATGCGTCAAGGGATTCCCTCAACGTGGTAAACCATTTGCCTTTATAAACAAGATCCGCATAAGTAGCGGAAAGAACCTGTTTCTGGTGGAGTGTCTCGGCATCGAGCGTGAGCATCTCAAGTTCCTTTAATGCGGCATACAGGATGGTTCCTCCTGGAGTTTCATAGACACCGTGGGATTTCATGCCCACCGTCCGGTTTTCCACAATATCGCTTCTCCCGATGCCGTTTTCACCGCCGAGTTTGTTTAACGCAAAGATGAGTTCGACTGGTGAGAGCTTTTTCCCGTCAAGGGCGACCGGCAGCCCCTGTTCAAAGTCGATGGTAATGACTGTCTCGGCATCCGGAGCGTCTTTCGGGGATTTGGAGAGTTTGAACATGGCTTCTCCCGGCCGGTTCCAGGGGTCTTCGAGCTCGGCGCCTTCATGGGAAATATGCCACATATTTTCGTCGCGGGAGTAGATATTCTTTTTTGAAATATCTCCAAGCGGAATGTTGTGTTTCTCCGCGTATTCAATTGCCTCTTCACGCGACCGGATATCCCACACGCGCCAGGGGGCGATGATCGCCAGTTTGGGGGCAATCGCCCGGTAGGTGAGTTCAAACCGGACCTGGTCATTCCCTTTCCCGGTACAGCCGTGCGCCACCGCATCCGCGTTTTCTTTCAGGGCAATCTCCGCCTGGTGTTTTGCCTGAAGCGGACGGGCGATTGAGGTGCCGAGCATGTATTTTCCTTCATACAATGCGCCGCTGCGCAGCATCGGGAAAATATAATCTTTTGCAAACTCATCCTTTGCATCAACAATATACAGCTTTGAAGCCCCGGATTTTTTTGCTTTTTCTTTCATGCCTTCAAAATCGTCTTTCTGGCCGACATCAACACATGCGCCGATAATTTCGGCGTTGTTGTAATGTTCTTTCAGCCACGGAATAATGATCGATGTATCCAGGCCTCCGGAATACGCGAGTACTATTTTTTTGATATTTTTGTTTGTTTCCATCCCCGTCTCCTTTTCTATTTCCCTGTCTATATGGACGCAAAGATATTCTTCAGAATATCTGTCCCTGTTTTCAGCTCTTCTTCTGTAATGGTCAGTGCGGGTGCAATGCGGAGCACGTTTTTCCCCGACCGTAACACAAGCAGGCCGGTTTCCCGCGCCCTGCGGATAACCTCTGCTGTTGCTTCTTCGGGATTGTCAGGATTTTTATTGTACTCGATTCCCAAAAGCAGCCCTTTGCCCCGGATATCTCCCAAAAATGCAAACTCTTTTTTTAACTCCAGCAGCAATGATTCAAGATATGCCGATTTTTTCTGAACCGATTCCATAAATCCCGGTTTTGTAATTTCCTTCCACACGATAAGCCCGAGCGAGGCGCAGACAGGCCCTCCGCCGAATGTCGTTCCGTGCTCTCCCATGTGAATCGCTTCATTTACTTTTTTGGGAATAAGGGTCGCCGAAAGCGGCAATCCGCCGCCCAGCGGTTTTGCCAGGGTGATGATGTCCGGTTTGAGCCCGACAGTTTCGCTTGCATACATTGCTCCTGTTCTTCCCAGGCCGGTCTGCACTTCGTCTGCAATCAGCAGGACATCATTTTTTTTGCATAATGTGTTCAGGGCATCTGCAAACTTCTGCGTCATCGTGGCAAGCCCGCCTTCACCCTGAATCACTTCAACGATGACTGCGGCAAAGGTGCTGTCGAGTTTTGCTTCAAGATCTGCGACATCATTGAACCGGGCAGTCTCGGCGCCGGGGACCATCGGCTTGAAGGGTTCCTGATATTTAGGGTTTGGGGTAACAGAGAGTGCACCGTAGCTCCGGCCGTGAAATGCACTGGTGAAGCTCAGGAACTTGTGATGGCCTTCACCTTTTGTGCGTAATGCCCATGCCCGGGCGAATTTTAATGCGGTCTCATTTGCTTCTGTCCCGGAATTGCCGAAATGAACGACCTGGAACGGCCCGCTTTCCACCAGAAGGCGGCCGAGCTTTATTGCCGGTTCGGTTGCAAATACGTTTGAAATGTGCACGAGTTTTTTTGTCTGTTCTGAGACTGCTTTTGCAAAATCATCCCGACCATATCCCAATGCATTCACTGCGATTCCGGCACCGAAATCAAGATATTTGTTGCCGGCACTGTCCCACAGCCATACTCCTTCGCCATGGTCTATGACCAGCAATTCCGAAGCAAAATGTTTCCCATAGGGAAGGTTCTGTTCAATTCCGTTTTTCTGCGCCATAATAGGCTCTCCTTTTCTTTTAATATTTCACGCAAAGAACGCGAAGTACGCAAAGGAAGATTGGATACTGTCTTGTCAGTTTATTAAGTATTCATTCGTGTAATTTGTTTTACACCTTCTCTCGGAATCACCGGTTCAATGGCAAATCGCGGTTCCGGATCTCCCGTCAAGCAGATCGATCAAAGAACCGTGCCGTTCGTATTCGCCGATGATTATTTTTTTTACGCCGTTTCCAAGGGCATCAATGGATGACTGCACTTTCGGGATCATGCCTCCGGTGATTGTGCCGTTGGAAATTTCAGTTGCTGCTGAACCCACGGTCAGCACGGGAATAACCGAATCATTTTTTATCACCCCGGGAATATCGGATAAAAATATTAATGCACTCGCTTTTATGGCGGAAGCAATTGCCAGTGCTGCCTGGTCTGCATTAATATTGAGTGCAATACCTTCATAGTCCATGGTTGTCGACGAAAGTATGGGTGTATAGCCCTGTTCAAGTAATGTAAAAATTAGTCCTGTGTTTACATCAGTAATTTTCCCGGTCCGCTGTGCCTTTCCATCCCCAATACTCTCGCCCCGGAAAATAACCCCGTCAGCACCCGAGATCCCGCAGCTCTGAATCTCTTTTGACTGAAAAAGCCGGACAAGGCTTTTATTGATTTTTCCCGAGAGCACCATTTCGACAATATCCATTTCTTCCGGAGTGGTCATCCTTATACCGTCTTTGAATTCCGGCTCGGTCCCAAGAAGTTTTTGCGTCACATCGCTGACTTCTTTTCCTCCGCCATGAATAATGACAAAATGAGTTGCAGATTTCAGCCGGTGAAGGTCAACAACAAACTGTCTGAGCAAATCAGGAGTTGTTGCCATTTTCCCGCCGATTTTTATGGTGATAATTGGTTTTTCCATCGTACGTCTCTCCACATATCTTTTTCTAAAACAGTTTTTCTTTTAATTCGGGGATGCGGGCAGCGATTGATTTCAAAATCTTCTGCCCGGTTACACCCTGCTGAATGACCAGAATGATTGTATCGTCTCCGGCAACCGTGCCGAGAATCTCGTCGAAGCCGAGATTGTCAAAGGCAAATGCAATGGAAGCTGCATGGCCGGGATGTGTTTTTATGACTCCCAGGTTGCCGGAAAAATCTATTGAAACAAATCCTCGCAGTACGTCAGATATCAGCTCGCCGGTAAAACGGGCAAGGCTTTCGGGATCGGGGAGGGTATAAATATATCCCCCTGAATTGCCGGGTGCCTTTCCCACGCGGAGTGCTTTCAAATCGCGGGAGAGGGTTGCCTGAGTTACCTGAAACCCCTGTTCATTCAGCCGTTTTTGAAGTTCTTCCTGTGCGGTGATGTCTCCCTTGCTGATGAGCTGCTTGATTGTCTTGTATCTGGCTTCTTTTTCCTTCATGGTATATACGAATAAATATACAAAAAAAATGTATATTTATGCAACAGGAAACTGCTATTTTTTATCAATTTAGGAAAGAAATTAATAAGGAATACAGGAAAAGAGAAGAATTTCACGGGAAGGACGCCCCTCGGCAAGCTCGGGTCGGCAGAGCTTTTACTAAAGCAGGACAAATCCGTGCAACTGATCCGTCGCACAGAAACATATTTATCGGGTGCTTTGCGATCTCAGTGTGCTCTGAGGTTATATTTTTATTCGTGTCTTTTCGTGAATTTCGTGGTTTTCTTTCCGCATCACTCAATCCGGTACTCGTTTGTGACCACAATAGATATTTTTTTTGTCCGTGAATACGTATCGTATTCCCCATATCCCGAGATATCGACCGACTGGGGCGCGGTAATTTGAAAAACGCCCTGGCCGGAAGAGCGAAGCCTTCCCCTTTTGGCATTGCTTGCCGCTGCGATTTCCTCGGCACGGATTTGCGCGCTCTCCGATGCGTTTTTCAGGAGTTCCAGTTTGTATTGTTCGATATCGGAAATGAAAAATTGCGGCTGACTGGTTCTGATATTGATGCCCGATTCAAGCAGCTTCGCCAGTTCTTTCGAGAGGAGGGTAATTGTGTCCAGTTTTGGGGTGCTGATACTGACAGAGAGCGAGCCGCTGTACCCTTCGACAGTATTTGTCCGGTTGCCGTTGCTGTCGGTTGTGTACATCGTTGTTATTGACAAAGGCGCTGAATCAATCTCTGTGTCTTCTATATTATAAGATTTTATAAATACGATCACCTTGTTCTGATGCTGCTGAATTTGCCGATGAACTGCCTGCAGGCTGCTGCCGCGGCAGCTGATAGTGCAGGAGAGCCAGCCGGTATCAGACTCAACAATTTTCTCGGCATACCCTTTTACCGCAACCGTATCTTTGTTCATGCTGGAGGTGATGTGAAAAACCGCGAGCAGTCCCAACCCGGCACAAATGAGTATCGCCAGGCCGATAATGCCGGCCGGGATGATGCGGTTGAGTGTACTGTTGTTCATAGTTACTCCTTAATAAAATTAAATAATATTTTTCTCGACAATGGTAATTGTCGTTCTCGCGAAAGCGGGAATCTTATCCGTAAATGCAAGAGATACCCCGGTAAAGCCGGGGTATGACACTTTTTATTGCGAATATTGTATTCTAAATTAAAAAAAAAGAAAATTCTACAATAATGAATCAGGCATTATAATTGTCAATCATCTTTCTGTATTTTTTTTCTTCCTTTCGTGTCCTCCTTACGTTCGCCGCGGTTTATTCCTTGAAGAACACCTGCTTTATCTGTCTTAAGGCCTGTTTGAGCCGATCCTCGTTTTCAACGAGCGCAATCCGCACATAGCCTTCGCCTCCGTCCCCGAATCCGATCCCGGGCGTCACCACCACATGCGCATCTTTCAGGCACCGCATGGAAAACTCCAGTGACCCCATGGTTTGGAATTGGTCCGGCAGTTTCGCCCATAAAAACATGCCGGCGAGCGGTTTTTTAACCGGGAAGCCCAGATTACAAAGGCCGGCATGCAGAACATCGCGGCGCAAGGCATAAATATCTGCCTGCTTTTTCATTTCCGCATCGCACTCGCGCAGGGCGATGATGCCTGCAATCTGTATTGCCTGGAAAATGCCGTAATCGTAGTAGCCCTTGATTTCGCCCAAAAGAGAGAGCATTGTGCTGTTGCCGACAGCAAAGCCCAGCCGCCACTCCGCCATATTGAAGGCCTTGGAGGTTGTAAATATTTCCACTCCGATTTCCTTTGCTCCGGGAATCGAAAGGAAGCTGGGAGCCCGGTAGGAGTCGAACGTCGTGAGGCCGTAGGCAAAATCGTGAATCACATAGAACCGGTGCTTGTGGGCGAGTTTTACAATTTCAGCGAAAAATTCTTTTTCGACGGTCTTTGCGGTCGGATTATGCGGAAAGTTCAGTATCAGCACTTTCGGCTTTGGAAACAGTTGTGTGCACATCATGTCGATGTGTTCAAGGAGGTCCGCGTCACTGCTGCCCATGGGAATGCTGACGACCTGCGCACCGGCGATTACCGGTCCGTAAATATGGATGGGGAAAAACGGGGAGGGAACCATAACGGTATCTCCGGGTCCAAGGACCGCAAGACAAAGATGGCTGAAGGCCTCTTTTGAGCCGATGGTCGCAATGATCTCTGAATCCTGATCAAGAGGTACTTCGAAATGGCGGGCATAAAACTTGGCCGCTTCCCTGCGGAGGTTGTCGATTCCAACGGAAACCGAGTATCGCTGGTTTCGTTTTATTTCCGATGCCTGCTTCAGTTTATCGACAATTAATTGGGGTGTCGGATCATTCGGATTGCCCATGCCGAGGTCGATAATATCGATGTTCTCCCGCCGCATCCTGTTTTTTTCGCTGTTGATTTTTTTAAAGAGATACGGCGGCAGCCGGTGCATCCGGTCTGAAGCAATTTCAGGGAAACCGTCTGGTTCATCATCGCTGAATGATTGGGGAGAATTTTGTATTTTTATCATGGCTGGCTGCTCCTGCTCTCATGTGATGACCGGATGGTATAAAGTCATCATGACAATTTGAAGACAAAAAAATGGATTTTTATGCCGGAAATATGGTTTTTTTGAGGAAGCGGGTTTTTGGAAGCGGGCTTTTTATAAACTGTATGACCAGCAGAATTCTATCATGTACAAACAGTTTTTTATAATGGTATAGTCAGTGTATGCAGGAGATCATACAGTTTCAGCATATTCATATTGAGCTTCCCTTTGAAAGAATTCTGAGGCGTCTGGGATATCGTTCAGGAACAACAATGCTGGCCGACAGCAATAAAAAAGAGATTGAGAAAAAAGTCTGTGATGCTTTTGATGCGATGGATCTTCAGGGGCGTGCGGGTGTTGTTTCAATAGAACACATTAATGATGAACAGGTTGTTCTTGACGATGGTTCGATATTTAAAAGCCGAAAGCTTGCCGCATTTTTATACGGCTCTGAAAAAGCGGTGATTGCCGGGGTTTCTGCTGGAAAAAATATAATGGAAGTAATACAGACGGCGGTGAAAAATAATAATGTATCGGATGCAGCCATTTTTGATGCTGCGGCAAGCGAAATTGTCGATGACGCACTGGGCTGGATTCTTGACAACCTCCGGATACAGCTGCGCTCGCAGGGGGAAATCGTGAATACCCGCCGTTATTCGGCCGGTTACGGTGATTTCCAGCTTTCAAACCAGGCGGTTTTTTACTCTCTGCTGAAGCTGGATGAGCTGGGAGTTGTTTTGACGCCGGCTTTTATTTTATTGCCGGAGAAAACGGTCACTGCGCTTGCAGGAATAATAACTTTACGGTAAAAAGAAATATAGTTGCCTCAGAGAGATTTTCATGACTAAAGCCGGATGCCTTCATGGTGCCGACGTCATACCCCGACTTGATCGGGGTATCTGTTTAAAGATAGAGTAGATTCCCCCTTTCGCGGGAATGACAGTGCTCTTTCGACAACAGTGCTCTCTGATGCCGCACATGAATGTTTCTTTACTATTATTAAGCAGACAGTACAGTGTGTGCTGTATCGGGAGAGCGTGTGAAAAAAAACAGAATTGATAAAGCAGAGATAACAAAACGTGCAAAAGAACAGATAATCATACTCGATGGTGCAATGGGGACCGAATTGAAAAAACGGGGGATGCCGGAGGGCGTTTGTCCGGAAGCCTGGTGTATAAAAAATCCTGATGTTGTAAAACAGGTGCATGCCGATTATATCGCTGCCGGTTCAAACCTGATATATACCGCCACGTTCGGCGGAAATTATTTTAAACTTCAGCAGTACGGTGAAACGGATGTCGTTGGAATTAATAGAAAACTTGCAGAGATTGCGTGCAAGGCTGCAGGCGACAATATAATTGTTGCGGGGGATATTGCACCGTTCGGGAAATTTGTCGAACCATTCGGAGAGATACATTTTAAAGATGCAGTGAAGTTTGCGAAGATGCAGATACAGGGACTTTTGGAGGGCGGGGTCAATGCGTTTGCCATTGAAACCATGATGGATATTCAGGAAGCGCGGGCAATATTGATCGCCATAAAGGAAAGCTGTGACTTGTTCACGTTGGTGACAATGACCTATGAAAAAAGCGGCCACACCCTGAACGGGACACAACCGCAGGCTGCGCTTGTCACGCTCCAGAGTCTTGGTGCGGACGCCGTTGGATGCAATTGTTCCTCCGGCCCCGCTGAAATGCTTGAGCTTGTCAAATGTATGCAGCCGCTTGCCAAAATCCCCCTTGTTGCCAAACCGAATGCGGGGATGCCGCAGCTTGTCGAGGGGAAGACCGTATTCCAGATGAACCCGGATGAATTTGCGTCATATGCCGGTTCATTTGCCGCTGCCGGGGCTGCATTTGTCGGCGGCTGCTGCGGGACAACGCCGGAACATATCAAGGCGCTCTCTGTAGCGCTGGCAACCACCGTACCGGAAAAATCAAACCTGCAAGTGCCTGTCGCATTAAGCTCATCCCGGAAAGCTGTCGTATTAAAAACGAATGATCCGCTGCACATTATTGGTGAGCGCATTAATCCCACCGGAAAGAAAAAGCTGCAGCAGGCGCTGATAGACAACCAGTGGTATGAACCGGTCAGACTCGCACGTGAACAGCAGCAAAACGGAGCAGTACTGCTTGATGTGAATGCAGGCATGCCCGGCATCAATGAAAAACAGGTGTTGTGTGAACTCGTAAAACAGTTATCGGTGAAATCTGAACTTCCGCTGGTGCTCGATTCTTCCGACCCAGAGACGCTTGCCGCAGCCCTGCGCATGTATCCCGGGCGGGCCTTGATTAATTCTGTTTCCGCTGAAAAAGAAAAACTGGAAAAACTGTTGCCCGTTGCAGCGAAATATGGGGCAATGTGTATTGCTTTACCGATTGAGGGCAGGGATATTCCCTTCGTAGCAGAAGAACGCATCAGTATTGTTGAAAAAATAATCGCTGCTGCTGAAAAACAGGGATTATCAAAAAACGATCTTGTTGTTGACGGGCTGGTCATGGCTGCCGCTTCAAGTCCCGGAGCTCCGGCCGAGACGCTGAAAACAATACAGTATTGCACCGTTCGCCTTGGCGTGAAGACAGTGATCGGTCTTTCAAATGTATCGTTCGGGATGCCGTCGCGTGTGCTGGTCAACACGGCGTTTCTGGCGCAGGCGGTCGCTGCAGGGCTGACCTTTGCGATTGCAAACCCCGCGGAACAACGTCTGCGTGAAATAATGCTTGCATCCAGTTTTCTTGACGGCCGAAACGATGCGACAACTGAATTTATCGCTGCGTATGGAGAAAACAAGGCAGTCCGTACAGAAACTGCAAAAACCGAAACAGCCATGCTTCCGGGTGAACGGATAAAAAAAGCGATTATTGACGGGAGTAAAGACGAAATCATTGCCTGTATCAAATTCGGACTTGATAAAGGCATGCTTCCGCTCAATATTGTCAATGAGTTCATGATCCCTGCGATCAATCTCGTCGGAGAGCTGTTTGCCGGGAAAAAATATTTTTTGCCGCAGCTGCTGTCGAGTGCGGAAACTATGGAGGAAGGGGTCAGATTTCTCCAGCCGCTGTTGGCAAAAGAGGAACAAAACAAGGAGGGGAAAATCCTTCTGGCAACTGTCGAAGGAGATATTCATGATATCGGCAAGAATATTGTCGGACTGCTTTTAAAAAACCACGGCTTCGAGGTAATCGACCTGGGCAAGGATGTTTCCGCACAGAACATTATTGATATTGCGAAAAAAGAAAAGCCGGATATTATCGGGCTTTCTGCCCTGATGACAACCACCATGATCAAGATGCAGGAGGTGAAAGACCTCGCAGAAAAAGAGAATATCAAGGCGGGCTTTCTTCTGGGAGGTGCTGTTGTTTCGCGGGAGTATGCGAATTCGATCGATGCATTTTATGCGAAAGACGGGGTCGAAGCGGTTTCTACGGCACGGAAAATTATTGCGGATAAAGCTATCCGCTGACACCCTTCAGTTTTTCCGGGGCTACTCCGCCCGGGATCATTTTACAGATATTTTTATTTCAACATATCTATTATTTCTTCTTTGCTTTTGTCTGCCCATAAACTCACTTTGTTTATTATATCATTTAAAGTGCCCTTCGAAATGGTCTTGTGGTTTGGGATAATTATTGTATGCTTTCCTTTTTTACATTCAAAAGCTGCTTTGATATGAATTCCTTTTTGGGAAACAATAGAATAGCCCATTTTTTCAAGTGCTTTTAGTAAACGTGCACCGGAAACCTGTGGCAGATAGCCCATTACATTGCCATCTCCATAACAGTAAGGATGCCGTCATAATTATCTTTAACTTCTTTTTTTTCTGAATCTTCAAAATACAGCTGCACTGCCTCTTTTATATTTGCGGTAACTTCATCGAGAGTTGATCCCTGGGTAAAAATATCAAAATCAAAACAGCGGGCGCAATAGTATGCGCCGTCATGATATACTTCGAATTTCAAACTATGCTTCATACAGGATGTCCTCCTGATTGTATTATATCCAAAATGATGACATTTTTCTATTATTATATATGGCTAACCTCGAAAAAATACTGATTTTCGGGGTATCTGATCCAGGGATAAAACAAATACCCGCTTTTGAGGCTATGACAGCTTCATTATTAGAATTATCGATCTACCCCATACCCTTCAGTTTTTCCGGTGTTGCTTCTCCCAAAAGCATTTTACAGATATTTTTATAGCCTATTTTTCTGTGTTTTTTCAGCAGGGCGGCGAATGCAGCATACTCCTGAGGCGAAGATTCCTGTATCTGTTGTAGATCGAATTCAACCGCTTTCAATTCTTCCAATGTGGCAATTGCAGGCATTTATATCTCCTTTAAAAAGGTTGTTTGTAACTATTCATCAATTGTTTGAATTATATTATATGTCGTTTGTATTTGGAACACCATACCTGGTATTGGCAATGTTAAAAATAAAGAATATAAATTATTTTTATTCTTATAATAGATCCTCCGGTTAAACCGGAGGATGACAGTGCATGTCATGCCACGGCTTGACCGGGGCAACTGTTCACTGAAAGGTCACGATATTGTCAGGAAAGAAGGTAATAATTAATAAAAATTATTGTAACAGTAGAAACAAGTAATAAAAAAGGCTACACTCTAAGCAATTATGAATTATTTACATTATAAATTAAAAGTAGATCCCCAGCATTTTATAAAAGTTGTATTAAACGCACGGGCGACCATAAAGCTGCTGGACACACTCAATTATTTCAAGTATCAATCGGGAAAACCATATGAGCCAACAAGTGAGTACCGGGATCTGTTGACAATAGATATGAAAGTACCATTCAAGAGTATCTGGCATGTCATTATTGAACATGGTAATTATACAGGAATAATAAAAGCTAACGTTACCGTCGTATAATCAGTTTATTAATCCTGCAATTGCCGCGCCCAGAAGCGGTGCTTCATCAGTGTGAATAATTTCGAACGGCATTTCCGGCAATGCTTTTTCCAGAAATGCGGTGAAAAACGCCTTGAACCCCGGGAGTTTGTAGAATGTCGACCCGTCACAGGAGAGCAGAATTTTATTTGCATCGGATGTGTGTTTCATTGATTTTTGTATTGCAGCAGCAGTTGCCACTGCAGAATAAAAAGCGCCCCGCCTGATCAGCTGTTGGATAATACCGCGTGTTGTCTGTTTGTCTTCTGCTGCCGCTTTTTTCAGGATATCTGAAAGAGGGCAGTCCCCGTTATTCAGGAAATTGCTGATTTCAACCGTACTGGTGCCGGAAAGCGATAAAAATCTGCTGTTTACCGCTGCTGTAAACATGTTTTGTTCCGCTGCCTTTTTCAATACGGTCGCACACAAAGGGCCGATATACGCACCGGAAATCATTTTTTCAAAAAGCTGCAATCCTGGGTTTGCCATTGCAGCATCGAACTCACGGTCCAGGTTCCCCCGGGGGAATAAATTATATGCACCAGTTTCGGTATTAATTATCTGTGTCCCCTCTTTGAGGCTGAACCCCTGTTTTTGGATCTCATTGTTTGATTCGATATATGCGAGATTGAGTCCTGTTCCAAGTATAAAACCGCAGGGGACTGCATCCCGGGCAAAGGAAGCATTCAGCTTTAAAACAAGGAGCGATGCAGCAGTATCGTTCAGCACAATGATTTGGGGGAGCGGTGTGACACCGAGTTTTTCAAGTTTTTTGCACAAATTTTTACCTATCAGCTCATTCTCAATTCCCTCAACCTCAATTTCTTTTGAGAGGGAAAGTACTTTTCCGTCTTTTGACGGGAGAATTTCAACTGCATAGGAAAATACAAATCCGATTTTATCGGTAATACTGCATAAGGGAGCAACTGCCTCTGCGAGCATTGAAAAAAAGGCGTCTTTCGTTATTTTTCCGCTAGTGCCCGGCATTGACATCTTTGAGAGCTTTGTTATCGATGGCGTTCCGGAATGATCAAAAGAAATCAGGCCGATCCGTAAATTGGTCCCGCCTGCATCAATGGCAATACAGGGAGTGTTGATCGGCAGGGGCTGATCGATTGAAAGATAGGTCGGGATCATTGGAAGTGAGCTTGTCTGGCTGTTCAGTCCCAGTTCCATTTCTTTAATATATTGTGCAGCCAGGCTGTTGAAATCATTTTCTTCAAATGACATGCCGGCGGATGAGAGAAAATTCTGAACTTTTTGCTGAATCATTGAGCTGTTTTCCTGTAATAGTGGTTAAAAATATTTTCGAGTCAAAGAACCAGTATAATCATGAAGAGAGTTTGCCTCAATAAAAAGACAAGAATTTTTTATGAAAATATGCAGTTTATATGGTGGAGATTTGCTTTTAAAGCTGTCCAGTGGAGCATGGGTGCCTTTTTTTCTTCTATATAAGAGACTGATTTCCTCTTTCTTCTTGACAAAACAGGTATTATTTAACATATTGTATGCTCTATTTTCATGGTGAGTGTAGCTCAGGTGGTTAGAGCACTAGTCTGTGGAACTAGGGGTCGGGGGTTCAAGTCCCCTCACTCACCCGTTTGCTTCACACGTCCGTAGCTCAGCTGGATAGAGTGCCGGACTTCGAATCCGTGGGTCGCAGGTTCGAATCCTGCCGGGCGTGACCGTTGATTCAACAATACCTCGTGTATTGTTGAATCAACGAAGAAAAAATTGTGAATAACAATTTTTTCTTCACGAATTGAATTTATCTGAGCATCCGTGCTCAGAGCAACGACATCGTGTATTTCCGATTAATTTCAGAAAAAATTGCATAAGCAATTTTTTCTGCTATAGCAGGATGAGAGTGTCACTGAACATCCATGTTCAGAACAGGGCAATACATAAGCTGGGCATCCATGTCCAGGTAATGCAGTAAAGTTGTGGAGTTCTCGTATGTTCCTTAAAACTAAATGGAACATATGAGAACTCCAAGCGACTTATTACAAAAAATGATAGTTTTTTGTAATAAGTCGCCGGGGCCGTTAGCTCAGCTGGTAGAGCAGCAGACTCTTAATCTGCGGGTCGGAGGTTCGATCCCTCCACGGCTCATAAAGTTTTGAAAGGTCATTATTGACCTTTCAAAAAAAAAACTATATATTTCTGCGAGAGTGGTGAAATTGGCAGACACGCTAGACTTAGGATCTAGTGCCGTAAGGTATAAGGGTTCGAGTCCCTTCTCTCGCATCAGCATTACGGCTGGATGCGATGAGCCGGTTTTCTAAACTTTCCTGCGGGAGTAGCTCAGTGGTAGAGCTCCACCTTGCCAAGGTGGACGTCGAGGGTTCGAGCCCCTTCTCCCGCTTTTTTGTTTCGAGGCGATTCACAACGTGTTTGAATCGCCTTTTCTTTATGCCATTTGCCGGTTTTCATGTGCTTCATGCAGCAGGCTGTCGGATTGATAGGCAAATTCCCGAAATTTAGCATCATGGCAGTAGTATAAAGGCATCATGTCCTGTATAGTGATGTGATGTATCCCATTATGAAAGAAAAGGAGTCTTCACAACCGTGATTTCCCAAAAAGAAGTAAATCTGAAAGAAAACTCGAAAGTGTTTTTAAAAATAACCGTTCCCGGAACAGAAGTCCAAAAGGAATACGACGAACTCCTGAAGGAATACTGTGAAAAGGTGCAGATCAAGGGGTTCCGCAAGGGGAAAGTGCCTGCAGAGGTGCTTATCCGGAAGTATGGCGAAGAAATCAAGGGAGAAACTACCTATTCGGTGATAAAAAAGAGCCTGGATGAAGCCATTCAAACCGTTGAAGAAAAACCGCTGGGATATTCCATGCCGGAATTGATTGATCAAAAGGTGACCGCAGAACCGGGCAAAGATTTTACCTATGAAGTGACCTATGACACCTATCCAAAAGTCGAGCTGGGAGATTATACCGGCATCAAGGCGGAAAAACTTCAGTATGCCATAGCCGATGAGGACCTTGACCGGGAACTCAAGGCAGTTCAGGACCGGAACTCTGTGGTCAAGGAAATCAAGGACGCAGCAGTAAAAAAAGGCCATATTATCACCATAGACTATACCGAGCTGGATGCGGATGAAAATCCGGTTGAGGGAACCGCCCGTGAAGGATTTGTCTTTGAGGTGGGAACCGGGCATACCCTTCATAAAATCGATGAGGATGTCGTCGGGATGAAGGCCGGAGAAGAAAAAATAATAAAGAAAACCTATGACAAGGAATATGATTACAAGGAACTGGCGGGCAGGGATATCATCCTGAAAGTCAAGGTGGTGGTGGTAAAGGAAAAAATCCTTCCGGCGCTCGATGATGAACTCGCACAGGATGTCAGCGACAAGTTTAAAACGCTTGATGATCTAAAAAAGGACATCACCGACCGGCTCACCAAGGCCGCTGAAGACAAGATAAAGGAACAACTTGCCACGCAGATTATCGAACAGATTGTTGCAGCATCAAAAATGGATCTCCCCTCCACAATGATTGATCTGGAGCTGGAACAGAGCTGGAGAAATTTCTGCCAGCAGTTCAATAACCGCGAGGATATTGTCATCAAGGCGCTTGAGCAGGACGGCAAAACGAAAGAGGATTTATACAAGGATTGGCGGCCGAATGTGGAGAAAAAGATCAAGGCAGAGATTGTGCTTCAGGAAATAGAGGAAAAGCAGAAGATTACGGCCAGTGAAGAGGAAGTGGATGCAGAAGTAAAAAAATTCGCCGATGAACGGGGGATTGAGTTTGAAAAGGCAAAAGAGCAGTATGAAGCGGCAAAAATGCTTGATTATCTGAAACGGAGCATTACGCGTGAGAAAACTTTTGATTATATGATTGAACAGGCCGAGGTAAAGAAAGGCAAGAAAATAAAACTACTGGACTTGTTGCAGGGAAACTATTAATTTATTGTTGGTGAATTTCGATTTGTGCCATGGAGAGCAGCAAATCGAAAATACTTGCCACCACAAAAATGACCATGGTCGGTCTTTTTTATCCAGGAGGATAGTTTATGGAAAAAGGGATATACATAAATCCCCCGATTGTTGTTGAACGTACTGGAAACACGGAAACACGATGGGATATCTACTCACGGCTGTTAAAAGACCGTATTATCTTTCTGGATCAGGAAATTGTTGATGTTACCGCAGACCTTGTGATTGCTCAGCTGTTGTTTCTGGATTCGCAGGATACAGAGAAGGATATTCATCTGTATGTCAACTCTCCTGGCGGATCAGTGACGGCGGGACTCGCGATTTATGACACCATTCAATATATAAAAGCACCTGTACAAACAATTTGTATCGGACAGGCAGCTTCGATGGCCGCATTAATTCTGGCGGCGGGAAGTGAAGGAAAGCGATATGCGCTTCCCTCATCCCGGATACTTATTCACCAGCCGTGGGGTGGTGTCTACGGTCAGGCGCGGGATATTGGAATTCAGGCCCGCGAAATTGTGCGGCTGAAAAAATTAATTATTGATTATTTTGCAAAGCACTCGGGAAAATCTGTCGATATTATAGCTGGGGACCTCGAACGCGACTACTACATGTCCGCAGAAGAGGCATGTACCTACGGCCTTATCGATAAAGTGTTTGTAAGAGGAAATAATGGGTAGATTTACGAAAAAACCGAACGGCTTGAAGATTTGCTCTTTTTGCGGAAAGTCTGCGGATATGGCGCGGCGGCTTATTGCAGGGCCTGGCGTTTATATCTGCGATGACTGCGTGAATGTCTGCAAGAAGATACTTGACGAAGAAGAAGAAATTCTCTCCGGAGAGTTTTCAGAGGACATCCCGGTTCCCAAGGAGATTCGAAAATATCTTGATCAGTATGTCATCGGCCAGGATTTGGCAAAAAAAGTTCTTTCGGTTGCTGTCTATAACCATTACAAGCGCATTACCAAGGCGCATAAGGTTGACAAGAATGTTGACCTTGAAAAGGCAAATGTCTTATTAATCGGTCCTACCGGTACAGGGAAGACGCTTCTGGCGCGGACGCTGGCCAAAAAACTGAAGGTGCCGTTTGCAATCGCGGATGCGACCACCCTTACCGAAGCGGGTTATGTCGGAGAGGATGTCGAAAATATCCTGTTAAAACTCATTCAAAATGCGGGAAACAATATTGCCGCAGCTGAAAAGGGTATTGTCTACATCGATGAAATTGACAAAATTGCACGAAAATCAGAGAATCCTTCCATCACCCGTGATGTTTCAGGTGAAGGTGTTCAACAGGCGCTGCTTAAAATAATTGAGGGAACCGTTGCATCGGTTCCGCCGCAGGGCGGACGCAAACATCCGAACCAGGAAATGCTGCGGATTAATACGGAAAATATCCTGTTTATCTGCGGCGGGGCTTTTGTCGGCCTGGAAAAAATTATCGAGGCCCGTGTGGCAAAACAGCCGATCGGATTTGGTGCGGACATTGTCGCGACCGGCGCGAAAGACCTTGAAAAGCTTTACAGTGAACTGCATCCCGAGGATCTGATCAGATTCGGGCTCATTCCCGAGTTTATTGGAAGGCTGCCCATTACCGTGACGCTCAAGGAGCTTGATGTTGATCTGCTGAAACAGATTATTACCGAGCCGAAAAATTCCGTGGCAAAACAGTTTGAGGCGAGTCTCAAACTTGATGATACAAAGCTTGTATTCGAGGAAAAGGCGATCGAGGCAATAGCAAAGCTGGCTATTGAGCGCAAGAGCGGTGCGCGCGGCCTGCGTGCAATCGTCGAAAAAATCATGACCGATGTCATGTATGACGTTCCCTCGATAAAAGGAAAAAAGAAAATCATTATTACCGAGGACGTTATTTTGAATTCAAAATCGCCGGAAGTCATTGTCGACGAAAAAAAGAAGACTGCATAAAAATTACTATAATGATAACAATCCTGCCATTCCGGCAGGATTTTTTTTGTATTTAAACATTTGATACGGTATACTGATGACATGAACAACACGTGGAAAATAATACTCCTGAACATTGTTTTTATGGTAATAGCTGGATGTGTTTCCAGCCCGGATATTCCTGCTTTGAAAAATAAAGAACAGATGAATCTGGATTCGCTTGTCATGAAGTACAGCGAGTTTCGCCTGTTCCGCTCCGGTATCTGGAGCGTGTATGCCCGATACACTGATTCGGGGGAAACAGTGCTCGACTTCAACAGCGGGAAAGGGCTGGCGGTGGGGTCGAATATGAAGCTGCTCACCTCAGCTGCGGCGCTTGATATTTTGGGCCCTGACTACCGGTTCCGGACAGGAGTGTATTTTGACGGGAGTATTACCTCCGGAACCCTGACCGGAAATGTGTATCTGGCGGGCAGCGGCGATCCTTCATTCCTGTCGGGGGTGATTCCCTCTGCATCAACGATCGAACAAATTACCGCACAGCTCGCAGCAGAATGTAAAAAACGGGGAATACAGCGGATACAGGGAAATATTATCGCGGACAATTCCCTGATCAAAAGCAGCAGTATCCCGGACGACTGGATATGGGGAGATCTGGGAACCGCCTATGGTGCAGGGAGCAGTGCACTCTGTGTTCATGAAAACCGTGTTTTGTTGTCGTTTCAGGTAAAACAAAAAAAAGTTGTATTCATCGGCTCAGACCCTGAAATTCCATACATGAATCTGCTCAATGCATTGTCTGTCGGAGCTCCCGATTCTCCATTTTTATGCCGGGTCAAGGGGCTTCCCCGGTCGCCTGCCGTGTCGGTGTACGGCAGTGTGCCCGATGACGGGGCTGTCCATTCTGTCATGGCGGCAATCCCCGAGCCCGCTTTTCTTGCGTCGACCATGCTTTATGGGGCTTTGACAAAAACAGGGCTGGCGGTTACCGGGAAACCAATGCTGACAGAATTACCTGTGCCGTATAAAAAAGACAATTTGCTCTGTTCTGTCTCTTCGCCGCCGCTGAAAGATATTGTGTTTTATCTGTTAAAAAAAAGCATCAATCTGTATGCAGAACAGCTGTGTATTACCCTCGGTCTTGAGAAAACAGGGACCGCCTCAACGCAGCACGGAATTTCGGTCATCAGCGCCTATCTGCAAAAACAAAAACTGCCAATGGAAGGGATCGCAATCAATGACGGAAGCGGGTTGTCGCGGTATACCTCGGTCACCACAAAACTCATTGTGGGCCTGCTGAAAAACATGACCGCATCAGTGAATTATGGTGTTTTTTACAATGCCCTGGGAGCGGCCGGCGATCCGCAGGATATCAGCTTTTTTTCTGAATGGGGAACCGGAACCATTCTTGCTGGAAACGCGAGAATCAAATCTGGTTCATTGCGGGCAGTGAAGGCCCACTCCGGATATGTCACCACGCGGGCGGGCAGGCTGGTTGCTTTTTCCATGATCGCAAACAATTATAACGGTGAGGCCGAGGAGGTAAATGAGATACATCGGCAGATATTGACCGCAATAGCAGCACTGGAATGATTGATCATCGGTATTGGTTTATGTATATTTATTTTGTATTGTAAGAGTGGAATCTCATCAAACAGGAGTGTATATGAAAGCGGGTTTTCTGGCGGGAATTGGAAAAATTGATATTCGTGATGTTCCGATGCCCGAAATCAAAAAGGCGAATGAGGTGCTGTTAAAGGTTGCCTCGGTCGGGGTGTGCGGCTCCGACATTCATTACTACAAGGAAGGCCAGATCGGGTCTTCGATTGTCGAATTTCCCTTCAGAATAGGGCATGAGTTTTCTGCAATCGTTGAGGAAGTGGGAAAAAATGTCACCCGGCTGAAACCCGGGGACCGCGTGGCGGTGGACCCGGCAGTCTTCTGTTATGAATGCGATCAATGCAAGGCAGGCCGCTTCAATACCTGCCGCACCCTTACCTTTATGGGTTCGCCGAAACTGGCGGACGGCTGTCTGGCAGAGTATGTCACCATACCGGAACAGTGCTGTTTTCCCTCGGAAAAACTGGCCATGGACCAGCTGTGCCTTGTCGAACCGTTATCCATTGGCGTGTATGCGGCAAAATACGCCCTGCCGCTTGAAGGCAAAGCTGTCGGAATTCTTGGCAGTGGCCCGATCGGGCTTTCAACACTTTTGGCCTGTAAAGCATATGGCGCACGGGCGGTGTACATGACCGATAAAATCGATCATCGTGTCTCGATTGCAATACAGCACGGTGCAGACTGGGCGGGGAATCCGCTTAAAGGGGATATTGTCAAAGAAGTGACTGAACGGGAACCGTTTTTACTGGATGCAGTATTTGAGTGCGCCGGCGAGCAGGATACGCTTGACCAGGGGCTGTTTTTGCTGAAACCCGGCGGGCAGTTTGTGATTGTGGGAATTCATACCATCAACAGAATTTCCTTTACCGCGGATGTTCTGAGGCGGCGGGAAATTTCCATCCACAGTGTGCGCCGTCAAAATGAGAGCACAAAAGACGCGCTTGATTTGATTGAGCAGGAAAAAGTAAATGCAGATTTTATGGCAACGCATCATTTCAGTATTGATGACAGCCAGAAAGCATTTGATACGGTGGCCAATTACAAAGACGGGGTAATCAAGGCGATTATCAATCCCTGAAGAAAAAAGTTCTCGCAGAGCCCGCAAAGAACGCGAAGAGAAAAAAACGGGATAAAAAGCCTTCTTGTAAAAATCTTCGCGGGCTCTGCCTTCTCCGCGAGAATATAATACAGTAGTTAACAGCAGCAGAACAACCGGAAACCCATCATTATTTCTTGACAGCCTTTTTTTGGTTTTCTTGAAAAAACAGTATTTTGAGAGTATAGTGTACTCATGAAAACAACAAAGCGAATTGTTACAGTTGCACTTATATTTTTATTTGTCGCCGGAGCAGCTTTTGGTGCTGACGATAAAATAATCTCCATTATGTATTTCCAGAATACAACAAAAAACGCCGATTTTGACTGGCTGTCAAAGGGCCTCACTGATATGCTTATTACCGATATTGCCGGGAAAAAGGGAGTATCCGTCGTCGAACGCGAAAGTATTGAAAAGATACTGAAGGAACAGGAACGGTCGATCAGTGATTTGTATGACCAGACCAATGCTGTGAAAATCGGGAAAATAGCCAATGCCCGCGAAGTCGTATACGGCAGTTTTATCATTCAGGGGACGCTTCTTCGAATTGATGCAAAGCTGGTAGATATTGAATCGGCAAAGGTGATCAAAGGGTTTGAGGCATCAGGCACCGTCGATGAGCTTTTTATTTTACAGAAGAATGTGTCTGTCTCGGTACTGGACGCACTCGGCGTGAAAACAGAAGCCGGGGCTCTTTCCAGTGATACCAGTTCAATTGACGCGGCAAAAGCCTACTACACCGGAATAAATCTGTATGATGAGGGTTCGTTTACCGAGGCCGCCGAAGCATTCAGGAAAGCAACCTCGCTTGACCCGTATTATGTCAAACCGCAGAAGAGTCTGGAAGACTCTTATAAATATCTCAAGGATTTTCGCAAACAGCGGTATCAGCGGGAGATCCGCCAGCTCTATGAAAAAGCAGCAGAAATAAAAAAACGGCTTTCTGCGGAAAAGTGGATGACCTATGGCGAGTTTATCACCGATGCCTACAAGCGGGGATTGAGTCAGGCAGAAATTGACGAGCTGACAAAACAGAATCCCACCTATCTTGTTTGTGATACCCGGGCGCAGTGTGTGTGGAATCTTCAGCACATCCTGATGGAAATTGGAGACAAAAGCGTTGAGTATTTCGAAGATACTGCCACCGAAGAAAAAATGTATATTGAGATTATGTTTATCACCCAGCAGTCCCGCACCCAGCTGGCTGGTGATCCCTTTCTGCCGGAAATTCTGTATATGGAACTTTTCTCGCTCAAGCATTTCAGGGAATGGGAAAAACTGATGGCTGCCTGTGAGTATTTGATGGGCAATTATCCTGACTACCGCATGATGTGGGCGATCGAGGACTTTTATGAAGATGCTCTGGCGGAAATTGCCAAACCGAAAAAACCGACGAAGAAATAAGGAAGAGTTTCTCACAGAGGCACAGAGGCGCGGAGAAAGGAGGATAAGGAGCTACGCCATCGTCCTGGAACGTGATCGTCATTGCGAAGGAGCAGAGCGACTGAAGCAATCTATTTGAAGGGGAGTCTCACGCAGGGGACGCAGAAGGAGCGGTTTAATCTTTTTAAATTTCCTTTGTGTCCTTACGTGCTTTGCGAGAAATTCTTCTTTTTGGCTCTTGCGGAGAATAGTAAAAGAAAAACACTGCTCTAAAAATGATATTCCAGTAAAAAGACATTCCAGATGTCTTTTGGATTGTCAGCAGCGGTGATAGTTTCCTTTATAATTCTTCCGGCCTTGTCATATGTATATTGATAGCGCATCCCGTAATCATATTTCTCCACGTAATCCTTGTAATGGTATTTTTCAACATATTCCTGCGCATTATATTCAAATGTTTCTTCGGCAGCGATGTTCCCCCTCGTGTCTTTCTTTATGCGGTGAATCATGTGCCCCTTTTGATTGTATTCACAGGAAATGATGTCCGCGAGGGTCTCTATGTCGTTTCGTAC
>JAFGJO010000019.1 GCA_016929065.1 Spirochaetales bacterium | reverse complement strand
TCTTCCGATAGAAAGATAACAGCTTAATCTATCAGATTGCCATCCGGCCGCCAACAAGGGTTCTTTTATCATAACACCAGGAAAAGAATATCACACCGGGGGTGATGAAAAAAAGGACGGGTCAGAACCCGTCCTTTTTTTTAGTCTGTGTTAAATCAGTTTAAAATCCCTGAAACGTAATATTGGAAAAGTTTTTCCAAACATCCGCGTTCTTGTATGTATTTACGCTTGCGGCTGGAACCCGAACCGTCAGGGCTGATGTTGTCGTAAAGGTACTGCTGCTGATCACCGGCGGGGTGACAGCCTTGATCGTGACGATGGTCACACCGCATGGATTCAACGATCCTCCGCCAATCTGTGTGATTGTTGACGGCAGGGTGATGGCAGTCAACGCCCAGCAGCATGAAAATGTACCATAGGGAATTGTTGTCATTCCTTCCGGGAAAATGACCGTGGTCAGGCTGTAACAGTTTTCAAACACATTGTTCCCCAGCCGGGTTGTGCCGGCAAGCAGTTCAACGCGAGTCAGACCGCTGTGGAGAAAGGCAATGTCGCCAATGTCTGTTATTGTTGCCGGGATAACAAGATTTGTCAGCTTTGAGGTACCCCTGAATGTGAGCCGGGGAATCGCAGTAACATTGCTGGAGAATGTTACACTGGAAATTGATGAACAGTCGAAAAAAACCGCTTCGCCGAAACTGCTGATATTGCCTGGTATATGAATCGAAGAAATTGAACTGCATCTCCTGAATGCACTGTATCCCAGAGCGGTCAAGGATTCAGGTAAAACAACACCGTTGAGCTTGGTGCATCCGCTGAACGCTTCTTCACCAATGACGGTCAAACCAGAAGGGAGCGGAGCGCTTGCAAGGAGTTCACATCCGCTGAACGCCTGTTTTTCGATGTCACTACAGCCTGCAGGAATGGTGATTGAAGTCAATTTGATACAATTAAAAAACGCTGTCTCTCCAATCCTTGTTACTCCGGAAGGCATGGATACCTGCAGCAGTTTACTGCAGTAACTGAATGTGCCGTAAGGGATAACGGTAATTGACGAGGACAGAGATGCTGAAACGAGGTTGCTGCAGCTGCTGAAAACCCCATTGCCAAGAATCGTACAGCTGTTCGGGAGGGTGATGTCGGGAAGTGCAGTGCAGAAGGTAAATGCAAAATGCCCGATGCTCTGCAGGCTTGTGCCGAATGTAACCGAGGTTAATCCGGTACACCCGCTGAAGGCCCTGTCTCCGATAGTGGTGACCTTATTCCCAAGAGAAATAGCAGGAATACTTTTACAGCCCGAAAAAGCTTCGTTGTCTATTGTGACAAGTGTCGCGGGAAGAGTAACAGTTTGCAGGGCAGTGCAATACTCGAATGCCCGTTGTCCGATTGTGGTAACCGGCACAGGAATTGCTGCAGTTTGCAGTGCGGTGCATTGACTGAATGCCTGGCTGTCGATTGAGGTCAGGGAATTCCCGGGAATGGATACTGTTTCCAGCTGTTCACAATATTCAAATGTGCTCTCTGCAATCGCAATAAGTGATGTTGAGAGTTTTGCTGTTTTGAGCGCATCGCAATGGTAAAAAGCATTTTTGCCGATCGTGGTGACGGTGTCGGGAATATTGATTGAGGTGAGTGCACTATAGTAAAAAGCATAATCACCAATCGTCTTGAGGTTTTCTGAAAAGGATACAGAAGACAGAATGTCGGTGCTGCCAAATGCAGTGTTTCCTATCGACTCAACGCTTGCGGGAAGTTGAATGGAGGCCAAAGATGAACAATTGTAAAAAGCAGAATCACCGATGGTGACGAGTTCCGAAGGAAAATCAACGGTTGCCAATATGCTGCATGTTGCGAATACCTCATAAGGAAGCACTGTAATCCCGTCTGGAAGAATTATGGAAGCAAGCGAAGAACAGCCGTAAAATGCCGAGCTGCCGATTGTTGTCAGTGTTTCAGGCAGATCCGCTGCGGATAGTGTCCGGCAGCCGTAGAATGCGCTGTTGCCAATTGATTCGACCCTTTCTGGAATTTGGATATCTTCGAGTGCAATACAGTAATTTGCCATATAATTGGGAACCGATGTCATATTTGCCGACAGCTGCAGAGAAGCAAGCTTTGAACAATATGAGAATGCTGATTCGCCGACTTCGGTGACCGAGTCGGGAATATCCAGCGAAGTCAATTCACTGCATTGGTAGAATGCCTGACTGCCAATTGAAACCAGGGATGATGGGAGTATCACTGCGTTCAGTTTTGAGCAGTAACGAAAAGCGGCAGTACCGATTGCGGTGTAATTATCCTGTAGAGAGACCGAAGAAAGTGAAGTGCAGTTGGCAAAGAGCTCTTCCGGTATTTCTTCAATTGTACACTTGATTTCAGCACTGGCCAGTTTTGGGCAATAGGCAAATGCTCCTGTCCCGATGGATGAAACAGATACCGGGACGCTTATCACGGTGAGGTTGCTGTTGCTGCGGAAGGCATCAGCGCCAATCGAGCTCATCGTGTCAGGAATCGAAACAGTCTGTATGCTGCTCCGGGAGTAAAATCCCTTTTCCGGTATTTGTGTTACCGGGAGGCCAAGCCAGTATGCAGGGATGATCACCTGTGTTGACGAGAACGAAGAGGCAGCGGCGACTTTATATGCTGCTCCGTTGATGAGGGTGAACGAAAGATCGGGAGATGCGGGAATCCATTTTGCATGGAGGGTGCAGTCTGTTTCAGGAATAAACGGGAACGTCACTTTTGAGTCTTCGGTAAAGCCGCTTTCGGTAAACCAGCCTTCAAGAGCATTGTTGGTTTTAACGGAGACGGGAAAACCTGTGATAATACTGGTGATTTGTTCACTTACTTCGGATCCGCCGTTTGTTTCAAAAGAAACTGTAAACTGCTGTGATTCTGTCCAGTAAGCATACACCGTCATAGTTTCGGTGACTGTACTGCCTGCTGTAAATGGTGTTCCGTTTCCAGCAGGTAATGTAAACCATCCGCTGAAGATGTATCCGGATTTTGCAGGTTCAGAAGGCAGGGCGGGGAGGGCATTCCCGGCACCGATGACAAGGATGGTCTGTGGATCACACGAAATTGTTGCCCCCTGATTGTCGAAGGTTATGGTATAGGCGGGTGCCGTCACCGCTGCGACTTCAACCGTCACCATATAGGTTCTGGTCATGTCATCCTCTGCAGTGACGGTATAGGGTACCGGCGAAGAGAAGTTTTGCATTTCCCCGCTTGCCGGGCTCAGGTCTTTTCCTGTAAAGGTAATGACCGGTGAAAGTGATTCCAGTACAGTTCCTGCAGGGACAGTGATGTGAATGGTGTCATTTTCCTGTGAAATGACTCCATAGACTGACGGAGAAATCAAACGGAACTCTGTTATTTCTTTTTCAAGCGGTATTTCGGGCGGATTAACAGGATGGTTTCCGGGAATATCACATCCGAAAAAAAAAGTGACTGCAAGCAGCACGAAGGAATATATCCAGTACTTCATAGAAATTGCTCCTTTATGGAATAATAATTGTGTTCTGGAATATACAACCTGAAAATCATGGATTTGTTGCATTGAAATGAAAAAAAAGAGAAAAAACAAAAGAAAGGACAGGAAGAAGAATTTATAAGGTAACAGGAGGAAAAATTAATAAAGAAGACAGGAAAAGAGAACGGGGGCTACTTTGTGAAAATTGTCTCGACGCCGTCCCAGTCTTCATCTACAACCTTGTACTTGTATTCTTCCGAGCGGTTGTAAAACAATCGGGCTGCCTTGTCGTTCTGGTTTTTTTCAAGGATCTCCTTGAACAACGAGCTTGCTTCTTTGAAATCCTTTTTGAAATAATTGGACAGCGCCTGTTCAAACATATCTTTTGTGGCATGTTTCGTTTTGCCGTCTTCACTGTCATCATAAATTTCATAGATCGGAACGGTCGCCCGTTTTCCTTTGACCTGAACCAGTCCGAGGAACCGGTAGAAGTAGAGAGTTGGATCCTGCAGGGCAAAAAAGATCGAGGAGCTGATGATAATTGATCCGCCGTACTGCTTGGTAAGCCCTTCAAGACGGGATGCGGTGTTCACTGCATCGGAAATCACTGTTCCGTCAAGGCGGGTGTTGTCGCCGATTGTGCCCAGCATCATCGGCCCGGAATGTATTCCAATTCCAATCGTCACGGGCTCATATCCTGTTTTAACCCTGAAGGTGTTGTATGTATCGATGGATTTTTTTATTTCAAGCGACGCCTGCAATGCATCTTCCGGATTTTCCGGAAACAGGGCCATGATTTCATCACCGATATACTTGTCGATAAATCCGTGGTGACGCCGGATAATCGGGCTGATTTTCTCATAATATGAGTTCAGAAAGGTGAATGTTTCCTGCGGCGACATTTTCTCGGAGAAGGTCATGAACGAGCGGATGTCGCAGAACAGAATTGTCATTTCTTTTTGAATCTGGTCGCCTGGTGATACATCCGCAATTGAGGATTTTCCCAGTAATTCCAGAAACCGTTCCGGCACGAAGCGGGAATAGGCGAATTGAAGTTTTGACAAATCCACATGCGTTTTAATCCGCAGTTTCAATTCCGATGCGTTCAGCGGTTTGTGGATAAAATCATTTGCCCCAACTTCTATCCCCCTCACCAGATCAATATCATTCTGCCGGGGAGACATCATGATTACCGGCAGTTCCTGCTGCGGTTTTCTTAAACGGATTTTTGCACAGATTTCAAATCCCTTTGGTGATTTTTGCTGCATCATCTGGTCGACCAGAACAATATCAAATTCATCGCGGGAGATCGCCCCCAATCCTTCAAGCTCAGTGGATACAAGGACCGTTGAAAACTCGGTATCGGGCAGACATGTTGCTATATAGTCGAGGTCTTTGGGATCGTTGTCGATGACCAGGACGTGCAGTTTCCTGGTTATTTTTGGTTTCGGAACAGTATGCAATACGCTTTCTTCATTCGCCGGTGATTCCTGTTCTTCAAAAACCTCGGCATCATCAACGCGTGGCTCAACTACGAGCGGCTCGGCATCCTGAATCGAACTGATCGGCAGTGAAAAAGTAAAGGTAGACCCCTTGCCTTCTGACGAGTTGACGCTGATCGTTCCGCCATGCAGTTCAACAAGATATTTCGAGATCGCCAGGCCAAGGCCTTTTCCCCCGAATCCGCGGCCCACTTTCGGAACAAGCTGTTCAAACGATTCAAAGACCAGGTCCAGGCTTTCGGAAGGGATACCCATGCCGGTATCTTCAACAGAAAAAAATGCCTGCTGGTTCATTTTAAATGCAGAAACGGTGACAAATCCCTTGTTGGTAAATTTCACGGCATTATCGATGAGGTTGTGGAGTATTTGCTGCAGACGGACCGGATCGCCGAAAACAAGCGGAAAGTTTTTTGGAATCTTGTTCTCAAGTTCCACATCCTTGTTGCGTAAAAGAGGGCGGGAAAAAAGAAACACGGTTTTACACAGGGCATGCATCGATACAGGTTTTTTTACAAGGAAAAGTTCCTTGTATTTGATCTGCGTAAAGTCAAGAATGTCATTTACCAGATTCGAAAGCCGTCTGCCATGCGAGGCAACAAATGAAAGCTTGTGGGCAATTTCTTCATTGATTCTGCCGGAGTCCCCCTGCAGAATGGATTCTGTCGTATTGACCATTCCTTCAAGCGGTGTTTTCAGCTCGTGCGAGGTGTTGGCAAGATACGCATCCTTGAGTTTGTCGAGTGTCATCAGGCGTTTTGAAAGGGACTCCACCGAGTTAAATGCACGGGTAAAGGTGAGGGACAGTATGTATGCCTGGGAAAAGAGAAACAGGAAAATTCCGAAGGGAATCATATAGAAGGTTGTAATCATTCTGTTGAAAAAGAGCATGTCATTAATTGCAGTAGCCAGAAAAAAGCAAAATCCAATCAGAAAAAATACAGCACCTCCTTTTTTTTGACGAATCGCGTCCGCAAGGGCTGCGATAAAGGCAAGCCCCAGTGACACCGCAATAAGGTGAAAAATTGAAAGCAGCTGTGCGGTAACCGGGAGCGGAAAAATGAAAATTATTCCGCAGAAAAGAACACTTAACCCGACTCCAGGGTACAGGAATATCCGAAACCATTTGATTTTATACTGAAAATAAAAGAACAGGGCAAAAAAGATGGTGATGAGGGGGACTGTCAGGAATTCCAGCAGAAAGAAAAAACCGTCCATGCCCGGTGGAGTGATACTGAAAAGAAGCCGTTCGCCCATCAAAATAATCCTGAAGGCCACTACGAAACAGAGAATACTGAAAAACAAAATACCCAGTTCTTTTCTGCGGAGCAGAAACAGCACCAGGTGGTAAATCCCAAAGAGAATAAGCGCACCAAATAAAATGGAATCAGTGGCAATGGACAATCCCCGCGCCTGGACAATTGTTTTTTCATCGCCAAAGTAAATGCGCTGTATGCCTGCATCCCGGTTGAAATAATTGGATACATGGAAGGTCAGATGCATTACAGTCGATTCTGCGGTAAAAAATACCGTTCTGGATGAAAAGGCAGGTTTGAAGGTTTTTTCATTATCTGCGGGATTCCCGTTTTTCACGATAAGTTTGTCGTCTGCATACAGGGCGTAGGCGGTAAAAATGTCTTTCATGGCAAGGCCGAGGGTGAGACCCTTCTGCGGCAGCAGGATTTTCAGGTGATAGGTCGCATACCCTTTTGACGGGTAATTTTCCGAATCTTTTTTTGTGTCAGTCCAGAAAGCAGGGAGTGTGATCGTCGCCGGGGCGTTGGCCGGATTTTCGTTTAAAAATTGTTCGGCAGAAACAAACTGATTCCAGAAAAAATCCCACTTTCCGCTCAACTCAAGCGGTCCAAAAGAGTCAGGGTCTGCATCCGAGAGGTCAAGGATGCCGTCTATTACCGATGCAGAGCTGCGTGCGGATGTGTAGTAGCATGCACTGGATAAAAGAAAAATTATAATAATGAGAAGACCAAGGGCATATGGTTTCATTCAATTCAAGCTTAATCAATTACATTTGCGGCTTCAAGCAAAAATATTGATTTATTTCCACCAGAAAATATAATTAATATGTCTTGATTAAACGATCAGAGTCTGCAAGAATATTCAGATCCATACAAAAAGGAGGTGCAGTATTAAAAAAATCGAAGCAACACAGGACCTGTTGATCGAAAAACTGAAGAAAGTCCAGATATTTGAAACACTTGCAGAAGAAGAAATTCAGAAGCTTATTACTGAATGTGAGTTTATTGGTTATGACAATGGGGAAACCATTATCGAGCAGAATGAGTCGAGTACTTTTTTATGCGGCATTATAGAGGGAAAGGTCGATGTATTTGCCTCCGGCGAAGAAAACAAGGATATCCGGATCGGCAGTGTGTATGCCGGCGATATTGTCGGTGAGGCATCGATATTCATGGACATGAACAGAACCGCGGATGTGATTGCCGGCAGTGAGGTTGAACTGGTCAGAATCACCCGTGAAAAACTCAGTCACTTTGTCAATACGCTGCCCCGTGCCGGGGTAAAGATCTTTGCCTTTATCACCTTCAGCCTGCTGCGCAAACTCAACAGTGTAAACCGCGAACTGGTGTATGAAAAGGAATCGGCAGTCACCGCCAATGACATAGAGCGGTTAAAGAAATTTTTCTCTCCGACGCTTGAAGATTATCTTCAGTAATTTTCCGCTGTTTGCCGGCGGAGAACAAGAGCTCGAGGACAGTGAAGAAAAAGGATGTTTTTAACGAAATAAGCAATCTCCCGCCTTTTGAGCTTATGGGGTTTCTTTCTCATGAGCTCAAATCGCCTCTCAATTCGATCGAGTCCATGCTGAAAGTTATCGCAGACGGTTTTGCAGGCGATGTGGATCCCAAGGCAATGCTTTTTGTCCAGCGGGCCATTTCCAAGACAGGGGAAGCCCGGACACTGATCACCGACCTGCTCAATTTCCAGAAATATACCACCGGTGAGGTGGAGAAAAAAGAAATTGAATCTGTATCTCTTCTTGCCAGTGTTTTTCGCTCTGTGCAGATGACCGCCTCGGATAAAAACATTTCCTTGTCTTTTCAGATTCCGCCAAACAAAAAGGTGTATATTGAAGGTGAATATGCAGGCATTTACCGGGCATTCGGCAATATCCTGGAAAATGCAATCAAGTATACCCCCGAGTCCGGAGCTGTTTCCATTCACTGCGGCATCTCCTCCGATGCAAAGATCCTGCGATGTACCATTGAAGATACAGGGCCGGGATTTTCAGATGAAGATAAAAGCCATCTGTTTACTCCGTTTTACCGTTCCCCGCTTCAGCGGGGGAAAACTCCCGGGTTCGGGCTTGGGCTGTCCATCACCAAGCGGGTCATTGACCTTCATGGCGGGACAATCATGGTTGAATCCCAAAAGGAAAAAGGAAGCAGATTCACCGTTGAACTGCCGATCCTCCGGGTGGAAGTGTCCCGGGATAAAAAACAAAAACGAATACTTATCATCGGCGGGGTGACTGCAGGCCCCAAGGCGGCGGCACGGATCCGGCGGCTCGATGAAACCGCGGAAATTACCATTATTGAGCAGAGCGAATTTCTCTCCTATGCCGGGTGCGGAATCCCGTCCTATCTTTCCGGGAAGGTAAACTCCCCCAAGGCGCTGATGTCCACATCTGACAACACGCTCCGTGATGTTCACTTTTTTGAGTTCATAAAAAATATCAAAATACTGAACAGAACGCGGGCGCTCCATATTGACTGTGAAAACAAGGAAGTTGAGGTGCAGGATCTGGTTTCAAAAAACAAATCCACTCTGCCGTATGATACACTGGTGCTGGCAACCGGTGCAAAATCGGTTGTCCCCGGAATTCCGGGAATAGACGGTGAACATGTTCATTCGCTCTACAATATTGAAGACGCGGAACGCATCAAGAAAAGGTTCGCCCGGCAGCATGCAGTAGATGTTTTTATTATCGGCGGCGGACTCATTGGCGTTGAAACAGCTGAATCGCTCATGGCATGCGGGGCGCGGGTCACGATTCTGGAAAAGGATGACCATATCCTCAAGCTTTTTGACCCCGATATTTCGGCGAAGATTTTATCTGTCCTGAGTATGCGGGGAATTAAAACACTGACCAATGTAAAGGTCGAAAAAATATCCCATCAGGACGACAAGAGCATCATTATCACCGATAAAGGCGAATTTCATGCAGACATGATTATCCTCTCAACCGGAGTGAAACCGAATGCGGAGCTGGGGGTCAAGGCCGGCCTGGAGATCGGGAAGGCGGGCGGGATTGTCGTGGACAAATATCTGCGGACTTCGGATTCATCGGTGTATGCAATCGGCGACTGCGCCGAGTCGATGAACCTTCTCTGCGGCGACTGCCGGTATCTTCCCCTTGGTTCTGTTTCGACCAAAATGGGCCGCATCGCCGCGGACAATATTGCCGGAAAGAAAAGCGTTTTTGAAGGAAGCCTTGGCACGACGATGTTCAAGGTCTTTGATGTTTCGGTGGCACGGACCGGATTGGGGCTGGCCGAAGCAAAGGCAGCCGGGTTTGATGCTGTCTCGGTTGTTGTCTCCGGCCTTGACCGGACGCACTATTATCAGGAAACAGAATATATTGTCTTAAAACTCGTCGCCGACCGGAAGACAAAACGGCTTCTGGGCGCGCAGGGGTATGGCCGTGGTGATTGTGTCTCCCGAATCGAAATACTCGCCGTCGCCATGACAAAAAAAATGACTCTGCATGATATTTTTCTGCTGGATTTGGGGTATTATCCTGCTTTTAACAATCCGATCGATATTTTACAGACCGCATGTGTCGTTCTGGAAAACAAACTGGAAGGTGTGCTTGCGACAATAGAGCAAATGGAGTTTGAAAGCGCATGCAAAACGTGCACGGTAATTGATGTCAGTCCGGCTGCGGAATTTGCATTCGCGGCTATATCCGGAAGTGTGAATATTCCTCTTGAAAATCTGCGGAGCATGTCAATTCCCTATGCACAGGAGTCGCCGATAATTTTATACAGCAAAACCTCTTCACGGGCATATGAGGCATACCGGTATCTTGTTGCGCAGGGCTTTACCGGCTGCCGGGTCCTTGAGGGCGGCTATGTATTTTTCCAGAAGGGATGAGTTATCCCACAAGATTTGCAATCTTCTCGCGAAGTGTTTTCGGTTCCAGTGGTTTTTGAAGATAATCATCAACCGGCAGCCATTCGGAGTTGCCTGCTTCTGATTTGAAATCAATATTCATCTCTTTATCAACACCGGTGAGCATCAATATTTTTACGTTCGGAAACCGGACGTCATTTTTTATTTCACGTGCAAGTTCGAACCCGCTGGAATATACTTCCATCATGACATCAAGGACGATACAGTCGGGGGTAAATTTTTCCAGAATCGAGTATGCAGCCTGTTTGCTGTCTGCTTCTTCGATTGTATAGGTATCTTCCAGCACCGTCCGGATCGCATCACGCAGATCGGCATCATCATCAACAATCAGTATTTTTTTCACGGGCCACCTCTTTTGTATTGCTGAAATTATTGTTGAAAAAAAAACATGAGTTGTCAAGGGGATTTCCGTAAAAATAATACAATCGAATAATTTGAAGTCAGGGAAAAAATACATGAACTTTTATATATACAACAATTTCCCTGTCCCGTGAGGAGGAAAAAATGAAACATATAAAATATGGAGGGCAGATCAGGGTTGAAAGCAAGGAAGGAGAGGGTGCACGGTTCATGTTCACTCTGCCGAAGTTTGGAATTCAGGAAAGCAGCATACAGCGGTAATATGTATTGAATGAGTCAGAAGAAAAGTCTGCTTGCAAGAATAAATATACCGGTTCCCAGAAACAGTACTCCGGAGGCAATTTTCAGCACTTTTTTGGGCAGATACCGGGCAATGAGATGGCCGGCTGCAACCGCCATCAGAGTGGCTGCAGTGAGTGCTGCTGCAGACCCCAGAATAGCCGACAGCACATTCCCGGATTCCGCTGCAATGGAAAAACTGGCAATCTGGGTTTTGTCGCCGAGTTCAGCCAGAAACACCAGGATGAATGTGGAAAAAAATATCTTGTGCCACTTCAAGGAGCACTCTCCTGTTTGATCTGTTCAAAAAGTTTTATATGAGTGTTTTCCTCCTCGACAAGCGATCCGAGGAGGCTGCAGAGGGTTGCTTCATTATGATGTTCAAGCTGCAGATGGTCTCTGAGCGACGCATAGATATCTCTTACTGTTTTTTCTTTTTCAATGATAATTGTAACCGCTTCGGCAAACGGTTTCCGCATGAGATCTTTTGGAAGATCCAGGCCTTTCTGGAGTGATTCCAGCTGTTCATCTTCATTGATGTCATCCTTGAACAGTGTGCGTTCCTTTAAAAGCGTCCTGAACACATTTGCATGAGAACTTTCCTGCCGTACGATGTCAATGATGCGCGCATCATATTTTTCATATTTTTTAAAGAGTTGCGGCAAATGATGCATCAGCGATGATTCGAAGGAAACGGTTTTTAAAAACCATTCCCTGATGTTTGGGGGTTCCTTTGAGAGGAGAATATAAAATCCGAACACAAAAAACAATCCGGAAGCGATATAGGCAGTAAAGTCGGGGAGAATCTGTTTTGCAAGCCCGCCAAGAAGCGAGGCCATCAGGCCGGAGAGGGACAGTGCCAGAGATGTGGCGATAAAAATGACAACAGGGCTCCGTGAAGTTGAGGTGAGGGAAAATGCAACAAGCTGGGTTTTATCACCGATTTCGGCAAGAAATACCACGGCGAATGCAGTAATAAAAATACTGAATTCAAATGACATAGAAGCTTCATTATCAATAAAAAAAATCATTTGTCAATAAAGTTCATTGCAGCGAAATAAAGGACTATCAGTCTGTTGTTTTCATAATTGGCAATTACAGGTTACTTGACAGAATGGAGCAACAAACATAGTATAGAGAAATAAAAATTGTAATAAAAAGGAAACATATTCCAGCAGTATGAAGGTCGATGCAGCGTCCGCATTACATTCCTGGTTTCTCGAAAGCAGCCTCACTGACGGCAATTCTGTTCAAATAAAGCTGGACCATGATCCGTTTGTGATCGGCCGCGATAAAAAATGTCATTTGACATTATCTTCCGCAGCGGTGTCCCGTCGGCATTCTGAAATCTATTCCAATAACTCAACAGTCTATATTCGTGACCTGGAAAGTACAAACGGGACCTTTATCAACTCGAAACAAATTAAAGAGCCGGAAATTATTCATGACGGTGATTATATTGCCTTTGCAGACCAGCAGTTCCAGCTGATTTACAAGGGGACATCGATTCAGGATGACCGGGACAGCAAGACCAACTTTCTAAAAAATCCGCAGCGATACCGGAGTTTTGCAGAAATGCACAAGCTGTCAAACAGGGAAGAAGAAATATTCTTTCTGCTGATGCAGGGAAAATCTACACGGGAAATATCAGAGACGCTTTTTATCACCTTTGGAACTGCAAAAAATCATATTCTCAATATTTTTTCAAAAACCGGCGTTCATTCAAAGTTTCAACTGCTCACCGAATACAACAAGTTCGATTCGGCTAAAAAATAATTCTTATCTCTTTTTTGGCTTTTTCGGCCCTGCAACCTTTTTTTTGGCAAACAGGATGGCAACCACCTGTTCCATTGTTTTTACCGGGTAAAAGGTAATCCCTGATTTCACATTCTCAGGAATTTCTTCCAGATCCTTGTTATTTGCTTCGGGAATGATTATTTCCTTGATTTTGTGGCGCCTGGCTGCGATTACTTTTTCCTTGAGTCCGCCGATAGGCAGAACATGGCCGACGAGCGAGAGTTCTCCGGTCATCGCAATCGGTTTTTTGATAATACGGTTTGTCGCGAGCGATAACAGCGCACTTGCCATGGTAATCCCGGCGGACGGACCATCCTTTGGGGTGGCCCCGGCGGGAATATGCAGATGGATCTGGTTTTTTTCGAAAAATTCCAGCGGAATTTTATGATCCGCTCCAATATGGCGAATGTAGGAGCAGGCAATATTTGCTGATTCCTGCATCACCTCGCCCATTTGTCCGGTGAGTTTGAATCCTTCCTTGCCGGGATTCGCGATTGCTTCAATGGTGAGTGTTGCTCCGCCCATTTCTGTCCATGCAAGTCCGGTGATCATGCCGGGCCGGTCAATTGCCAATGTATCTTCTTCACGGAATTTTGGCTGCCCCAGGTAGGTCTCAAGATCTTCGGGGGATATTTCAACCGGGAATTTGATTTCTTCAATCACGCTTCTCCGTGCAATTTTGCGGTGAATGCGGTCAAGCGCCTTTTCGTAATTGCGCATTCCCGCTTCGCGGGAATACAATTCCGGAATCGCCAAAAGTGTTTTTTGTGAATATTTGACCTGGCTCTTTTTCAATCCGTGGCGGTCGAGCGATTTTGGAACAAGATATTTTCTTGCGATATGCAGTTTCTCGGCATTGATATACCCCGAAAGCCGGATCAATTCCATTCTGTCCAAAAGGGGCCGGGGAATTGTATCAAGGGTGTTCGCTGTAGTGATAAAAAACACATTCGAGATATCAAACGGAATATCAAGGTAATGGTCGCGGAATGCGATATTCTGCTCGGGATCAAGTACCTCAAGCAGCGCCGACGAGGGATCCCCCTGATAAGAAGCCCCGAGTTTGTCGATTTCATCGATCATGAATACCGGGTCTTTTGCCTTGACGTATTTGAGCCCCTGAATGATTTTCCCGGGCATTGCACCGACATAGGTGCGGCGGTGCCCCTTGATCTCGGCTTCATCTCTCATACCTCCGACAGAGAACCGGAAAAACTTTTTATCGAGCGCACGGGCTATTGATTTCCCTACTGAAGTTTTTCCCACGCCGGGAGGCCCGACAAGGCAGATAATTGACCCTTTGGTATCCTGTTTTATTTTTCTGACTGAAAGGTATTCAAGAATGCGCTCCTTGACCTCCTCCAGACCGTAATGATCAGCCTCAAGAATAGCGTGGGCTTTTTTAAGATCGATGTCAGCGGCGGGAACCGCGGTCCAGGGCAAAGATACAATCGTATCAAGGTAATTCCGTGTGACGACAAATTCACTTGAATTTGGATCCATCAGTCCAAGTTTTTCCACTTCATTGTCTATTTGTTCTTTTACATCAGCGCTGAATCCGATTTCCTCTATTTTAGCCTTGATCCGCCGGTATTCACTTGATTTTGCATCAACATCCATTCCCAGTTCATGTTTAATCGCCTTCAGCTCTTCCTTTAAAAAATATTCACGCTGACTTTTTGTAATTTTATCGTTAATCTGATTTTGAATTTTTTTCTGAATGCGAAGCAGCTCCTGTTCCTTTTTAATAAAGACAAGGACATGCTCCATCCGCTTGCGCACATCGGTCATTTCCAGCACATGCTGCTGTTCATAGCGGTCGATATTGAGTATCGAGGTAATGAAATCAGCGATTTTCCCAGGGTGGTCAATATTAACCATATTAAGCCGCATTTCCTCAGAAAACAGGGGATTATTTTCGGATATCTGTTTCATTTCGCTGAGCAAAGAGCGGGTATATGCTTTTACATCAGTTGACTTGTGATTGGTGTCATCAAGATAATCGACTGCGACGGTGACGGGATAATCATTATGCAGCACCTTTTTTACCTTGAAGCGTTTGAGGGTTGATATGAAAATATTTACCCCGCCGTCAGGAAGATTAATTTTTTTAACTATTTTGGCAACCGTACCAATGGAAAACAGATCGGATGCCTGGGGGTTTTCCATGTCATCTTTTTTGGTAAGCAATAATCCCAGAAAACCGTCTGAGGACAGCGAACGCTCCACCAAGGACACATCGGCGTCACTGCCAAGCATGACCGGGGTAAAGATGCCGGGGAAGATGGGTTTCCCGTACAGGGGGATTATTAATAGTTTGTGAGGAAGAATCTGGTCTGAAGGAAGAATCTCTTTCCCGTTCATGCTGTGCTCCGAATACTGTGATTTTCATAAAATTATCATAATGGAATAGTATGAATTCATCCCGGCAGATTTCCTGCAATAAATATTTCCATACATCAAAAAAGTATTATCAGTTTGCAGAATCGTCAAGCTATTTTTTAGGGACAGGGATGAATGGAGTGCCTTCTTTATGTTTCACCGCCGAGTAGACATCTGGAGAATCAAAGGGTATTATCCCGATTATATGGTTTTTTTCACAAAAGCGGCTCAAATCAGCCGGATTCTTCGTACACCGATTCAGGGTTTTGCTCCCATTGCACTTTTTCTTATCCGGGTTGTTGTTTGTGCCGCTTCACTGCTGGTGACAGTGAAGACTGCTGCACGAAGAGAGGCGCTGCCTTCACCGGCGGTGTTTGCAGTCAATCACAGCGCAGAGTATGATGCGTTTCTTGTCCCCTGTTTTCTCATTGCCTTTGGCGGACGGTCAATCAGTTTTTTTATCCACTGGATGTTTCGAAACTTTCCGCTTGTCGGCTGGCTGATGAAGCAGATCGACCCCATCTGGGTGGAAAACCGGGAAACAAAAAAACAATGGCTTAAAAAATACAAGCGCCGGAAGCGTGGAAATCCAATTGCTGAAGCAATAAAAAAAATAAGCACCGGAACATCAGTGGGAATTTTTCCGGAAGGCGGACTAAACCGAAATCCCGAAAAACTTACCCGGGGCCGCCTTGGAATCGGAGAGATCGTTTTAAAGACCGGATTGCCGGTGATCCCCGTGGGAGTTGATTTTCCGGTGCGGCGGCGTTTTGGAAAAATACCGGTATTCGGACGGCTCATTATCTCTATCGGGCTGCCATTACGGTTTCCGCTCCAACAGAAGCAGTGGCAAAAACTGTCAGCAGATGCACATCCCGAGCCCAGGATACTTCGATTACAGCAGAATGACTTATGTCAGGAAATAAGTCACACAGTGATGCGGGCAATTGCGCCCTTATGCGGGAAAAAGTATCCGTTTTAGGGAATAAGAGAAGATAGGGTAACCGCCGAACCCGTTTTACTCCTCACTGCGCTCGGAGTAAATTTGGAGTTTCAAAATATTCAAAATATTTTTAAGGAATATTTTGAAACTCCACCGCAACTGGTTCTGTAATGCGCGCGCGTTAGCGAATGCACACGAATATGCTGTGAGATAAGGTCACGGTTTCCCTGGCAATATTATACTGCTCAGTTCTCGGTAATTAAGGGTGGCTCTGCCCTGTAAGGAACCTCACAAATAATGTCAGAAAAACCTCTCGGCTAATTGATGGTTCTTTTATCCTCCGCTTTGCCCCGTAAATTTAAGATAGGAGGGTGGGGGTAACTACGGATTACGCGGACCGAGCACTCAGCGGAGTCTGAGTGCTCGGCGCGGATTTGTTGTCAGTTATGGTCACTGCTTTCCAATGTATCTACATTAGAATAGTTATCAATGAATAAAAGGGGCTACGCCCTTCTAATTCCGTTTCCTGCATACGCGGATATCCGCGGCTATCTGTGGTTTTAAGTGTTCTGTAGGTTGTCATAGATACTCTCAATTTTATATATGTGAGTTTTTCTTTTTGGCTCGCACCCGTCAATGGGTGAGGGCGCGAAGCCTCAAAGAAAAACAAAAACTCATTTTAAAGGAGAGTATCTATGACAAAACTACTACATCACACACTTTCAAACAAAATCCTCGGTATTGCATTCCAGGTCCACCGGGCACTTGGTCCCGGTCTCCTTGAAAGCGCGTACGAAGAAGGGCTGTGCTGGGAGTTACGGAACACAAACATTCCATTTACCCGCCAGCATGTTTATCCACTTATATATAAAGGGGATTACATCAGTTCCTACATCGCAGATTTGGTTGTAGACAATAAAGTCATACTGGAAATTAAATCTGTAAAAAAGTTAAATGAATTAATGCAAGCACAGCTTATCAACTATCTTAAACTGTCAAAAATACCGGTTGGGTATCTGTTAAACTTCAACAGTGTAAGGCTGGAATTTCAGCGGTTTGTAAATGGGGCTGTCCAATAAGTTGGACAGCCCCTTTATTATTATAAAGTAAATCCTTTAAAAGCTATGAAGGGGACGAAATATTTTTTGTCCCCGGTGCTCGGACTGATGGGTACATCAGACTCGCACCGGAGGACGAAAAAAATATTTCGCCTCCAATCAGATTACGCGGAAAAGAGGGGGTTCCAACGGAATGTGGTCTTCTGGTGTTGGTTACAACATTAAAAAGTGGGCAATAAAAGGCTGATCAAATATTCAATCAAATTTTAAAGGGGCTGTCCTCGATAAACTTCCAAGACAGCCCCATTTTTTTCATATTTACTATTTACACAATTACCAGCCCCGAATATAATAGAAATCATAATGGTATTGATTAATACCAAAAGATGATATATATTATGAGTAAGGAACTTGGAATAAAACTGTGCCTCAGTAGAATCAAACGGTGTATTGAGGCCGGGAACGTTCATTTTATTAACCGTAAAAAGAACATTGAGTTTCTATTAAAAATTGGGCTGACGGTGGGAAATGTGTTTGATATTTTGATGCAATTAACACCGCAAAATTATCATTTCGGGCCATTATATGACAAGGATGGAAGTGAAGGCCAGGTATGGATATTCATTCATCCCATAACAAACAAAAAAATATATATTAAACTCAAGTTCTTTGAAGGAGAGGGAAACGACTGGATGAAAGTACTTTCATTCCATGAAGAGGAGAAGTAGTGATGAAAGCAATGTGTCCGTATTGCGAGAAAACAACGGAAATAAAAATTAAAAAAGCAAAAGAAGAATATGATGTGAAAGGAGTAAAAGTTCCGGTGAATGCCGAATATTCTGAATGCACTGTCTGCGGTAATACATTTGCAACCGCACAGCAAATGGACAAATCTGTTCAACAGGGATTTGATAATTATCGGAATAAAGAGGATATTGTATCTCCTGCAGAAATTATTTCCATACGTGAAAAATACAATGCCAGCCAGAAAGTTTTCGCAAAAATACTCGATCTTGGAGAACTAACAATTAATACCTATGAACAGGGAGCGCTCGTTTCAAAATCTATCAGTAATCTTATCCGGTTGATGGATGATCCGCAAAATTTCAGGGAACTGTTTGAAAAAAATATAAAGCAGCTTTCAGATAATCAAATTAATAAAATACAAACCGCCTTGAATGAAATTGATAATTTTTATTCGATACAAAGCCTTATTAAAATAAAAGATACTGATGATAAATATACCGGGCATTCTCGTCCAGATTTAAATAAATTATTTGGGCTTATTCAGCTTATTATCGCTTTTGCCGGCAAGAGTCTCTACAAAATGGCTGTATTAAAAATACTCTTTTATATTGATTTTGTTTCCTACAAGATCAGAAATTATTCTATTACCGGCTGGCCGTATGCACGGCTTCCTTATGGTCCTGTTCCCGATGAATATAAAACAGTATTGAATGTGGGACAGGAGCATTTATTTTTTACTCCAGAACCGGATGAATCCGAGATGGGTGAACTTTTTGAATTGCCGGAATACTTTAAGCTTAAAAATGTAGAAGGCAAGTTTGACAAGAAGAGTCTTGAGATAATTGAAATGGTGGTATCCTCGTTAAAAGACAAGAGCCCGACTCAGCTGAAAGATCTTACGCATAAAGAGACCGGGTGGAAACAAACCAAAAACGCAAAGCTGATTGACTATAAATATGCAGAGGAGCTGTTGGCGTTTTAGAAGAAAAGAGCAAAAAATGAAGTCCATAATTAACGAAAAAGAATACAAAAATGCATTAAAAAAAATTACTAAGCTCATCAATGCACAAGAAGACACACCGGAAGCGGCTGAACGGGATCAGCTTGCTCTTGTAATAGAGGAATATGAATTAATACACTATCCAATCCCTGCTCCAAGTCCTGAAACCGCAAGAAGATTCAGAATAGAACAGGAAGGGGGCTGTAAATAAAAAATACCCTACCCGCTATATGTCCAGGGTTTAGTTGTATACTATAGCAAAAAAGTGATTGCTTACCCGGGATGATTGACATATGATTGTTATATCCCAACAAAAACAAGCCGGGAAGCAATGGACTATGATGATTTTTTCACATCATTATTCCTCTGGTTAAAACAGCAAGAAGCTTCTAATGGGGGTGTTTTTGAGCGCACAATACTTGCCGGCGGCTTTGAATACAAGGGGACAATCGTAACCCTTACCGGCCCCACAGGTATATGGATCCCCAAAGGTTTTGAGGTTCCTGTTTCCATTACCACCACAAAAGGCGGGCCGTACAATGATGATTTTTCCGACGACGGCATACTTAATTACCGCTACCGCGGAGCAGACCCATATCACAGAGACAACCGCGCCCTTAGGGAAGCCTTCAAACGGCAGACACCGCTTGTCTATTTCTATGCAATAAAAAAAGGAAAATACCAGGCGGTGTATCCGGTGCAAATAATCTCGGATAATCCCGGACAACTGTGTATTGAGGCAGCGATCGATCCGGCGCTGCTGCATAAAGTACATAAAGACATCAGCCTGCCATTTGATACCCTTGGTGAAGAGAACATTTTTAGTGTTCGCCGGTATTTGACAAGAACCACGAAGGTGCGCCTGCACCAGGCAGCATTCCGTGAATATGTACTGGATGCTTATAATAGAAGCTGTACGATTTGCAGGCTTCAGCACCCGGAACTGCTGGACGCTGCTCACATAATCCCTGATGCAGAAGAGGGCGGAGAACCGGTTGTGCCGAACGGTTTATCGTTATGTAAAATACACCATTCAGCGTATGACCAGAATATTATTGGTATTACTCCAGATTATGATTTGCGCGTGCGCGGTGACATCCTTGATGAAATAGACGGGCCAATGCTCGAATACGGGCTTAAGGCTGTTGAAGGGCAAAAGATCATTCTTCCAAACCGTAAACAGGACTATCCGGATAAAGACCGGCTTGCGAAACGGTTTGAAGAGTTTGGGAAAGTGGGGTAGGTTGTAATTGCTGATTGAGGAAAGAAATTATTCAGAAATAGAAAAAAGAGATTTATTGGAATTACTGGAGGGAAGCGTTGCTCAGGTGAATAATTACTTTTATTCTAAAAAAGGGGAAAAGTGGTTGGAGCTGTATAATATTAATAATCCTTTATGCGTTGCTCTTTGTCAGGGAGCAGCCATGCATTATTATGACAAATCTAATGGTATAAAAGATTTTGATATTTGGATCTTTTATCCTTTTAACCAGAAGCATTTACCATACAGGACATATTGGAATTGGTTTTATAATAATAGCAAGTTTGGATTGCATTCCGTTTATAGCTCTGAAAAGGGAAGGAAAGTAGATGTTCTTGTAAGGTCTGTCAAGAATTATGTTCCAAATGATCCTGTAGCGACAATTTATTCTTATTTTAAAAACGAAGGAACAATCACTTCTCAACTGCTTTTACAAAAAGCAGTTGTTCTGCTGTCACCTGAGTACTACTTTGGTAAAGTTATTTGGTACAAGGGGGTCGTAATATCCTAAAACCCTCCCCGCTATTTGACCACTGTTAGGCCCTATAATATAGTTAAAAAGTGATTGAATACGCCTGATTGTTAGCATAAAATTGGATCAGTTATACAGGTTTCTGAAGGATGTCTGCTGTGGAAGATATTTTTTCAAAAAAATTAGATTCATTCTATTTGAACAATCCTTTCTTTAAAGAGGGCAATAATGAAACCCCTAACCATGAGCAAATACGCGTAATGATCTTATTTTTATTAACTGAGTTGGAATTACCCAATTATGTTACTATCTATTCAGATTCAATAATCAATATACATTTTCTAAATTATCTATCATTATTATTATGGAGGAATTTAGACAGAACATATCGTATAAAATTAATTAACATGAAAATCACAGCAACAATATCTTGTTCAGAAAATGAGATAGAATATATCAATGCACGAATTCTGGGAGATAATGGTACTTATCCAGGAGATGAAATAAATATTGAAAATACCAAGTATACTATTCATCATGGATTGCCTATGTTAATAACACATGAGCTAAAAATTGGGTATTTTATTGAAAAAGAAGGATTTATTAATAAAAGTGAGTTGGTTTTTACAGCAGCAGTTTTACTTTCTGATATTAATGGTATCTTCCATTTCGATTTAAATAGCACTCATCAACTTATGATACCATATAGCGCTTTTAAAGAATTAGACCAACAAAGCATAAAAAGCTTTATTTTTGATCTGTTAATTATTCAAGATAAAAAGTCTTCAGAAACATATCATGTTTCTGATAGTTTTTTTAATTTAAGAGCCTGTCGGACTCCGGCCATATTTTTATAAGAAAAATACTGCCAGGAAATTTACATAACGGTATTTTGCGTATAGAATTGTCAGCATGAGTGCACGATTTGTAAACGTCGACAGGGATACCCCGATGCTTCTGCCGCCGAGCCTGAAAGACTGGGTAGCTGAAAATGACATGGTTCATTTTGTGATAGAAGCGGTAGAAGGAATGGAACTCCACGGGTTGAAGGTGAACCGCCAGGGCGGAGGGTCGCCGCAGTATCCGCCCCGAATGATGCTCGCGCTTTTGATTTATTGTTATGCGAACGGAATCATGTCGAGCCGGAAGATAGAGCGGGCGACCTGGAATCTGGTATCGGTGAGGTATCTGACAGGAGATACGCATCCGGATCACGACACGATCAACAGCTTCCGGAAAGCGAACAAGGAGTCGATCGAAAGACTTTTTACCGAACTACTGATACTCGCGAGGAACCTTGGATTTTTGAAAGTGGGAACGGTAAGCGTGGATGGCACTCACATCAAGGCAAATGCGAGCAAATACAAGAACGTTCGGTATGATCGGGCAGGGGTGCTTGAAAAACAGATAGCCGATGATGTTGCCGAACTTCTGAAAAATGCAGAAGAGGCAGATACGACGGAAAAGGTAGACGGTCAGAGTCTGCCCGAGGAAATCGGGCGGCGGGAAGTGCTTCGTCAGAAAATGATACAGGCCCGTCTCGATATGGAAGAGCGAGCGAGAGAAAGGGAGAAAATCAGACAGGAAAAAGAGAAGAGCAAAAGGGAATATCCCCCGGACAAGAAAGGCTCGGGGCGACCGAAGAAAGAACGGATCGATGCTGAGGAGGCAAAACCCGAAGATGATGACCAGATAAATCTGGTAGACAAGGACAGCACATTGTGCCGGAAAAGCCGACGTGATGCGTGGGAACAGGCGTATAACGCGCAGGCTGTCGTTGATGCGGATGGGAGCAGGCTGATACTGGCCTCCTATGTGGCTGAATCGACAAGTGATCGAAATGAATTGGAGCCTGCGCTCAAGGCGGTTGTCCCGGAGGCAGGAAAGCCTTCGGTACTGCTTGCTGATGCGGGGTATGTGAATACAGAATCGATCAAACGGATAGAAGAATCAGAAGATGGCCCGGAACTTTATATTGCGGTTACCAGTGAAGACCATGGTTTGCGTCGTTATGATTATCGGCCTCCGAAGGAACCGAGAAAAAATGAAGTCAAGGATCCCGTGCTGATTGCGATGAGGGAAAAGGTGCTCAGCGAAAAAGGAAGAAAGATTTATGGAAAACGGAAATCGACCGTTGAGCCTGTTTTCGGAATCATAAAATCAATTCTCGGTTTCAGGCAATTCCTGAGGCGAGGATTCGGAGCGGTAGATAGTGAATGGAAGCTTGTTTGTGCCGGGTACAATATAAAACGGTTATGGACGCTTCAAATGGCAAAATGAGGCAATGGTGAAAGAAATTTGTGCATCCTTGCCCCCGAAGGACACACAAAAAGGAATTCGAACTGATTTTCCCGCTTTCTGATTGAATCAGTTGCTGAGTGTGAATGGAGACAGCATATATTTCAAAGCTGGAGTCCGACAGGCTCTTAAGTAATTATGTTTATTGCCCTTATAATAATGAATTTGATTCATTTAATAAAATATATCATAAAATAAATAAAGAAGATGAATTATTATTAAGAACTTTATATTTATTTGTAAAAAGCAATATGTTATCTCACTTTCCGAAGGTCAATGATTAAAAAAATACATTTTCTCGACATGCTTGCCCAG
>JAFGJO010000018.1 GCA_016929065.1 Spirochaetales bacterium | reverse complement strand
TCTTCCGATAGAAAGATAACAGCTTAATCTATCAGATTGCCATCCGGCCGCCAACAAGGGTTCTTTTATCATAACACCAGGAAAAGAGGAAAAGAGGGCATTTGTTGGGAATTGGAGGAGAACCCCGCACTCTGTTGAACAGAGTGCGGGGTGATCTTGAAGAAAAAACGCGGACTGATAACTCAAGTTACCAGTCCGCGTTTTTCTCTTCAAGATATGTGGCCATTAAATCTTTGATTTAATGGCCACAGACCCTCCAGAAGTTAAATCTATTTTCCTTCTCTTTTTCCTGATTTCCTGCATTCCTTATTAATTCTTTTTTTCATTATCCCAATTATTTTCTCTATGCGAGGTAAAAAAGAACGAAAATAACCGCCAGAAAAGGGACTAATTGGTCGAAAATATGATAAAATAAGGGTATAATTACTATTGAAACTGGGAGAAACAACATCTTTCATGTTTCAGTGTAAGAGTACGGACTCATTTTGGGAAAGGAACAGACCTTTATTAAGGTGTATTATACTGGCCGGTTGAAAACAGTTATTCTTCTCATTCTTTTTTTATGTGTTGTTCCTGCAGTTGTATTCGGGTTCGGCCAGCAGGAAGAACGCATGGATGAAGCGAAACAGCTGTTTCTGGAGAAAGAATACGACAAAGCCATGGCTGTGTTTACCGAGGTATGGCGGACTGACCCGGAAAAAAAACAGGAAGTCCAGGCCTATCTTGACGAGATCATGCGCCGTGAACGCAGGATGAATGAAATTAAGGAAGAAATTAAAACCGAGTTGTATGACAACAAAAACATCGAAGCCACTGTTTTGCTGATCGATGAACTGCGCGATATCGACCCGAATGTCGAGGATTTTATCAAAGAAATCGACAAAGGTATCCGTGTCGTGTACAACTTCAACCTGTTCAATAAAATAATGGATGAGGCTTTGGTTCTTTTAACCGCCGGGAAATATGATGACGCGGTGAAAAAGTACTATGAAGCATTCGAGCTTCACCGTGAGGAATTCTATGAAAATAGTGCGTATGGGAATATAATCCAGTCCGCTGTACGGTTGTTCATTCAGCAGACGCAGCAGCAGATGGCGGCCTATGTTGCACAGGCGGAAAAAGCAGGAACAGCTTCTGCGAAACTGACAACACAGCTTTCAAGCAGTGCCTGGGATGCTGCGCTCAAACAGGTTGCTGTCGTTCATGCCGAATATATGCGCCTGCTGGATTACCGTGCTCAGGTAAAAGACCTCGGACAAAAAATAATCGAGCAGAACGAGCAGATAAAAAAAACAACCGGAAGCGGTCGGGGCGACAACTTTCTGTTTTATGTGTATCAGACCATTCTGGGACGGATAAACAAAGACACAGAAGAGGGCCTTTTTTTTGTGATCGAAAAGCATTGGGAGCAGATGCAGAACAGGGAAGAGCCGGATATACGTAAAGCGGCAGATTCTTTATACGTCCAGGCAAAACAGGTTTTGAACACAAATAACGGTGAGCGGATAAAAATACTTTTTTCCCAGGCGGAAAAACTGTATGCGGCTGGTGCAGACATTGTGTTTGAGTACGCCCGGCTTGTGGATGGTCCATCCCCGGTGGATTTGAATACTGCTGAAAATGAACGCGTGAAGCTGAAATATCCGCTGTATGTCTATTATATTTCAAGGGCAGAAGAATCAAAAATCTACCCCCGGCTGTTTGCACGCAGGGAAACATTCAACACATTAAAAACAACATTCAATGCACTTAATGATATAAAAGATCTTAAAAAATTGTCAGCTCTTCGTCTCAGTATTCAAACAGAGACTGATGCGCTATTCTCTGAAAAGAATATCTGGCTGCAGCGTGAGAAAATATTTGAAGCGATGCCGGAAACAGAAGTGCTAATGCAGGCAAGTCTTGTTTCTGCTAAAGAAGTGACTGCCTATGTTAATGCCCTGCTGACTGACTATGCCAAACTGATGAAAGACAATGCGGTCAAAATTGCCTCACTCGAATACGCTCCTCTTTTGACAGAACTTGAAGACAAGGAAAAACGGTTTGAACAGGGGGTTGCCCTCCGCGATATACCGGGCGTGGATAACGGAAATTTCAAATATCCCACGCGTGCCATCGGGCTGTACAAATCGCTGATTACCGAGATCGGTGATTTCGATAAAAAGCTTGTTGATTTTCGCACCAACTGGGAGAAAGAAGATGAAACAGTCCAGTCACAGCCTGAGATACAAAAACTGCTTTCGGATGTTGAGCTGCTGCAGGCACGGGTTGATGCACTCAAGGCTAAGCTTGGTCCCGAGATAAAAGCAACCCAGGCACAGCAGCTCGATGCGCAGCAGCGCCGGGACAAGGGGCTGGATGAATACAACCGCGCGAAAGCCTTTGCCGCCAGAAATGATTTTAAAAATGCCCGCGGCCGGGCCGACGAGGCCACTGTAGCATTACGGGATTCTCTTCTGTATGAAGAAGATGCCGGAATACGAAGCATTCTTGAAAAAGAACTGCCCGAATTCAGTTCAGAAAGCGTCATTGCCTGGCGGAATAAAATTATTGATGATGTCCGTAATGCCATCAATCAGTCAGAACGGTTTACCAATAATACCCAGTTCAATGAGGCCGAACAGGTTTTATTACAGGCAGAAAATTCATGGAAACAGCTCGATGAAGGAGAGAATACAGAAATCACGGTAGCACTGGAAAGAGTGCGGTTCGCAAAAGAATACACCAATTCACGCTTTATCGAATCTACTCACCCGATGTATGGGAATGTCACCTCCTGGCTGAACCTCGCCAATCAGTATTATAATGAAGGCCTTTCCCTGTTAAAACAATCAAAGACTGAAGACGCGAAGGATAAATTCAATCAGGCTTTGGAGAATATCCGGAATATCAGAAAAGATTTCCCGTATCACGAAGAGAGCAGTATTCTGGAATTGAAAATATTCAAGGAGACCGAAACAAAACCGGTATTTGATCTTCGTTTCAAGACCGAGTTTGACAGGGTGAACGGGAAAACCGATGCGCCGGCACTCGCGACGCTTGAAAACCTTTACGCGATCAACCCAAAATACCCTGGACTTGAAGCAGCCAGGGAAAAAGCACTGATTGCAAACAGAATAAAAGTAGCTGCGGTATCACCGCAAGCAATCCAGAATTCAAATATTCTCACAGACAGGGCGCAGGGCTTGATTCGGACACCATCTCTGGACAACTATAAAACTGCACAGAATTTGCTTAATCAGGCCCTGACCATTAATCCGAAAAATACACGGGCCCAGCAATTAATCGACCAGGTTAACAAAGCACTGACGCCGTATGGGAAGGATCTTACGCCCGCCGACCGGCAAATCCTTGTTCAGGTCGATGCCGCATATAAAGCCGGAAACCGGCCTCTGGCTGCACAGTTGCTGCGTCCGCTTGTTGCTAAATATCCGGCGAACACTGAAGTATTACGTTATAAGGGGTTATTGGGACTCTGAAAAAAGTTATTTTGTTTATTTTACTAATTTTGACTTTTCCCGTCTTTGGCGATGACATCTTCTGGGAAGATCCCGAGGTGGTTGTTCCCAGGGGGGTGAAGTTTATCCAGACTGCCTCACACGGCAATGTCGGACTTGCCGCATGGCAGGAGTTCGATGAAAAAGGGCCCGATTTATGGGACGTGTATCTCTCTTTTGCCTACAGCAGCAACGGCAGAACCTTCGGCATCAACTCCCGCTTTGCCGGCCCGTTCGAATACAGGGGCAAACAGGTACCGCTGTATTCGGTTGTCTTTGATTCCCGCGGCAGGATGGTCTTTGCCCTGATCACCGGTGAGCATACTATTTCCATTTTTGTCTCGGATGATGACGGGAATTCATTTCGTGAAGAAACAAAAATAGTCTCTGAGAACACGGTTGTAGTCCCTACGTTGTTTGTCGCATCGAATAATGACCTCCTGCTGTTCGTCACCTCAAAGCAGGGTAATGACCTGGGAATATTTCTTTCCCGGTCAACGGATGCGAAAGAATGGAGCATATTCACCCCGCTCGTGGGCCAGAACGAAGGAATCGGGGTGAATGCGGTCCAGCACCACACGGTGTTCCGGGGAAGAGACTATGTCGTCTATCAGGCAAAAAAAGCAGCTGCGATCGAAGACTATCAACTGTATATGAAAATATCCCGTGACGGAGGAAAATCCTGGACACAGGGCAAACTCCTTACCGATTTTTCCGAGGTGATGATCCCCGGCACCACACCCACCCCGCCGTCAGGGATTTCCAACCAGCGGCCGTTCCTTTCGGTTTTTGACAATGAGCTGTACCTGGCGTGGGAACGCAATCTGCGGAATGACGCACCGCAAATTTACACCATGACGCTCAATGATGCGGGAAACCGAGTGGGGAATGCAGTAAAAATTACCCAGGGGAATGCAAGTTGTTTTTTCCCGCAGATTGTTGTCTATCGAAACACGCTTTATTATCTGTGGTTTGACAACAGCCAGGGGCTTGACCATGTCCGCTACGGATGGTTCGATGCTGGAAAATTCATCGTGCATGACGGCAGCCCTGTTTCGGGCGTCTCCCAGTTTCCCCGGCCGGTATTCTGGGCTGGGCATCTCCATGTGTTCTGGGAAAACACGGTCTCCGGGAGTTCACGGCTTATGATCCGCCGTCCCGATATTTATGTTCCGCCGCCGAAAATAATCCCGGTCAATTTTGTTGACGACGCGCGCGGCAAACTCGGCAGCCTGACTGTGAGCTGGAACGAACCAAAAGATTCAGCAGGGATTGCCCTGTTTGAATACTCTTATGGAAGAAACGATTCGTTCAATAATTCTGCCTTCCAGCAGGTGGACCGCAGTACGCGGACCGTCAGTTTTGATATAAGCGGCGAGGGAGCCTGGTACTTTTTTGTACGGGCAAAGGATTTCGCCGGCAATTATTCCCAACCGTCAAGGGTTATCTATACTCGCGATTCAACACCGCCAGGGAAGGTTCGGTTCAGGGAGCCGAAAAAAGACGCAGAAGGATTCCTGCTTTCCAACACATTCACTATTGAATGGGACCTGCCCTCCGGGGAACCTATTTCGGGGTATGCGTATTCTCTCAAATATTTAAGCAGTGATTACAGCTCTTTCCTGGCAGACGAAAAACTGTACCCCTCGCCGGGTTCAAATATACAGGTAACCAGTTCGCAGAAAGAGTTCAGCAATATTGATAACGGGATCTGGGTATTCAGTGTCCGCGCAGTCGACAAGGCAGGCAACAGCGGTGAATCAGCCTCTATTGTTTTCAAATTGCGCAATTATATTGATGTTACCTATATTACCAGTGTAACAGTGCAGCCGTCGCCATTGGGAGAGCTGGCTGCCACTCTCTTCGGACGGGGATTTGCCGCCGGCGGACTGGTCGAGGAAGTGATTATTGACCGCGATGCCAAACAGCCATGGGACTACAGTTTCCGCCGCAGTGACAAACACTTTACTGTTGACAGCGACCGGTTTATCAGAAACCTGGTTTTGCCGGATGTCAATGAGGGAACTTACCGTGTGGGCGTACATCATCCGGTGCGTGGCCTGTATTTTACCTCTGACGATGTGCTGCGGGTGGATTCTGCGGGGACGGTAAAATTTGGAAAGTTCGACAGCATCTCCCGGCCGGATGTCGGCGTGCTGGAACGTTTTTTTATAAATATATCCATGAATGAAATTATTCTGTGGCTTATTCTCGGATTTCTTGCAGTGCTGTTTGTGATTGCGTCACGAAGAATCATGCTGCTTGCAGGCGAGGCAGCATCGTACAAACAGGAAGTTCAGGCTTTGTTTACAACAGGAGCGATTACCATGAAAGACAAGAAGGCAATAAAACAACTCACCAGACAGGGAATCAGTCTGCGGCTGAAGTTTACCGTTCTGATTTCATCGCTGGTATTATTAATTGTATTGATGGTTGCCTTCCCCATCAGTGTCTCCATGGTAAATATTCAGCAGAAAACCCTCGCCGAAAAACTGGAACGGGAAGTTGATCTGGTCCTTGGCGGTATTTCTGAAGGAGTGAAAGACGAACTTCAGCGGAACAGTATTTTTGCCATGGATATTATTCTGGAGCGGCAGTTTTCTCTCCTGGCAGACGCTGGCCAGTATGCTATTGTTACCGGGCCCACGTTTATTAATCCGAAGACCGGGCAGAAAGATCCCACGGGATTTGGTAACCTTTCAATGCAGAATCTGGAAAATATACGGGCATTTGTCGATGCGAATATCAAGGACAAAATAAAAGGCGGCGGAGAATACATACGATTTGTGTCTGAAATCGAAGACGATATCACACCACAGATTAACGAAATTGAAACAAAGATCAATGATCAGGGCAAAGAGCGGATTGCGGAACTGTCGATTCAGATTGAAAAAATAAGGTCCGAGATTGACCAGACATTTATCCGGGGCGGGGTCGATTCCGAGGCAAAGCGAAATGAGTTGATTATAACACGCGATGAGCTTGATAAAAAACTCCGGCTGGAGATAGACAGTCTTTCACGGTTTATCGGAAGTTATCCGGCATTTGATCCGGCAAACGTTGATCTCAACACGCCTTCAGTGCTGTTTTACAAACCGATTGTGCAGATCATTACCGGGTATGACAATTATTACTGGGGCATGGTCCGGCTTGGTGTTTCCATGGAAAAAATCAGGGCCGAGATAACCGCATCTCGTCAGGCACTGGTGATTCAGGTGGGAATTATCGCCTTTATTGCTATTGGGCTGGGAATTGCAGGTGCATTGATCCTCGCATCCATCACCATCAGTCCGATCCGCAGGCTTCGCGCAGGGGTCGCGGTGATTCGTGATACTGTCGATAAAGCGGACCTCAAGGATCATGTCATTACTGTAAAAACCAGGGATGAGATTCGCGAACTTGCGGACACGGTCAACCAGATGACGCAGGGGCTGGTGAAAGCGGCGGTTGCCAGCAAGGAGCTGACGGTTGGCAAGGAAGTGCAGAAAATGTTTATTCCCCTGGAGCTTGATGCTTCGGGAACAAAGAGAACGACAGGCCATGCGGAAAACAAATTTATCGAGATATTCGGGTATTATGAAGGGGCAAAGGGTGTCTCTGGAGACTACTTTGATTTTAAACAGCTCGATGACAAGCACTTCGCCATTATAAAATGTGATGTCGCGGGAAAAGGTGTTCCTGCCGCACTTATTATGGTCGAGGTTGCGACCATTTTTCTGAATTTTTTTCGGGACTGGTCGGTGAAGAAAAACGGGACAAAAATTGATTCGCTTGCCTACCGTATCAATGATCTTGTAGAAGAACGCGGATTCAAGGGAAGGTTCGCCGCGCTCACATTGTGTCTTCTGAATACCGAGACGGGAGCCTGTATTTTCTGTAATGCCGGCGACAATATTGTCCAGCATTATGTGGCGTCGCAGAAAAAAATGGATGCGTTAAAACTGCCCGATGCACCGGCAGCGGGCGTGTTCCCGTCTGATCTGGTGGAGATGCAGTCCGGGTTCAAACAGGTGGTGCATACAATGCAAAAGGGTGATACCCTGTTTCTGTTCACTGACGGACTTGAAGAAGCAAAACGGTATTTTCGGGATGCTGATTTTAATATCATCACCTGTCAGGAGGAGAGTGTCGAAGACGGCAAGGAGCATGGCGGAACACACATAAAAGGAAGCGACAACGAAGAGATGGGCCTGCCCCGGTTTTACGGAGTGGTCGAAGCGTTATTTGCAAAGACGGCCTATGCGCTTTCAAAATACCATAACCCAATTGCCGGTGAAGTTTTGACATTTGATTTCGCATCAAGTGAGGGTTCAATAGATGAAGCGGTTCTCGCTCCTGTATCCATGGAGAAAGTGTTCCGCCTTGTTTTGGATCCTGCTGCGGGCAAAGACGATCTGGTCCGGGTTGACAAAAAAATAGATGCATTCCTTTCAAAATATTTCAGCCAATATAATCAGTATTTTAAAAACAGAATTGAGCGTGAAGATGAAACGGATTATGTATATTTTTCGCACTTGAAAGAAGATGAACAATATGATGATCTGACGATTATCGCGGTGAGAAAAAAGTAAAAACTGAAGGATTATGAAAAAATCGCCGAAATTACAATGAGGTGGATACATGAACAGAATTGCTTTTATTATAATATTTTTGGTCTTGTCAGGGGTGCTTTTTGCAGAACCCGGCGAAATTACCTTGTCGAACAGTGAGACCAGCAATTTTTATTATATTCTTGATCCACAGCTGGGCTCTTCGTCTCCTGACGGAGACACGTTTACCTCGCTTGATATGACAAAGTTCACCTCAATCAGTCCCGGATCATCAGTCCGGATCATGAACCTGACCATCGGTACACATCATATCATCGGATTCTGGGGCATGCCGGGAACAAAAGAGTATTCCGCCTGGACTTTGAGTTTTTCGATCAGGGACGGTGAAGCGAAGACATTCGCTCTCCGGCAGAAAAACCTCTCGGGCGTGAAATCGGCAAATGCGATTGAATACCGGGAAATAAAAATTGACAATACCTATACCGAATGGGAGGTCTATCCGTTGCTTGCCGCATTCTCGAAATTTTATTCACCTTCCCGGTTCAAATTGCAGACGAAGGATAGTATCAGGGAAGCGCCGCTTTCCGCCGCGCAATACTGGGGGCGGGGAGGTACCTCGATCGAAAAGGTCAAAGGCTTTTATGGTGATACATCATTTTATCTGTATTTTGAAACGAGCTCGAGGATTTCATCAGGATTGTCAATTATATTGTACCTTTTTGCAAATAGAAATCCTGAGAATAAAAACTATTACACTATTGAAATTGTTATGGACGATACAACCGGAGAGGGAAAAATATTGCTGTGGACACGCGATATAAAGGAGTACATGGTTGTCGGAAAAGTCAGAAGTTCAGGTTTTTCTGCAGAAGCGGAAGTGGAGATTGCCAGACTTCCGGAAATTGTCCAGAAGTATCTGTTTGACTATTACTCGTTTGACCTGGCCATCAATTTCTTTGATGAACGTCAGGGCCTTCATGAAGAGTTTTTCTATACCACGCTGTTCTTTCGCGATATGGTAAATCTCCGCGACGTGGGGAAGGAAAATTAATTTCTCACAAAGTTCACGAAGACCACAAAGAAGAGGTATGTTCATTCACACACCAAAATCTTCTTATAATGCTTTGTGTGAAATGTTTCTTTTCATTACACGTTAAACCGGATATTCAGAACATCGCCGTCCTTGACAATATACCCCTTTCCCTCTAACCGCAGTTTATTGTTCTTTTTTGCTTCGCTGAAACCGCCGGCCTCAACCAAAGCATCCCATTCTATTACTTCGGCTCTAATAAACCCCTTTTCCAGATCGGTATGAATCTTGCCGGCTGCTTCGGGAGCGGCGGCACCGTTTCTTACACTCCACGCGCGGCATTCATCTTCTCCGGCGGTAAGAAAACTGAGTAAATTGAGTTTGGAATAAATATTCGTTACAAAGCGTTTGACAGCCGGTTCCGTTACTCCGATATCAGCCAGAAAATCCTTCTGGTCTTCTTCGGGTAATTGGGAAATTTCCATTTCAATGTCAGCCCGTATTTCAAAAAACCCAAGTCCATACTCGTCTGACTTTGCTTTAAGCGGTGCAATATCGACTGAATCGCTTCCAATATTTGCTACTACAATGATTGGCTTCTCTGATAAAAACCTGAATCCGCTCATGATTTTTTTATCAGCAGGCTCGAATGCATTGGGCCCGATAAGTTTGCCGTCACTCAGGGTCTTGGTTGCCTCTGTTAAAAGCTGATATTCTCTTGATGTTTTGTTGCTTTCTTTTTCAAGCCGTTGAATGCGCTTTTCGCAGACTTCAAAATCGCTGAAAATAAATGAATCAATCAAAGAATCAAGATCTTTTACAGGATTGATCTCATCCGCATGATGCATGACCTCTTCACTTTTAAACGCCCGGAGTACAAGGACAATTGCATCAAGAGTTCGCATTTCTGCAACAGATGAGGGAGTGATATGGCCGTTAGAATCGATATCAAGCTGGATATCCTTTACGAGAATCGTTGCGTGTACGACTTTTTTTGGGGAAAATATTTCTTTGAGTTTATAGAGGCGGTCGTCGGGGACTTTTACCTCGCACAGGTTCACCTTGTTCTTGCCGCCAGAGTGCGCAGAGGTATCTGCCTCGAGGCCTGTTATTGCGTTGAATATCATTGTTTTACCGGATAAGGGGAATCCGACTATTCCTGCTTCCATGACTGCTCCTTGGATTGTCTGATGTAAAAAACAATATATACACCTTTTTTGTATTGTTGTGAAGAGTTATATTCTTTTCTTCTGGCTCTCTTCCTTTATTAACCCATGCCAAAAAACCTACTTGAAATGCCGGTACATCATTTTGTATAATCCAAAAAGGAAAGATAATACATTGTAAAAAAGGCCTGGTATGAATGTAAAGTTTTTTTGTGAAAGCTGTAAATACGAAGTACCTCTTGAATCAGAAAGCTGCCCAAGCTGCGGAAAGGTATTCTATTCGGTTTTGTGCCCGCGATGCGGCAGGGAGGGCTATCCGCATGAGTTCAAATCGGGATGTCCAAAATGCGGATACATGCGGGAAACGCTCATGCGCGCGAAGCGGCGCAGAAATCTTGTCGTAAAAAAGAAGAAAACAATGCCGCTCTGGGTGTACCAGATCGGTGCTGTTATCTTGAGCCTTGCAGTCATCGCTCTGGTGATTTATATATTTGTCAATAACCTGTTACCAAAATAATCCCAGCCGTATCCCAGTTACAAACTGCATGTCAGATTCTGTAAACTGGCTGATGATATTCCCCGTCAGGAAAAAACCTGAACCGGGGAATAGAAAGGTAATCTCGTACGCAGCGTGAATCGGGTAAACCGGCAGGAACTGATCATTATCCTGTGTGAAAAACATACTGCCGGAAACACCGGTTCGTATGATCCTGTTGTCAAAATAAAGGCCTGCTTTTGCAAAGACCCCGAAGTAATATCCCTGCGATAAACTGACATCAGCAGAACAGGGAAATGGAGTCATGGAGAATATGCCTTCGGGGTCAATGACAATTGAGAAGTCGCCCAGGCTGAATGATAATGGAGCCCCGATCGAAAATCCAGTTGGATTGCCCGAGAGCATGGTATTGGCTGCCGAATACAGGGTGAGGCGCGAAAATACCCCTGCCTGCATCTTCAATGCATCCCCGATATCCAGCCACCTGTATTTGGCGGCAACACTCGTGGATATATTAATATCTTCTGCTGTTGATGCCGATGTCCCGGCCGAACCATGTACTTCAAAATTGTCGAAAATACCAGCAGTATATCCGATCATGACAGGTATCTGCAGATCGGTGTTCACCGGCAATTCTGTAAAAATATTTGTATCCAGCTGCATGGAAAACGGCGGCAGAATATCAGGCGTTGCACCGTATAAAAGGCCGGGAACACCCTGCACGCTTTGGCGGACAGAAACAAAAAACGAAGAATCAATTGTAAAATATATGTCAGCAGAGGAGGTTTTCCCGGAATCGGTATCGCTCACTGATACCACAATACGGTAATCACCGTCTTCACATACTGAGCCGTCCGAAGCTTTCAGATCCCAGCCATAGACCTGATGGGGAAGGGAAAACATATTCAGTGGTACAGCAAACACCTGTTTTCCCTGATTATCAAAAACCGCGATTCGCCCTGTTCCTGGACCGGTGACCATAAAATGCACAAACAGCAAACCTTCGGTATTTTTTGTTGCCGGATTAACCCGGGTGCGGGAAACTGATATGGCGGTGATGGTACAGGGGGTTGGATCCAGGTCTGCTTTTACTACGGTGACCTCATTTTCTCTGATCGTAACCTGGACAGTTTTTGGTTCATAGCCGAATTTAACAACCCGGGCAGAATATCTGCCCGCAGGAAGAAGAACGGGCATTTCGGTAATGATTTGATTATTGATGATCACTTGTACTTCCTGCAATGTGGTGATCACTTCAAGAGTGCCGGTAACTTTTTCCAGAATGATATGCCGGGAATTCTCGTTTTTTAAAAAATAAAATGTCTCATTGACTTCTTTATAGCCTGGTTTCACACACCGTAATGTGTAAAACCCTGCATCGGGAATGCGCAATTCCAGGGGAGTCGTCCCGGCAAAACGGTCATCAAGAAAAATCTGTGCATCCGGCGGTGAAGATGTGATGACCAGATAATCTTTTTTTTCAGGGTCATATTCAGTTGCGGCCGGCTTTACCTCATCAGGGAATGCGGGCGGGGCAGGGTATACGATTTCAGGAATTTCCTGCTGACCCTGTTTCAGGGACGGGGTGGTCATGCAGCCGGTTACAATGAGACCGGAACAGAGACACATCACGGTGAACGCGGCTGTTTTGGAAATATGGTTCATATCTGTTTCAGTGTATCATTCAGAGAGAAAAAATCAATCCCTCACCACGACCGGGAATACGGAAAACCTTAACGGATTTGGAACAGCTCTTCGAGTAAACGGATCATATAGACTTCGATGTAAGTGCGCAGTGTTTCCCGCTTTTTGATGTCCTTGAGGTTTTTATTCTGGCAGAGATGGGCGGCAAGATTCCGAACCTGTTCTGCGGTGGGGGGACGGACCCGGAAGGTCTTTTTTATCTGCCGGAGATAATCGCGGATAAAACAATTGACATCCTCGACAAGATTGGCCTTGGCTGTTTGTTCATACAGCGGATTCCATTTATCCGAGAGATCCTCTATCAGCTCATCAAGATTGATATCTTTTCCGATTAAATTTACCTTGATGGCGTTGATCGCATCCCTGTATTTTTGCTTCTGTGCCTTGCTTGAGATTATTTTTTGGGTTTCTTCTTCTGCTTCTTCTTTTTTCATTGAAATAAGTGATGCATAATCTTTGTCAGCTCCCCTCTTCAGTTCTGTTTTTACCTCAAGCCACAAACGCTTGGCTTTCGCCCGAAAACCCTTGTTGCCTTTTCCGGCAAGCCATCGGAAAAAGAAATAGATATGTTTTACAACCGGGACCGTAAACCAGATCGGCAGGAGCATCTTTACCTCATGCAGCAGCCGTGTTCGGGAAAGTTCCAAAAGTTCATCAATCGGTTTGAGGGTATTTTTTTTCGAGAAACACTGTTCAATCTGGGTTTTCTGGTCGGCCGACACACCCGGTTCTTCTTTGATGACATACAGCAGATGCGGATTCAGCAACGCCCGTATGATGGGAAAACGGCCTTTGACTTTGTTGCCGACGTCATGGCAGAAGTCCGAATCGTTCAGCATTGTGGGGAGCTGCGTGTTGTTCCGCAGCAGGGTTTGCCATTCATCCTTGTATTCCTGTTCCATAAGCCGGCGTGCATCGGTCAGGCTTGTAATAAAGATGGGCAGGATAATATCCTTCTGGATAAAAAAATCACCATGGGTGTCGACTTTCACGCGGATTAAAAAAGGAAGCCGGGAGGCATCCTCAATTTTTGTAGTACGGCGGATAAACTCGTGAATAAAATCACGGGAATACTTGTCTATATATTTAACGCCGTGGGAATCCTTCAAATTGTACATGTCCCTGATGGTAAAAGCATAGGGCGGTTTTTTCATGAGCTTTTCAATATGGGAGAAATCAAGTTCCTTTTGATTTTCGCGCTGGGTGATGCTTTTTTGATACCCGATAAACAAACCCAGAATGTGGGCAGACTGGCAGAAACCGTGCTCTTCATCGGTCTTTTCTTTTTTATCACGATAATCCTTGATGATAATATTGGAAAACTGTGACCAGAATTTGAAGGCAAAATCATCAGCTTCAAAGATGGAGTTCAGGGCTTTTTTTGGTTTTGTCACGATTTCACTCATGATAATGCGCAGGGCTTCCAGACTGCCCGAAAGCAGCGTTTCAAGCCGTGAATGAATATACCCCGCATTCATCTTGTACTGCAGATATCGCGACAGCTTGAGGAGCGAACATTCAATCAGCCAGGTTTTGACAATGTCTTTTGTGACCAGGAGAGAGCGGAGCCCGCCTGGAAAGGTGATTTTGATGATCGGCTGCTTGCAGGTATCAATTGATTCAAGAAAGTTGACAAAATCATTACGAATTTCAATGGAACGGTGTATTTTATCTGGAATACTCACCCCAAAAAAGGCTTCGTCTGGATATGGCAGTTCAGGATAATTTTCGATTTGGGTGTACTGTGTTCTGACCATGTCTTCTATGATGGAGTGAATCAGAATGGATTCAACAACGCCCTCTTTTCGAACGATGGTGCAATACCCCTTGTATTCCCATTGCATGAGAGTCGGAATGATTTCGAGTTTGTGGTCACGGATATTGTTAATGACGTCGGTGAGATTATTGTTGTAGGCATAATTCTCGGCGTATTTCAGAAATTCCTGATAATTCACCAGAGGCGCCTTGTTCATTGCAGCATATGTCGTAAGAAGATCGATTATTTTATTATCCATGCTCATGTGCCATTTTATTTCTGCTGGTGCGATATTTCAGTACCAAATCAGGGTAGTATGTTGCTTTAAAAACGTCAAGTTCTTTTTTCCCTTGACCAGACACACGGGGTTTGGTTAAATGAAAGTGAAAAATGAATACATCATGCCACGTTATAAAATTTCATTCCGGAGAAAACCATATTGAATTTACTTCTTTTCCCGCGCTGTATGCACCGGAATTCCCCTTCCGGATGATCCTTTCCCTGCACAAAGCAGGACATATGACCCTGGCACGGGAAAAAGATCTTTCCGACAGACAGAATTTGTTTAATTCCCTGGCGATTGGTAATCGCCGGATTTTTTCCCTGACGCAGGTGCATTCCCGGGATGTCGTTTTTACCGATGTATGCGGAGACGATCACGGGAATAACAAAGGTGCGGACGGATTGATAACAGCAGAGGCAAATGCTGTTTTGAGCGTTACGGTAGCCGACTGTTTGCCCATATTTATGTGGAGCAGTGACTATTCGGTTTTTGCGCTCCTGCATTCCGGCTGGAAGGGAACCGGCATAGTCATCGCCGCACTGAGGAAAATCCGGCAGAAATTCGGGATTGAGGCTTCGGATATCCACTGCTTTATCGGGCCGGGAATCGGTGACTGCTGTTATGCAGTACCGAAAGAACGGTATGACCTGTTCCGCAAAGAGTATGGTGATACGGCAGTATCAATGCATGACAGTCATTTTTGCCTGAACCTTCGCGAAGCAAATCGTCTGCTGCTGGAAACTGCCGGGATTGCTTCATTACAGATAGTCAATAACTGTACCTGCTGTTCACCGCAACTGGGATCATACCGCAGGGATGGAAAAGAAGGATTTCATAACATGATGGCTCTTTTTGGAAGGTTTTGAGAGAAAAGAGTATCACGCACAAGAACGCAGAGGAATGAAGTGAACATAATTGTACCCACAGGTAAATAATGGTACATTGTGTGCATTAATTAATGTAAAGGAGTTGTTCAATTTATGACAATAAAAGCGATTATGGCAATGGCACTCTGTTGTATTTTGTTCGCCGGCTGTGAAACAGCCAAACCGGCTTTAAAAATAAAGTCCGTCGCAGATACCTCTTACACCGGAGCGGTTAAAAAATTGTTTATTGTAATCAATCTGCCCCCAATTGGCTGGGAACAGACGGCTCCCGGCCAACAAGAGGAAGAGAGAAGCATCGCGAATCAGGAATTATTCAGGCATACAATAACCGGCCGTTTTGAAGAACTGAATATCGAAACAGAAAGTGAAATCATTACCGGCCGGGAACCAAATGACTTTTTGCTGAAACAAAAAATAGCTGAATTCAATGGGGATGCAGTGTATACCATCCATGCAGTATCATATAATACAAAAGCCAATCTGCTTCATGAAATTATTTTTGATGTTTCAATTTTTGATGAAAAATCCCAGAAACGAATATGGAAAGCCAACTGGATTTTCACTACTGCTGATCCTGACACGGGAGCCGTCAAGGCTGATGGAAAATCCATTGCTGATAATTTGTTTGCAATTGTGACTGATCAGCTGAAGGCAGACGGGATGAAGATTTTTGGAAGATGAATTTCCCGCAAAGACCGGGTAGGCCCGGGATATTATTTGTCGAAACTGTCATTGCCCGGCTTGACCGGGCAATTTTATTTGTAGTAACAGATTCCCGCTTTCGCGGGAATGACATTACAAGTATTATCGACTGTAAATCCTGCTTTGCATCCCGGACCCGCTTTGCGTGGTTATTTTAATACGTTTTCACTCAGCAGGTGTAATCCCCCCCCCTTAACAATATGTCATGAAATGTATATAGTACTCTCATTCTCATTTCTATCTGATAGATGATTAATATTTCAGGAGTTTCCCAATGGAACAATACAGGCAGGAATGCCGCAACATTATTATTAATATCATCACCGATATGGCGAAAGAAAAGGGTATTTCTGAAAAGGAACTCTCTTTTGATCAGCTCGCCGCAGAAAACCCGCCCAAGCCGGAATACGGCGATATTGCTTTTCCCCTGTTTCCCTTCGCAAAATCGTTTAAGGATGCTCCGCCGAAAATCGCAGCAGCAGTCGCAGGAAAACTTGCTGAAGTAAAAAACCCTCTCATCGAAAAAGCACAGGCCGCAGGGCCGTATATTAATGTCACGCTTTTACGTGCCGCTATCTGCACTTCGGTGATTGAATCTGTTGAAAAAGAGCAGGAACGGTACGGGACAAATAATCATTTGAGAGGTACGAAAATTATGCTTGAGTTTTCGTGTCCGAATACCAATAAACCATTGCATCTGGGACACCTGCGAAATGATTCTCTTGGCGAGAGCGTCGGCAAAATCCTCAAAAAAAGCGGTGCCGAGGTACTTAAAGTTGATTTGATCAATGACCGGGGAATTCATATCTGTAAATCGATGCTTGCCTATCAAAAGTTTGGGAACAACACCACACCTGAGTCTGAAGGTATGAAAAGCGATCATTTCGTCGGTAACTATTACGTGAAATATGCGGAATGGGAAAAAAAGGAACCGGAAATTATCGAACAGGCCAGAAAAATGCTCATAGACTGGGAATCAGGAGATGAACAAGTTCGCCTCCTTTGGAAAACAATGAACAAATGGGCAATAGACGGAGTAAAACAGACCTATGAAGCGACAGGGATCGAATTTGACAAATATTATTTTGAAAGCGAAACCTACGAACTCGGCAGAGATGAGGTGCTCAAAGGCCTGGAAAAAGGAGTTTTCTTTAAAAAAGATGACGGGTCTATCTGGGTAGATTTAAAAGCATATGATCTTGATGAAAAGGTGCTGCTCAGAAGCGATGGCACAAGTTTGTATCTGACACAGGATATCGGAACGGCAATCAGCAGGTCAAAAGACTGGCCCTTTGAACGCATGATCTATGTGGTTGCTTCCGAGCAGAATTACCACTTTAAAGTGCTCTTCCTAGTGCTCGGCATGCTTGGATATGAATGGGCAAAGAACTGCTATCACCTCTCGTACGGGATGGTGAACCTCCCCGAGGGAAAAATGAAATCGCGTGAGGGGACAGTGGTTGATGCTGACGATCTGCTTGCTGAACTCATCGATTACGCAGTCAAGGAAATTGAAAGCCGCGAACGCGATGACGATGCCCAAGATATCAAAACAATTTCAAATGCGATCGCGCTTGGCGCACTGAATTATTATCTACTGTCTGCCTCACCGCACAAGGATATTATCTTTGATCCTGAAAAATCCATCTCGTTTAATGGAGACACCGGCCCGTATCTGCAGTATACCAGCGCACGAATTTCCAGTATTCTCCGAAAATACGAAGAAAGAAAAGACCAATATCAAAATGGAAAATATGACCCCTCCCTTTTAACTGTTCAGGAAGAGTGGGATATTATCAAGCTGATCGCCGGTTTTCCGGACCTGGTTGCAAAAGCTGCAGACGAGTATAACCCGTCTCTTGTTACCGCTTTTCTTTTCGAACTGGCGAAGCTCTTCGCAAAATACTACCATGACAATCCAGTGCTTAAAAACGAAGATCAGAACCTTGTGATGACACGAATCGCTCTCTTGAAGGCGATTCTGCCGGTATTAAAAAGCGGATTTCAACTGGTGGGGATTCCTTTTTTGGAACGGATGTGACAAGGAACACAGGAAAAGAATATTGATAAGGAAGCCAGGAAAGCCAGGAACGACAGGAAAATAATACAGATATGGAAACAAGTCAAAACCTTTCCTGAATTCCTGGTGTGGATGTTTTTGCGCAGCCAATCACCGGGCGCAAAGGGAAATAGTCTGTTGCGTCACCTCCTTAATAATTCTTTTTCTTCACTTCCTTATTGCAGTTTCAACAGTCTCGCGGCATTTGTATGCAGCATTTTTTCCTTGAGGCTTTCAGAGAGCGGCAAAGAAAGCAGATGCTCTTTTGCCCGTTTTTGGTCATCCCAGGGGCTGTCGGTTCCAAATAGCAGGTAGTCAGCCGGGTGTTTGTTTACCAGCCGGACAAACTCATCATCTTCAAGAATTCCGAGTGTATATGAAATCTCGATATAGACAGGTTTGCCCATAAGGTGTTTTTCAACTTCCTTCCAGTCTTCCCATGCCCCCAAATGTGTGGTGATAAAACAGAGTGATGGATATTTTTCTGCAATAAATTTGATTTTTTCGGGATCGGCTATTCGGTCCCTTGGATAGGCAATGTCAAACCCTGTGTGGCATACCAGAAAAAGTTCGTTTTCGATCAGGGCTTCATAGAAAGGAAACATCCGCTCTTCATCTATTGAGTAGTTTTGGTAATACGGATGCATTTTTATCCCGGAAAGCCCGGCTTTTTTTACTTCGTGAACGTGCTCTTCCAGCTGCTCATCTTCGGGGTGAACCGACGCGAGCGGAAAAAGTCTTTCTGATCTGATTGATGTTGACCATTCCAGAATTGGAGAAAACTGGGAAGGTTTTGTCGCAATCGAACAGACAACAGCTTTTTCTATCGATGCTGTATCCATCGATTCAAGAAGTCCGGCAATGGTACCATCATGAAATGCGTTTACCTCAGCTGCAGCCTCAAGTGCGGGCACTGCTTTTTCTGCAACTGCATCGGGAAATGCATGCGTATGAAAATCTATTATTTGCATGTGCTCTCCTTTTATTAATGAAGCGGGGATCTTTTGAAATTTATAGTATGCAACTATTTGTGATGGAATGACAATATGATAAAAAAACTCGATAAAATGTTTTGTGGAATAAAAGGGGATATCCAGGATTTATTCCTTGACCTTTTCAGGTTGAATGTGTATATTAACATTTCACCGCAGGGTAGAGCAGTTGGCAGCTCGTCGGGCTCATAACCCGGAGGTCACAGGTTCGAGTCCTGTCCCTGCTATTTACCGATCATTTTCAAATAATGGTCGGTTTTTTTTGGCCTAAAAAAATATCTTTACGTTCTTCAGTATATCCTGCTAATAAATTAATGGTGTAATATTTTTTTTGTCCCCTGTAGGAATCATCTTCGAACACCGGGGATAAAAAAAATATTACGCCGTTTGTTAATTTTTTATCAAAAAAAAGGGGCTGTTCGAAAGAACAGCCCCTTTTTTGATAGCGGCGAAGGGACTTGAACCCCTGACACACCGGATATGAGCCGATTGCTCTACCGACTGAGCTACGCCGCCCTGCAATATATTTATTGTTCGAGAACACTACCAATTCTCTATAATTGTGTCAAGTATTATCCCCTTCAAATGGTTTGTTATAGGGAATATTTATTAATTCAATCTATAGGCGATATATACGGACTATGCTATACTCCTAATGTAAAAAAACGGCTGGTGATATGCACAAGATTTCATTAAAAACAAAAATACTTTCCCGGAAACGCCTGTATATCCTGATGTTGTTTGCAGTGCTTTGTACCTGTATTGCGCTCTTTTTCTTTTTTAAATCACTGGTAAAACCATCAAGCGGACTTGTTTCGTATTATCCGAATGTTGCTCTTTCAGATAACCGGATTGTCTTTCAGCCCCGTGAACAGATCAGTCCGGCAATCAAAGCCGGATTGCTGGCCGGAGATGTTCTGGTCATGATCGATAATCAGGAAATAGCAACTGTCCGTGATATCGTGAACAGGGATTACGACTCATTTTCTTTTTCCGATATTAATATTACCATTGAGCGTTCCGGGAAGCTTATGACATTTGTGGTGCATCCGGAACACATGGTTTCCCGATATGACTGGTTTTTTTTCCTTGTGTTTCTTGTTATTCTGGGGGTCACCTCATTTTTCCTGATCTTTAATTTTTACACAGAAAAATCACACCTGATTATTGCATTCCTGTGCCAGTTTTTTCTTATGTATATATGTGCTCTCTCATTCGGATTTCAGGACATGTTTTCCTGTTTCATCGTGAATATCGGGGAAGTCTCTGCTCTTCTGTTTATTCCGTTTTTTTTGTTCTTTGACCCTTCCCGAAAAAAACATGCCTTGTGGAAGGCAATGTATATTGTGGTCTTTGTATTCACCATTGTTCTGTTTTCGATCCGGTACGGTATATTTGCATTATGGAATTATCAGGGTGATAATGCTTATTTCACCAGCCTTGTCTGGTTGAATCAGGTCCAGGGTGTCATTGACATCTGTGCATACACTCTTGTGATTCTGCTTTTAATTGTCAACTTTATCAAAACCGCACAGCCGCATATCAAAAAGCATATTGAATGGATTATCGCCGGAACGCTGTTGTCATTTCCGCCGCATTTTATTTTCAACCAGCTGCCTTATCTGTTTCCAGCCTTTGCAGCCGATCAGCTTTCAATCGGCAACACGTCATATCTCTTTTTATCATTCCTGCCGTTGTTTTATATTGTCGGCCTGGTGAAATCCAGAGGAAACAGGCTGTTTGTTTTTACGACACGGACTGTTTTTTATATCCTCATCATTATTATTTCACTGGCATTTTATTCTGTGATGTTTTTTCCGTTTCAGGATTTCTTTCTTCATATTCTGAATATCCCCGCAGAATCGGCGGGGTTTATTATTGCCCTGCTGCTGTTTTTGGCAACATTATACGTTCAGTTCATGCTCTTTATGATCGCCGAGCGTTATTTGATCAGACAGCGTTTCCAGTCCGGAACACAGCTTGTGAAAAGTCTTTCCGGTGCAGATAATCACGAAACAGGAATTGCAGAAAGCCCGTCAGATTTGGCCTTGTTTGTCTCGGCTCTTGCTTCACGCATGGAACAGTATATCAGCACCGTGAATAAATCATTCTACAGCGCGCAGAAAATCTACCGGCTGTTAGAAGCAGACAATGCCGATGAGGCTGTAGAGATAACCTTGAGTACGAAAGCACTCCAGAAAAGCAGGGATGCATGGAATCAGGTACAGGCCTCGGTCGGGCAATTAGGCAAAATATTCAGTCTGCTTCAACCGGTAAAAGAGAAAAAAGTTCTTGCCTGCATTCCTGTCGATGCAAAACTGGTGGTACACAATGCAATACGGGAAATTTGTGCACAATTCCCGGAGATGGTCATCGTTGAACCGGAGTATCAGCAGAGACTCCGGATGTTTTGTTGTCCCGAGGATATTATTTATTGCTGCTGTGTTGTATTCCAGAACGCAATCGAGTCCAGTATTAATCAATCGGCTCCAATTAATGTTCGGCTTTCCTCAAACGAAAAAAGGGTTCGTATTCATATTTCGGATTCTGGTGCCGGAATTGCCGAACGCAATAAAAATCTGGTTGGGCAGCCATTTTTCAGCACAAAGAACGGGCATGAGGGGCTGGGGCTGTTTACCGCAAAAATAATTCTGAACAGGAATAATGGTGAACTCTATTTTGAAAATAACGACGATATCGGTGCAACAGTCACTCTCGATCTGGGAAAAGGGAAATAGCCCGATATTGACTTTATTTCTTTGATTTTTTATATAATCTTCCGTATTTGAAACACAACAACGAACAGGTAAGGTTTACAAATGGAAAATAAAGCAACTGTTGCCATTGTTCAGTGCCGTGAATATGAAAAAACTGCGGTATACGAAGCGGTCAAAGCGGGCCTGAAATTGCTCGGCGGGATAAAAAAAATATTGGGGAAGAAGAAAAAAATACTGCTGAAACCCAATATTCTCCATGGAGATGCCCCAGAGCGCTGTTCTGCAACTCATCCGTATATTTTGTATGGAATCGGCAGGGTATTGAAAGAAAACGGATTTTCTGTCGTGTATGGGGATTCACCTGCTGTTGACAAAACGGAGTGGGCAGTACGCAGGGGCGGGTTTGCCGAAATTGCCGACGAGCTGGGTATTGAGCTTGCAGATTTTTCTACGGGTGTTGAGGTGAAAAATCCGGATGCAAAACAGAACAAAGTATTCAATATCGCAAAAAGTGTTCTGGAGTGCGATGCAATTATCAATCTGCCGAAAATGAAGACCCATGGGTTGACCCGTATGACCGGTGCAATAAAAAACATGTTCGGGGTGATTCCGGGATTGAAAAAGGCCTGGTTTCATGCGCGTATCCCTGACCCGGAAAAGTTTTCCCAGATGATTGTTGACCTGCATCTGTCTGTAAAACCGGTGCTGAACATCATGGATGCAATATTCGGCATGGAGGGGAACGGTCCCCGAAACGGGGTCCCGAGACATACCGGACTGCTGCTGTTTTCTGCAGATTCCGTGGCGATTGATGCAACGGCCTGCAGGATTATGGGAATTTCTCCCGGGAAGGTTCCGTTACTGCAGAGAGCAGCCGACAGCGGGCTGGGACACTGGCAGTCCGAGGAAATTCAACTGCTGGGTTGTCCTCTGGAAGAATGCCGGGGCAAGCCCTACAAAGTTCACCCGCCGAGCACTAAAACATTCGGAAATTCGCCGATACAGAAACATATCAAACGGCTGATCATCCCCCGTCCTGTCATTAAAAAATCAATGTGCACAAAATGCGGTGTGTGTGTCAAAATCTGCCCTGTTTCCCCGAAAGCACTTACGCAAATGAAAGGAAAACAGCCTGAATTTGATTACAATATCTGCATTCGGTGCTATTGCTGCCAGGAAGTATGTCCGGATGGTGCAATTTCAATAAAAGTGCCCCCATTAGGGGTCATTTTTCACGGTTTTGGGTCCAGATTTTGAATTTTTATAGTGCAATGAACTGAAAATTCTTGACGGACGATAGCAGGGATATTATCTTAATACTACTTAAAGTGCCTGCTGCTCACCTGCTTGCGAATTATATGATGTTGAAGTTAGAGTAGCAGCAATTTTTTTAGAGACTGTGTATACGTATATCAAGCAAAATACCCGGTGATGGACCGGATTGTTTTTTATTATATTGATACCGAGGGGAAGAAATGTCTGGAACAGAAAAGGGGATGAATGATCAGAAAAATGGTCAGCCGGAATCACCGGCAAACGATCAGGAAAACATGAAGAACACTCATGAAACGGTGGATACAGCCGGGATTCCGCCCGAAAATCAGGCAGGGATGCAGGGTCAGGAGCAAGCCGGAAACATTCAGGAAAATGAAACAGACAAATCAGCGGAATTGATAAAAGAGAATGCCGAGATGAAAGACCGTCTTCTGCGGACTCTTGCAGAATTTGAAAATTTTAAAAAAAGGGTAACCCGCGAAAAAGAAGAGTCAATCAAATACGCAAACAGTATGCTCCTTCTTGATATTGCCAATGTGATAGATAATTTTGAACGGGCACTGAAGTCTGCAGAAGAATCAAACGACTTCGCAGCATTCCATTCGGGAGTGGCATTGATTGAAAAAGAAATGACGACCATGCTCGAGACAAAATACGGGCTTTTGCGCTTCAATGCAAAGGGCTCTGTATATGACCCGCAGAAGCATGAAGCGTTGATGTCTGAAGAATCAAAAGAAATTAAAGAACCGACGGTTCTTGAAGATTTTCAAAGCGGTTACACCCTTCATGGCAGGGTACTGCGTCCGGCCAAGGTGAAAGTTGGGCAGCCTGCAGGGTAAAGATGAAAAACAGCACTTTGTGCTTTTACAATGCAAATAACAGCGTGCAGATAAAAAAATTAACAGGATGCACGATGCACCCAAAAAAGGTTATTTTAAAGGTGTAATGGATAAAGATTTTTAAAGGAGAATAGAGTTATGGGCAGAATTATTGGAATTGACCTGGGAACAACAAACTCATGTGTCGCGATTATGGAAGGCGGTGAACCGCATGTAATCCAAAATTCTGAAGGACAGAGGACGACACCGTCTATCGTAGCGTTTACCGACAAGGGTGAGCGGCTTGTAGGACAGCCGGCAAAAAACCAGATGATCACCAATCCGATGAATACGATTTATTCAATAAAGCGTTTTATGGGCCGCCGTTTTACTGAGGTTCCGGAAGAAACCAGAATTGTACCATACAAGATTGTCGATTCAAGTTCTGATGCACGCGTGGAAATATCCGGTAAACTCTATTCTCCCCCCGAAATATCTGCGCTTATCCTTCAAAAAATGAGAAAAACCGCAGAAGATTACCTTGGAGAAACAGTAAACGAAGCAGTCGTTACTGTTCCCGCATATTTTAATGATGCGCAGCGTCAGGCGACAAAAGACGCGGGAAGAATTGCAGGCCTCGATGTAAAACGTATTGTCAACGAACCAACCGCAGCAGCGCTTGCGTACGGCCTGGGAAAAAACGGTAAAGATGAAAAGATTGCTGTGTATGATCTGGGTGGCGGAACATTTGACGTTTCCATTCTTGAACTCGGCGACGGCGTATTTGAAGTAAAATCCACAAATGGAGATACTCACCTCGGCGGCGACAATTTTGACCAGCGCATTATCGAATGGCTTGTTGAAAACTTCAAGAAGGATTACGGCATTGACCTCTCCAAGGACAGAATGGCCCTGCAGCGGCTCAAAGAAGGCGCTGAAAAGGCCAAGATCGAACTGTCCGGAAATCAGACTACCGATATCAATCTTCCATTTATTACCGCAGATTCATCCGGTCCGAAACATCTCCAGTACAGCCTGACACGGGCGAAGTTCGAACAGCTGGTGGACGATCTGATCCAGAAGACAAAGGATCCGTGTATCAAGGCGATCAAGGATGCAGGACTCACCGCGGCAGATATTGACGAAGTCATTCTTGTCGGTGGTTCCACCCGGATCCCCGCAGTACAAAAACTCGTCAAGGAACTTTTTCAGAAAGAACCAAACAAGGGTGTGAATCCCGATGAAGTGGTGGCTATGGGTGCTGCGATTCAGGGCGGTATTCTTGGCGGCGATGTAAAGGATGTTCTCCTCCTTGATGTGACGCCGCTTTCCCTTGGTATTGAAACCCTCGGCGCTGTATTTACAAAATTGATTGAACGAAATACGACTATTCCGACCCGAAAGAGCCAGACTTTTTCAACTGCAGCGGACAATCAGACAGCAGTCTCGATTCATGTGCTTCAGGGTGAACGGGAAATGGCGACGCAAAACCGGACTCTCGGACGTTTTGACCTTGTCGGCATTCCGCCGGCACCGCGCGGTGTTCCGCAGATCGAAGTGACGTTTGATATCGATGCAAACGGGATAGTCCATGTATCTGCGAAGGACCTTGGGACCGGAAAAGAACAGAAAATCCGAATCGAATCATCATCTGGTCTGTCAGAAGATGAAATCAAGAATATGGTAAAAGACGCAGAAATACATGCCGAGGAAGACAAAAAGGAAAAAGAGAAGGCAGAAACTCTTAACGAAGGCGATTCAATGATTTATGCCACAGAAAAAGCCCTTCGTGAATACGGCGAAAAACTGCCGGCTGATGAAAAAGACAAGATCCAGAAGGCAATCGAGGAACTGCGGACTGCCTTGAACGCAAAAGACATTCCGCTTATCAAGACAAAGATAGAGGAATTGCGGCAGGCTTCATACAAGATCGGTGAGGAAGTGTATAAAAACACAGCAGCGAACCAGAATCAGGACGCGCAGGGTGCCGGAGCAGAAGGCGCGGGTGAAGGCCAGCAGGAAAAGGCATCTGATTCAGCAAAGGGCACTGCACAGGATGTTGACTACGAAGTTGTAGATGACGAGAAAAAAGAAGAATAAAAGACATGAAAGAGTAGCATAGAGATAATATTTTGGCAAAACGAGATTACTATGAAGTGCTGGGTGTACCCAAAAATGCATCGAAAGATGACATTAAAAAGTCATACCGGCAGCTGGCAATAAAGAATCATCCCGATAAAAATCCCGGCGACAAGGCGGCTGAAGAACGCTTCAAGGAAGCCACGGAAGCCTATGAAGTGCTGAGCGATGACAAAAAACGCCAGACCTATGATCAGTTCGGTTTTGCAGGCATAGAGGGAATGGGCGCGGGTGCGCATGATTATTCATCAGTTTTCCGTGATTTTGAGGATATCTTTGGAGATTTTTCCGGGATATTCGATTCTTTTTTCGGCGGGAGCGGCGGAAGAAGACGCAGTCAGTCACGGTCGAATGTCCGGCGGGGAGCTGACCTTCGGTATGACCTGCAGATCAGCTTTAGTGATTCTGTTTTTGGAACTTCGAAGGAAATTGCATTTGGAAGGCATGATTCCTGTAAAACCTGTAAAGGCTCCGGTGCATCATCGGGAGCCGGCAGGACAATGTGTCCGGCCTGTTCAGGTTCGGGGCAGGTGCGGCGCAGCTCGGGATTTTTCTCCATTGCCACCACCTGTCCGCAATGTAACGGCGACGGCTATGTCATAAAGGATCCCTGCAAGGAATGCCACGGGAGCGGCGTTGTCGAGAAAAAGCGTGTATTGAAAGTATCAATTCCCGCGGGTATTGAAAACGGCAGGAGGATACACATTCCGGAACAGGGGGATGCAGGCCAGTTCGGCGGACCTTCGGGCGATTTGTATGTATACATTCATGTTGAACCGCATGAGTATTTCAAACGGGAAGGAAATGACGTCTATTGTGTCATCCCCGTAAATATCATCCAGGCAGCGCTCGGCAGCGAAATACTTGTTCCGACTATTGACAATAAAAAGGTCAAGGTAAAAATACCGGCCGGAACACAAAACGGAAAAATACTGCGGCTGAAAAATGAGGGGATTCCTTTTATCAACTCGACTTCGCGCAGGGGCGATTTATATATTCAGATCGATGTGGTGGTGCCGGAAAAACTGAGCACACGCGCCAAAGAGCTGTTAAAGGAACTGGCCGACCAGATCGACGGCAACAATTCGCCGCAGCCGGTCAAATTGAAAGATTTGTAATAAAAAAAAGCCCTTGAAGTTGTTTTCAAGGGCTTTTTTTTAGTGCGCCCGGCAGGGTGCACCCATTCGGAGGTGACCCCTCGGTGGTGTGAGAGGTCGGCTGATGAATTATTTCATCAGCCTCCTACTCGATTCTACAGTATCAGGGGTTATTTTCGTAATGTATTAACAATATCTGCTCGTGAAATATTGAACATCGGAATCCATACAACAGGTAATACGGTTAATAAAAGGATGAGAATATTGGTGAATATAATTCCCGGTGTATAGGATGCCGTAAGTTTTCCCTTTCTCAGAAAAAGATCAAATCCGGGAATGGATTCGTAAGAAAACATCGAAAGTATCCAGGTAAAGAGCAGAGATAAAAACAGACCGGCAATGACAGCGACAAGAAACAGGAAAACAGACTCAAAAACAAGGACAATCTGTGTATTCCAGGATTGCATTCCCAGTACCCTGACGGTACCAATTTCTCTGGAACGTTCATAAAGTATCAGTCGGTAGGTTACCGTCAAACTGGATATGGCAATAATGATCATCAAAACATAAAGAAAATATGAAATAAATTTCATTGCTGTCAAAAGATCGGAGACCTGCGAAATATAGACCGACAGTGGAAATACAAAATAACGGAATCCCGAAAAATCTGCACGGATCTGCTCTGTAAAATCTTCCCGGTTTTTTATTGGATCTCCGAGGCTGAAAATATTTTCCAACGCGGTGTAAAGTATATCTGTTTTTTCAAACAGATCATCATTCTTTTTGAAAAAAAGTCCAATTGAAGAGCAATCAGATTCATCGTATCCCAACAGCATATTAAGACTGGTTCTGCTGACAAAACATTTAAAAAAGCCAAAAATGCTTGAATCCCGAATAATGCCTCTCACAATAAATTTTAGTGTATTTTTTTGACCTGTTTTTGTCTGAACTTCCAATAATACATCGTCATTTACGCGTGCTTGAAGATTATGTGCGACTGGTTCAGAAATGAAAATGCCGTTATTGTTAAAGTCATCTGAGGCCTCTCCATCGATAAAAGTCAATTTTTTAAAATCATCCTGTTCAACTTGCCAGTCTATTCCATAGACATATTTTTGTTTTACCGAAACACCGGAAAAATATAATGATGCATCATTGTATGAGAGCGTCCGTAATACAGTTTTAGCCGGCTTGAATCCGGCATTTTTTACCACATTCAGAATAGTATCCGAATCGGTAATCCGCAGGACACTTCGTTTGTCTTTTTCATATCCCAAAACAAATACATGCCCTGCATAATGATTTTCTGCTGCAAGAAAAACATTTTCCGTCATCCCCTCAACGATCGTTGTTGTCGCGGTAATAACTGCAAAGCTGAAACACAATACAACAAGGAGAAAAATATATCTTCGAAAATGACCGGCAAGATATTTGATTGATAATAGTATTTTATATCCGATTTTCATAGAATTCCTTTTTTATTGACCATACTGTAATGTTTCTCTGGTTATAATCGACCTGTCACTTTTTCAAGCGGGAGCATGCCTTTAATGTCGTAGATTATCGAATTTCCGAAGATAAAATTATTAAATGACAATTGACGATATTGGTCATGCGCAACAGCGAAAATTATTGCTTCATATTTTTTTGAAATATTTTTAAGTAATGATATGCTGTATTCTTGTTTGACTTCATCCGGAGAAGCCCATGGATCATGGACATCAATGCCACAGCCAAAATCAGATAATTCACGGATAATATCAATGACCTTGCTATTTCTGATATCTGGACAGTTTTCCTTGAAAGTGATTCCAAGCACGAGCACATTAGATTTTTCAATATTATGTCCGTTTTTTATCATTAATTTAATAATTTCGTTTGCCACAAAAATACCCATAGTGTCGTTTATTCGTCGTCCTGCCAGTATCACCTGCGGATGATAGCCAAGGCTTTCGGCCTTGAAAGTCAGGTAGAACGGATCAACGCCGATACAATGGCCACCGACAAGTCCCGGTTTAAAGGGCAGAAAATTCCATTTTGTCGCGGCTGCTTCAAGCACCTGGAGTGTGTCTATTCCCATTCTGTGAAAGATAAGCGCTAATTCATTCACAAAGGCGATGTTGATATCCCGCTGGGAGTTCTCGATTACTTTGGCCGCTTCCGCTACTTTTATCGATGCCGCCTTGAAAGTGCCCGCCGTAATAATGCCCGAATACAGCCGGTCGATGGTATCGCAGACTTCGGGTGTTGACCCGGAGACGACCTTTCTGATTTTTGTGACTGTATGTTCTTTATCTCCTGGATTTATCCGTTCCGGGCTGTAGCCGCAGAAAAAATCCCGGTTGTAGACAAGCCCGGAATGGTTTTCAAGCACCGGTACGCAGTCTTCCTCGGTACAGCCGGGGTAGACCGTGCTTTCATAGATGACGATATCGCCTTTCTTCAACACTTTCCCGACGGTCTCACTCGCCGAGAGAAGCGGGGCGAGGTTTGGCCGGTTGTATTTGTCGATCGGGGTCGGGACGGTAATAATATATACATTGCAGTCTTTTATGTCTGATGCGAAGGTTGTGAAGGAAAGACGGGATGTTTTTTGTAAAATATCAGAATCGACTTCCAATGTGGAATCATTTCCCTGTTTTAATTCTGAAATTCTGCTTTCTTTTATATCAAATCCTGCAACTTCATATTTTTCTGCGAATGCAACAGCAAGCGGAAGTCCTACATAGCCCATTCCGATTACTGCTATTTTAAAATTGTTCAAAATTATTCTCCGTAAAATGAGGTATACCAGTCTACAAACTTTTGTATACCGGTTTTAATATCTGTATTCGGTTTGTATCCAAGATCTGTTTCCATATCTGTTGTATCCGCCCATGTTGCAGGCACATCTCCCGGCTGTATGGGCAGAAAGTTCTTAACAGCTTTTTTCTCAAGCGCAGATTCAAGTGCTAAAATATAATCCATCAGCTGGACTGGAGATGAGTTGCCAATGTTATAGACGCTGTATGGTGCCGGGGATGAAGACGGATCCGGTTTTTTCCCTGACCACTGCGGGTTTCCAGAGGGAATAGTATCAATACTTCGCACCACTCCTTCGATGATATCATCAATAAAGGTAAAGTCTCGTTTCATATCGCCGTTATTGAAAACATCGATCGGCTTTCCCTCAAGGATGGCTTTTGTAAAAATAAATAATGCCATATCTGGCCGGCCCCAAGGGCCGTAGACCGTGAAAAAACGCAGCCCCGTTGTGGGCAATCCATACAGGTGGCTGTAGCAATGAGCCATAAGTTCATTGCTTTTTTTACTTGCCGCATACAGACTGATCGGGTGGTCAACATTGTCGTGAGTTGAAAAGGGCATCGTTTCATTCAGGCCGTATACCGATGAGCTTGAGGCATACACCAGGTGTTTTACTGTATGGTGCCGGCTTGCCTCCAAAATATTGAGAAACCCGTCAATGTTGTTTTTTATATAGGATTCAGGATGTGTCAGGCTGTACCGGACGCCTGCCTGTGCTGCGAGGTTGCAGACAATATCGAATTTTTCTGTTTTAAAAATTGTGTTTAATTCAGTTTTTTGTGTGAGATCAGCTTTGATGAATTGGTAATTGTTGTGTGTTTTGCTTTGGACAGGACGGTACTCCTGAATGTTTTCCTTCCTGATACCGTGTTCGGCAAGCCTGCCGTATTTCAATTGTTGATCATAATAATCGTTTATGTTGTCCAGTCCGATCACGTCATCACCGCGTTTGATCAGGTAATCAGCCAAATGAAAGCCGATAAATCCGGCAGTACCGGTGATCAGTATTTTCATTTAATCTCCTATAAATAACCAAGAAATACACAAAAAACACAAAAAAATTATGTTGTGCCTTTCGTGATTTTAGTGCTTTTTGTGGTAAAATATCTTATTTATAATATTTATATACGCGTCGATCACAATCTTTTCATCATACTCTTTTTCCATTTTTTTACGGCCCTTCAGCCCCATTGTACGCCGTTGTTCCGATGTCATCAAGAGTATTTTTTTCATTTTGTCTGCAAGATCTTCGGCACTCCGGACCTCACAGAGAAAACCGGTTATTCCGTCGTCCACTGCATCCCTGCAGCCGGGCCAGTCTGTGGTGATAATGGGTTTTGCCATGGCTGCCGATTCCAGCATCGAGCGGGGCACTCCTTCACGGTAATACGAGGGAAGCACAATACAATCGGCTTCGGCAATAAATTCACGGATGTTGTCTGTCGGTCCAAGGTAGGAGATAAAACCGGAGTTGTTCCATTCCTGAATAATCGCTGCCGGGATACAAGCGGGATTGTTTGGATCGATTGGTCCAATAAGTTGGAAGACTGTCTTTGGATAATCCGGTTTGATCATCCGGGATGCCTCATAATATTCCTTAATGCCTTTTTCCCAGAGAATCCGGGTGAACAGTAAAAATGTGAAGGGGGACCCAGTTATCTTGTGTGCAGGAGAAAACTGTTCCAGGCTCACTCCGGAGCCGGGGAGCCGGTGTGTATGTTGTTTATTGACCAGACGTCTCTTTAAAAGTTGTTCCCGGTCGGTTTCATTCTGGAAAAAGACCATCGAGGAACGGGCAAAGGCAATCCGGTAGAGGAGATACACAATCTGTGTGAGAATGCCGTTGTTTAAAAAAACCGCACCAAGCCCGGTAATATTGTTTATATAGGGAATACCAAGGAGCGTGCAGACGATACTTCCGTAAATATTCGGTTTTATCGTATAATTGAGAACACAGCCTGGTTTAAGGTTCTTTAATCGCAGAAATAATTTGATAAACAGAATCATATCCTTTAACGGATTTGCCGAATTGCCCTGCATTAAAATATTGTAGGTGGTCACCCCTATTTCCTGAAGTTTTTTTTCATACCCGTCGTAGGGCGCGACAGCAGAAACAGTATACCCGTTTTTTATCAATTGCAGGATCAGGTTTTTTCTGAAATTGTTGATATACCACATTGTATTATACACAATGCAGACAGATTTTGATTTCATTCGATGCTCCTGTATCTGCTATTCAGTTGTAAAAGTAATACGCGACAAGGGCGGATTGATAAACTCATACGTAATGGTCTGTATTAATCCTTCCCGGAGTGTATACGGAGGGGCAAAGCCTGTGTGGGTATATTTTGATGAAAACCGGGTGTTCATGCAGAATTTTTTGATCCGGATCGAGCTGATTGGAAGTTTTTTCCTTGTAATGAATGCGGCAAAATCAAAAACATAACCGCCGAGTAGAGCAAGAAAAAAGGGAGCTCTGAAGGGGAACAATTTTTTTCCAAGCGTGTCCATTACCGTGCCGACGAGTTCGTTCATTGAAAAATCCGGTTTATCGGTATAGTTGGCGCAGAGATACGGTTTTGGATTATTTACATTATAAATTATAAACTCAACGATATTCTTTATATATGCCATGGATTTGACATTTTTTCCGTTTCCAACCATCAGGAATTTGTTCGATGCCATCTGTTTCAGAAGGTTATACACATTCCCCCGGTTGTTTTCTCCGAAAATCACCGTAGGACGGATAATCGATAATGTATGGTTTTTGCTTTTCGCCTGCCATTCGTTGTAGACCGATTCAGCTTCGAGCTTTGATTTCCCGTAATGATTAAAGGGATGACGAGGGGCGTCTTCATCACCTGCGCCGGACGCGACTCCGTATATCGCGACGCTGCTGGTAAAGATGATCCTGTTTATCTTGTTTTTCGATGCAGCAATACAGACATTTCTGGAACCGCCGACATTCACATCATAGTAGAGTGAAATCGGGGTGACATCATCGCGGTGTTCAGCAGCAAGGTTGATAATTACTTCGCCGCCTTTACAGAGAGCCTGAAATCCTTCAAGATCGCGGATGTCCCCGAACTTCCAGAGTTTTGGGAAGAGTTCGCTTTTTCGTTTATCGATAATGGTTACTGTGTGTTTCAAATCAAGCAGGCGCTGCACCAGCAGTGAACCGACAAATCCAGAGCCGCCGATGACAATAATGTTCATATTACAATCCTTTTGATTTGTCTGTAATATAATTGTTAAGCGTGAATAATATATTATTTTTTCTCATCTTGGTGTTATTATTATTCCTTTTTCAAAACAAATATACTTAATATATTACTCTGCCGAAACCATTAATTCAGAAAATATCAAAACATGTACCTGAATTTCAAAATTAACAACACATAAAGCAATTGAAGTTTTGATCTATGGTTTTTAGGCTTTTATAGTAATTGAGTGGGTAATTCCAAACAGCCGCAACCAAGATATATTATATTTATTAATGTTTTTATCTTTCGAAAACCATACGCTTTGTGTATAAAAAAGTAAATTTTACAATTTACACCCTCTGAAAAAGAATTGGTGACCTTGTGTATCATGAAAGTACATATATCATAGAAATATTTATTGATTATTTTTGCAATTAATTAATAGACATGAAACACTTTTAAACTTTAGCGATTCAATTCTTTGAATGTCAGCGTTTGCTCATAGTGGGCCTCATAACCATTGAACATCAAACTTGATGTCTTGTCCAGTTTATGGGATCCATTATACTTCTCCCTGCAGATGAAAAGGTGTTCTATACCTTATTACACAATTGTTGGCAGACAGACATTCCCAATATTCTTTTTATCATCTATTCAAATTCAATTGATTTCTGACGAGAAACCAAATGGTTTAAAAAAATACTCCCTTTCTGCAGTTTTAAAATTCCCTTCAAGGAGACATTTTTTTATTTGATCGGATGTCTGTGCCAGTTTTGCATAGTTATTCGTTATCAGATAATCCATATATTCGACACCGGGAAGGTCAACCAAAATTATTTTGCAATTAAGGACCAACGCCTCATAAATAGCTGTTGAATAGACACCAACAGCATATTCAGATTCCCCGAGTAATTGATATAAACTTACTTCGGAATTATCAACAATGGAAAAATTGCTCAACCTGGCTGCTTCGGCTAATTCCTGGTATTCCGTTTTCCAGCGGGGACACTCCCCAGGGTGAAGTTTATAGACGATTGCATATTTCGGATTGTTTTTTGCAAAAACAGAAATAATTCTCGTTAAGTCCTTGCCGATGGTGCCCTGCGAAATGATGATGATTTGGTTTTTCTTTTTTTTACAAACAATGTATTGCTTCAATTGGGTTTCCAGATAATGATAGCCAATGGAGATCAGTCTGGTCTTTGATAACGGAATCGGTGTGTTGTCTCTCCAATAGTCACCAAAGAGAAAGAGTATATCAGGGAAGTATGGAATACTCGATGAATTCGGGAAACTGTAGCCTAGGTGGTATCTGCTCATCGTTCCATGTTGAAGTTCAAGACACTCGACATGATTCAGAGTACAGGCTGAAATAAGAGCCTCGATCCCATAGGAACAGACAAGATATACCTTTTTGACTTTGCGCTTTCGAAGTAGTCGGGAGTAAAAATCCCGTTCAACGATAAATGCGGAAACCGTGTCCCGGATCATTTTCTCAAGGGGCAGGTTGATTCCAAGATATTGATAAAACAATTTACTGATTATATTAATTATTTCAGATTCGGAGGTCTTTAGATTGATCCTGAAAAAAGCCCTTTTCAGCAAATGCGAGACAGTCTGGTGTTCAGCGTAACTTCTATTTTTGTCTGTTTTATTGTAATGTCTGTTGAGAAAATGTCGATCTACTATTTCGAAAAACTCGCTGTTTTTCTCCATCTGAAGCCGCAGCGGTTCAGTGTAAATATCGATGTAAGTTGAATCGAAAGGTATTTTGCGGCCGTGCTCAAAAATGAGTATGTCTACCGGAGATTTCCTCGCAAAAACACCGTGAAAATAACTGTGATATAAATATCTTGGCAATACAAAAAGCGTGGAGAATATATTCGGTCGGGCTTTTGTATGTGCGAGCCCATACAATTTGAGCAAATGTGTTATTTTATTAAATAAAGGAAACCGGATCAATTTCCAAAAATATATATCGTTAATTCTTTGCTCGAAGAGATTGAGGGTTTTTTCAATTAAAAAAAAGGTTTCACATACAGATTTTATTGTATTCATGTTGTCTTCTGATCAATAATCATGTTACGCCATACATGCTGAATAATTCATCTATCTCATTTTCAAGTAAAAAGCCTTTTGACGAGAATGCAGCGAATATCTCATTCCGGCCAGGGCGTTTTGTATTCGTAAGGGAAATTACTTTCTCAAGCCACTCGTCAATTGTTTTTTCAAGGGGAAAATAGGTAACAAGATCAAGTTCCATATTGATCTCTTTCGGCAATCGGTCAGATACCAGACAGGGTATTCCGGCGGCCTGGGCTTCAATTGCGACGGTGCAAAGTCCTTCATAGAACGATGGAATGACACAAATATCCATACAGTTCAACAGTTCAGGTATGTCATCCCGGACTCCGGTGAAAATGACATGCTCATGAATTCCCAGGGAACTCGCCAGATTTTCTATTGATTCACGCAATTCACCGTCACCAACGAGCAGGAGTCTCGATTCCGGATGTACCACTGTAATATGTTTGAACAAGCGAATGAGAAAAGAATGATTTTTAACTTTTTGAAATCGACCAATGTGTCCTATAACAAAGGAATTATCGGGAATAGATAATTCCTTTTTTAATTTTGTTATTTTCAACGCAGAAACATCAAGAAAATTGTTCAGATCTATAGCATTGGGAATAACTTTTGTTTTAACAGATGAGTTCGATTGGGTTCCGAATAAGTAATCACATGCATTCTGGCTGATTCCTATTCGGTGCGTCGCATATCGGTTGATTAGTGTTCTCCCTAAAAAAAACTGAAAACTTCTGAAAAGAGTGCCTCGTTGAGTACCAGTTGTCCGTGCATGAGCAATTCGAACAGGAATACCCGCAGCCTTAGCCGCCATCAGAGCAATACCTTCGTGATGTGCCGTATGCGCGTGTAGTGCATCATAGGGGCCGTGCATTTTTAATATGTTTTTAATAATGGAATAATTATTTACAATGCCCGTGACCCGAGGATTCTCTATTTTAAATAATTTGCCACCGAGAGATTCAATTTCATTGTCAAAATACTGGGGTCCTTTTGTCATAGAGATGAAATCAAATTGCACTTTTTTTCTATCTATATTCCGATAAACATCCATGATACGTGTTTCAGCACCACATTTATTTAACCATCCAAAAATATGAATAACTCGTTTGGGCATTGACACGATATTATCTCTCCTGTGCAATTGCTATGATTTTCGCATTATTATTTTTAATAAATATTTACGAAAAATAATAATGCAATAACCTAAAAACAAGAATACTTTTATTGATATTTGAATGAAAGATATTTCTATTGGAATATAAAAATATAAAATAACGCAAGAAATCAAGATTGCTAAATCAATAAATATGTGTTTCATTGTTATTACTTTTTCTTTTAAAATAAATTTACTGTTTATATAATGAAGTATGAAAAGCAAAATATATGAGGCTAATGTAGTCCATGCTGCAGCGACATAACCGAAATATGGTATGAAAATATAATTCAGACTAATGTTGGTACCACCGGCAATGAAAGTAAAAATTGAAATCAGCCATGTTTTTTTTCTACATGCTGCATATTGAAAAAATAAAGTATATAAAAACGTAAAAACATATCCAAGGATAATAATTGGTATTATTCCAAAAGCAGAATAATATTTTTCATCTGCCATTATTTTAACTGCTTCGTTACTAAATAATACTAATAAAAGCGCAATAGCAAAAATAACTTTTGAATATTTATCTGACATCGATTGGATTTTATCATATTTATTGCTGCGCAATTGTTGAAAAAATATTGGTGACCAGGCTTTCGAAGTTGCGATTATGACAACATTTAACAGCATGCCAATATTATATGCAAAAGAATATAGACCGGTATCATGACTACCCGAAATCTGGTTGATTATGATTTTGTCAAAATGAGCCAATATATAACCGGAAAGAGTGTGCGGAATCAGTGGGATGCCGAAGAGAAGCGAATATTTCAAATGTTTTACATTGAATGAAAGTGAAGATAAACGAAATAAATTAACTATGAAAATAATAAAAAAAACAGCTGTTACAATTAATTGTGCATATATCTTCCCGAGATATTTATTCTCGGGAAGATAGTAAATCCATGCTATTGCAATCACAGTGATAGCCAGATTTTTAATGATTGAAAGGATAGCGTAAGATAAACTTTTCTGACTCGCACGGAAATATGACAATTGGAGTAGGGTAAAAAATGTAAAACTGCTTACTATAACAGCAATAAAGAATAAGTTACTGTCAACTGAAAAAAATACTGCAATAGAGTCCTTTAAAAAAAACAGTATGGTTATAAGTATAATATTGAAAATAACTAAGAAAATTAGATTTGTTCCAAGGAAATTTTTAAACTCACCGTCTTTTTCATAGTATTTTCTTGCTGCGGAACTATGAATATTTAATCCAAAAATAACAGAAAAAATACTGATTAATGAAGTAAAAACTGAAAGGAGCCCGTAGTCATCAGGAACAAGAAGCCTGGTGAATATCGGAATTGTCATAAAAACAATAGCGTTATTAAATATTTCACCTATTAAATAGTTTTTTGAATGCCCAATAAATGGATTATTTATGAGTCTGTTTAGAATATTTCTTGCCACCTTTGTTACCTGTGTGCTAAGGGAGATTTTTTATGAATTCTTTCATAATTTTAAAATGTGAATCAATAACATTGTGCAGGCCATGAAATCTACAGAAGTTATTTTCGAGTTCCTGAAGTATAGTATCCTCTAATTGTGAAACAGCATATTGATTAGGTTTTATTTTATTGATAAATCGATCGATCTGTCGAGAAATTACTGATAATGCTGGAATTTCAAAAAACAGGCTTGTGCAAGTTCTTCGAAATGCATCAATACCAAATAAATTCAAAGATTCTGAAACCCCTCTTCCTCTGCCGTCCTCATGAATCAAAAACGAGGGTTTTCGTTTACTTAAAAAATAAAGATGACCATGAACACGATATCCGACATGAAGTTCGCATTCATCATAAAAAGCGATATTTTTTAAATTATACGCTGCATCGACAATACTATACCCGATTTTTTCAGCGGTGTGCATAATGATATGATTGTTTTTTATATCGCTTCTTGTTGTAAAATTGTCTGTTGTATTTATTCCTCGATGAAAGGAACAATACAATTGAGCATCAGGAAAAATCCGTTTGAGAAGTTTGATAATTGCTATTGACTGATTTCTGAAGATTTTATTTTGTGCAGGAGTGAAAACAATTTTATTAAACTTTTTTGGAATAGTAATTTTAGTCCCAATGGACTTTAAATCATACCAGACCGGACATCCGGTCATTATCACATTCTGTATACCGTTTCTGTTTAGAACCGAATGTGTATAATAATCTCTGCAACTCAATGCTCTATGTTCTTTGCTCATTTTATTCAATAATTTCTTTGACAAATATGAAAAATTATAATGTGATAAGGTTTGGTAATCTCCGGGAACTCCTTTCCATCCGAGTCCGAGCGGGATAATTGGTACGGATATATTGTCAAGATTGTGTAATAGTTTGTAGATGTTAGGATACATGTTGTATTGATACCCGGGGCCGCCAAAAATGATTATGGCTTTACTGTTATTCACAATATCAAGGTTGTTCTCTAATGTTTCCCAATGATTAAATATTTTTATATCGTAATCAGGTTTGAATTTGGTTAATAATTCAATACAGCGTTGGGTTATTAAAAAATCCCCGATATTTTTCTTTGCGCCGGTTAGTCCGATATAATATGATTTGCGCATATGGTTCTCCAGAGTTTTCTTTTTTATTATCACGCAAAATAAGGTCTGCTCAATTGAATTTATTTTTATTGCAAAAATCTTTATAGTAATTTATTGTCTGCAAACGACCATTGACAAATAAATTGAAATTATTATTTTTTTGTTGACCGGTTATCATTGTTTTTCTTGATGAACCTTTAAATAGGATATTAATGCCGCTTATTAATTTGGCAATATTTTTGAAAAAAAACATCACAATTGGTTTAAGAGCATGATACTTAAAATTAAACCGATATGAAGAACGAATCTTGGCCAATTTTTTATCATTCAATTCAATCAACATCATTTGTAGCTTAGCATTTTTTTTTACTGACGCTTGCATGGCGAGGATAGGGTATAACAAGGCATAATCAAGCAAGGGGTGATACCTATAACATATTTGATTCAAGTTGGTTATTCTTGATCCTCCCCAATACATCATGCGTTGAAAATAATATACGACTTCGCACTGGTCCTTGCTCGTAAGAGCATGATATTCATTTATTGTTGACGTATATTTATTCCTAATATTATGAAAATAACTATTTCTTTCGGATTCTGCCCAATTTGCATTAAAGCTACGGTCAGTATATTTCTTTTGGATTATTTCATCAACGTTGTGTATGTTATGAAATTTCACATCGCGGAAAAGTTCTCCCCCGTATCCACCAATCACGATTTTAGAATCTTTTGCCTTATGCTTGTACAAAAAATATGTTTGAAATGACCTGTAAACATCCCTTGCAATTTCCATAATGAGAAAATTATCATCAGTTAATGAATGGAGATCTGAATTTGGACTGGCTTTGCGGTAAACTTTATGCTTAATGTTCATCTTCTTCGCAATTTTTTTTGCAATAATTACGTCAGTGGGATCATCGGAATTTTCATTTGTATTCGCCTTGATCCTGATTCCAGCTTTATAAAAAAATGATAATACAAGTCTGCTGTCATAACCGCCTGAGAGATCTATGTCTATTGGAATGATTTCATCCTTGAATAACTTTAAATGATTGATCACAAAGTCCTGATATTCGCTAATATTCATTTTATTGCGATTCACTCGGAAATATTTTGTTTTTTTCAAATCGTCATCAAGGGAATACAAGCAGCCGAAATCAAGATAATCAATATTTTTATTAATGGTTTTCCCGCTGTAACAGCTTTCTGTATTAATAAATTCAAGTTGTTCCTGTCGGTTGATCTCCTGTCTGCCTTCAATTAAAGAAAGTAAAAGGAAAGAATTTGAAATATAATATTCATTTTTATCTTGGAAACAAAATGAATGGTAGGTGCCGGTTTTATCAGTAAAAAGACTTACAGATTTATTTACTTTATTAATAAGAATAAAATTAAAATGTCCTAGGATCTGATTGAATAAGTCCGCTCCGGTGCTGTCATATTCGGTGTCGATTGAATGAAGTGTTTTTTGTATATCACTGCTTTTATAAAAGAAAGTTCCAACACCAATAAGTATTTTATTACTAGTCTCATATATATGGTGTAAGGTATTGTGATATTTTTTACTGAAGTAAAAGATCTTATGATCGTTAATCCTGTATATTTTATATTTAGTCAAGCCCTTTTTATTAAAATATGCCAGTGTATCAGATTCCAATTTTGCTGATAAATTATTAGTGATAAAAAATCCACCCATGCGAAAGCTCCTCTATTGATACCCGATAAATTATTCGATTGAATCAAAATCCAATTGGCTATCTTCTAAAATATCTTTTTTAACTCGTTTTCCGATAATATTCTCGGATTCAACTGGTGATATCCCCGTGCCGGGTCTTTTAAAATCAAGATCATCAAAGGAAATAATCGTACCGGAGGACAAATCTCTTTTTGCAACTATACTCCTTCTGGCAAATCTTCGAGGTATTTCCTCGCATTTTAGAAAATTTTTTTCGTTTTTGGATAGAATCTTGCTGAGGAATGAAATGTTTTTACATAGACAACGCAAATCATCTGAATCCATGGCATGATAATGATCGTTTCCCGGAATATTTTTGTTCAGGGTAAAGTGCTTTTCAATTATTGTTGCACCAAAGGAATATGCTACTGTTGTTACGAGCATATTTTTATCAGGTGGTGTGTGGTCAGAATATCCAATACTGCACTCTGGAAAAGCCTTCTTGAGATGCAGTATCCTATTCAGATTTGCGTCCTCATAGTTCGTAGGATAGGAAAGTATGCAATGGAGAAGGGTGACCTCGATATCCCGATTAAACTGTTTTATTTTATCTACAGTGTACCTAATTTCATTTAAAGTCGACGCCCCGGTTGATAATAACATTGGTTTTTTTTTCGAGCACACTTTTTCCAGCAAAGGTATATTTGTAATATCTGCGGATGCGATTTTGTATTTTGTCATTAATTTATCTAGATAATCAACTGCATGGAAATCGAAGGGGGTGGAAAGAAAGTCTATCCCAATTTCTTTACAGTAATTTGCCAGTTCCCGAAAATTATCTTTTGAGAAGTGGTCATATTTCTTGAAGAGATCATATTGACTTGTTGCTTTTTCCTCACTCGTATCCCAGTATGCCGGCGATTTTTTGATAACCAGTGTTTCCGCCTTGTATGACTGGAATTTAGCGGCATGTGCTCCTGCTTTAAAAGCTTCTCTTATCATCAATTTAGCTGCTTCCATCGGGCTTATGTTACGGTCTACCGCGATATCAAAATGATTTACGCCTATTTCAGCAATAATATATGCGTTGCTTCCCATATCATGCCTCTTTTCTATATTTCGCGATGATCGTATCAATTATTTTCTTGGTTCCCTTACTCAAATCTAAATTAATCATTTTATTATTAATCTCTTTTCTCTTTTCATAATTTAACACAAGTTCTTTAAAAGAACGAAGAAATATTTTTCCTGTTAATTGGGGAAAATACCCTAGGTTGATGATTGTCTTCGTAACTTCACCAAAAAGATGTTTCATTTCACGCTCATTCTGGCAAATCGAAATGGTAGGAATTCCAAGGCTCGCAGCTTCATATGTTGTTCGACCATTACTAGTGATAATTATATCAGCCCACAGCATATGTTCGGATATCTTATTCACTGATTGTAAAATCTCGACTCGTGTGTCGTTTTTTGATGTCGCATCAAGTTCCCTGTGATGCGTGAAACCAGGTCCAAGAATAATTTTTAAATTATATTTTAGGTTTTTCAATATGTTATATGCAAAACAGGTGATATTGTTTGGATCAGTTCCGCCAAATGTAATTAGAATATTTTTAACAGTTTTGTTTATTTTTTTTCGTTTGCAAAAAAGAAATTCGTCGCGCAGACAGAAATATTTATATCCGTAATAATGATTTAGCGGAGGATTTGAATTTTCATATAATGCATTGAAAGTCATGGCTGCAGCATCCGATCCTTCGCCGAAATCCTCGAATGTCACAATAAAAGGGACATATTTCTTCAAGCTTTGAATGTATCTGGTCGTTGTATTTAGTGTATCATTCAAAAGAAGAGAAATTTTGTGTTCTTTTAATAAGGTGAATAATTCATTTAAAGATGAGTAAATTATCACCTTATAATTTGACTGCTGGATTTTGAGAATACCATCATGCTGTGAATTATGAATAAAAAAGACCACTTTGTATTTTAATGCATGGGCAATTGTCAGTGTTCTAAATACATGTCCCATCCCATTGGTTTTATCACCAATGGTAATGATCCCGATTTCGGGTTTTTCGATGAGGTCACTTGCAAGAAGCAAATCGTTATACGAGTCGATATCTATTCCTTCTTCATCGTTGATTTCAAATAATCCGATGTTCTTGCCGATCCGTCTCCGGTTTTTTAGAAGAATTCCGGTTTTGCATGATATTATTGCACCAGTTTCTTTATAGGTCGGTGGCAGCTGCTGTCTGTTTACTCTGGCTTCGTATAGTGGAAACGGTTTTTTGTTTATAATTGTCCACCGTAAATGTCTGTCATCGATTACTGATATGACAGTATCGTAATCATTTTTAACCAGATGCTCGATGCTTGCATCAATCGATTCGGAAGTGATCAGCGGGGAAGTGGGCTGGAGGGTGATAACAAAATCGGTTTGAAGGTTTTGTTGAGATTCGATAGCATTAAAAATTACATCATCGAGTGTGATCAAATCGCCTGCCAGTGATGGATCGCGATCAATTACAATAATACTTTTATCATATTTATGAGTACTATTGATTATTTCTTCGGAATCACTTGTGACAATAATGTTGTCAATATACTTTGATGCCTTTGCCCGTTGAACAACATGAAAAAATAATGGAATATTGGAAAATAACTTTGTATTTTTACCCGGTATTCCTTTACTGTTTTTTCTTGCTGGAATTACTGCGGTGATATTTTTATTGTTGTACATTCAGATATTATACTCCAATCCCTTCGTAGACAAACCCGGCGGCCTCGATTTCTTTCCGCTTGTAAATATTGCGGTAATCAAAGAAAAAATTGCCCGTCATCTTTGTCTTGATTTTTTTAATATCAAGATTTCGAAACTGGTTCCATTCAGTCAGAATAACCAGTGCGTCTGCTTCTGCTAAAGTATCATATTCATTGGTGCAGTAGGCAATCTGTTTTTCCCCTTTAAAATATTTTTCCCGGGCTTCCTTCATCGCCGCGGGATCATACACCCTGATTTTTGCGCCCTTTTTGAGTAATGCCGGAATAATAAAAATTGAAGAAGCGTCACGCATGTCATCGGTATTCGGTTTGAATGCAAGTCCCAGAATACCGATTGTTTTGTCTTTTACTGCGCCCATTTTTGTTATTATTTTATTGGTCACATATTGTTTATGGGTTTCATTAAAATTGATGACAGTCTCTATGATTGTGAGTGGTGAGCCATATTTTCTGCCTGCAGCGGCAAACGCATGGGTGTCCTTTGGAAAACAGCTGCCGCCGTAGCCAGGACCAGGGTGAAGAAATTTCGAACCAATTCGTCCGTCTTTGCCCATGGCCTTGGCGACATCGGCAACATTCGCGCCGGTTTTCTCGCACAGCTCGGCAATCTGATTGATGTAGGAAATTTTCAGGGCAAGGAATGAATTGGAGGCGTATTTGATTGTTTCCGCTGTTTCGAGTGTGGTCTCAACAAATGGTGTTTCATTCAGGTAGAGCACTCGGTATACATCCTTCATGACCGCTAAAGCTGCATCAGATTCATATCCGATAATGACGCGGTCGGGATGCATAAAATCATACACAGCGCTCCCCTCGCGCAAAAATTCTGGATTTGAAATTACTTCAAAAGAAATATTTTTTTTAAGCAGTTTTAAATCTTCTTCAAGCCATTTTTTGATTTTTCTGGTTGTTCCGATCGGGACAGTGCTCTTTGAAACAATGACCTTCTCATTATTTATATATTTTGCAATATCTTTCACTGCATTTTCAACATAGGAAAGATCCGCGGTTCCGTCTGCACGGGCAGGAGTTCCTACTGCAATAAATATCACTTTTGCGGCTTCCACTGCTTTTTTGATATCAGACGTAAATGTCAAACGGCCAGTATCCCTGTTTCGTTTTATAATAAGGTCCAGTCCTTCCTCATAAATGGGGATTCCTCCACTATTGAGCGTATCAATTTTGGTTTGATCAACGTCGCAGCAGGTTACTTCCAGGCCAAAGTCGGAAAGGCAGGATCCGGTTACCAGTCCGACATACCCGGTTCCCAATACGGTAATATTATGCATAATTCCTCTCTTTATTTAAATTTTTCAAATAATCCTATAGATGATTCCACCAAAGGCCTGCTGTTCAGCGTAATATTTTCACTGAATACATAAAAGACATGGTCTTTTGTATTCGGCTGTACCGATGATTGATCTTTTTTTGTTGAAAAATGTATCTGGTGAAGTTCGCAGCAATGTTCGACGATAAATCCCAAATCGCTTTTTCCGACAAGGATTACTTTATCAAATCCCTTTACCTTTATTTCAATAATCAGCTGTTCAATCTTTTCTTTGTATTCTGCAATATTTTTTATTGTCCGCTTGAAATAGCGGTATGACCGCTGCATTATTTCGTTGATCCCAGACGGCGTCACGGCATAGTGGATATTGCGGGGATTTATTTTTTTTGTTGTCAGCAGTCCTTTTTTTATAAGACGCTTGAGAATCGAGTTTGTCATCCCCAGAGATATCCCTGCAATGTGGGCAAGATCCCGCTGGCGAACTTTCTCCGGTTGTGAGTAGATATTTTCGAGGATTTCAATTTCTTTGTCGATGTCTGTCATGATAAGGAATCCAGGACTTTTTCTGGTTCAATTTTAGTGATCTGAATTGAATGCATAATCTATGGATCCGATTATTTAAAATATTATAAGGAAATCAGGAATACAGGAAAAGGAGGTATCCATAGGCTCAACTGAAAAAGTTTTAAAACAATCAGATATTTATATGTCCGGTGTAACTTAAAATAAATATTCTGAAAATAACTCTGCTCATGGTTTCCCGGCTTCCTTATAAATCCTGTTTTTTCAGATTAAATATTATACTGGTTTGTGAATTTTGTAGTGAACTAAGGAAGAAAACTCATCCATTGCTGCACAGAAAAGAGCAGCCGGGAAAGTGGAAGAAAAGAACATTGCCGTCACGGCCGCCGAAACAGGCTCATGGGGTAGTGGTGTTTTAAAAAAGACCACAGGGAGAACGAATAATTGCCGTAATAATTATATATAAATTATTTGTTCTCCAATTTTAAAATAAAATCATCATTTCGTCGAAATATAGATTTTGGTTTAAATAATGTTCAATTTATGAACAATATAGCATCTTTGTGTTTGAAAATCAATAAGTTCATAAAATTATATTGAAAATTTCAATGGAGCAGCATCCTATCAAAATAATGGAAAACTTATTATTTTGGGTATAACTTGTCTAACCTATATAGGTATGTTATGATTCGCATTAACATGATCGGGTAGAATTGTCTTTTAACAATATTTAAGTGTTGGAGTCATAAGAAGTGGTATTGGAAAAAGTAAAATCTGTTTTTTACTTACATAAGAAAATAATAATTGTCATTTGTATATCTCTGCTTATAAAATTATTTGCATTAATACTAATATTAACGGGAGATTCATCAAAAATCATGCTCTCCGATTCGCCTTCGTATGAGGAACCGGCGATCTCCCTGTTGGATTCAGGGAAATTCGTAGAATCGTTTGAGAATCCGGATAAACCGATGTTCAAACGTACACCAGGATATCCTGGCTTCATTGCGCTGGTCTACTTCTTTTTTGGGCAAAACCGGGGTGCGATTCTGGTTTTTCAGATAATTCTCAGCGTAATATCCATATTGCTGTTATATCGAATACTGCTGAAATTGGGAATACAAAATATCGCTGTAATCGCCGGTATCTTGTTGGCTGCGGACACACTACAGTGTTATTACTCCCTGGTAGTGCTCTCTGAATCCCTGTTTTCATTTCTGCTGTTATTCAGCGTATATTTTGGAGTAACGTTATGTCTTGAACAAAAAAACAAGAAGAAATCAGCATTCCTTTTGGGGTTATTCATGGCACTGGCGACGTTGGTAAGGCCGATTAGTTACTATCTTGTATTTCCTATTGTTATTGGAATGATCATTTTTCACAAACAAATTAGTTTCCGCTCATGGAAAGAACTGTTCCTTAGCACATGTTTTATGTTGATGCCTTTTTTCATCCTGGTCGGCGGGTGGCAGGTTCGAAATAATGTGATTGTGGGGACATTCGAGTACTCCGGAATCAAATCAAAAAATATGCTTCTCTTCCGGGCTGCTGGAGTTCTTGCTAAAAAAGAACATCGTACTTTAAGTGAAGTTCAAAAAGAATTCACTGAACAATATTATATGAATTCCGACCTGTCAGATGCTGAACGCGAAAAACAGGTGAATGACACTGCAATGAAAATTATCTTCGATAACCCACTCGAATACAGCCAAATTGCGGGTGAAGGAATTGTCTCCACACTTATTGCTCCTGGACACCGCTCCCTGCTCGATTTGTTGGGCTTTGACATCAATTTTGAAAGCAAGAAAACAGGCTATGATAAGCAAAGTCTCGATTATTATTTAAACACCTTCGTATTTTCAGGAAGAATCATCGAACTTTGCCTTCTCGTTTTTTTGTTTTTTTTCTATCTTTTTATTTACGGCTTTTCAGTATTAGGATGTATTAATTTAATCAGAAACCGTAAGTCGCTTACTATGCCAATTGTTCATTTATTTATAATAGGGATCATAATTTTTCTTCTTCTCTTGGGTGCTGGTCCGGAGGCGAATTCCCGCTTCCGGACACCACTAATGCCTTTGTTTATTTTTTACGCGACGATTGGATTTGACTATTTGACTAAATATTTTCAAAGAAAAAGAAAGGAAAAGAAGGGAATAAAATGAAAAAGAAAATACTGGTCACCGGCGGAGCCGGATTTATCGGCAGTCATTTATGTGAAAAGCTTCTTTCTCTGGGGAATGAAGTGATATGTGTTGACAATTTTTATACCGGGAGTAAACAGAATATTATTAATCTTCTTGAAAATCCATATTTTGAAATCATCCGGCATGACATATGTTTTCCCCTGTATGTGGAGGTTGACGAAATATACAACCTTGCTTGTCCCGCAAGTCCGGTACACTACCAGTTTGATCCGGTCCAGACTACGAAAGTCAGTATTGTCGGGGCGATTAATATGCTGGGATTGGCAAAACGGTTGAGAATTAAAATATTACAAACCTCCACGAGCGAAGTATACGGCGATCCTGAAATTCATCCGCAGCCCGAGGAGTACCGGGGAAATGTGAATACAATAGGGCCTCGGGCATGTTATGATGAAGGGAAACGTTGTGCGGAAACGCTTTTTTTTGATTACAAACGCCAGCATGATTTGAAAATAAAACTTATCAGAATATTCAATACCTATGGACCCAATATGCACCCCAACGATGGAAGAGTAGTGAGTAATTTTATCGTCCAGGCATTACAGAATAAGGACATAACTGTTTATGGTGATGGGCAGCAGACACGAAGTTTCTGTTATGTCAGTGACCTTGTGACGGGGATGGTCGCAATGATGGGTACGGGGGATGAAATTACCGGACCGATAAACATGGGAAATCCCGGCGAATTCACCATACTCCAGCTCGCAGAAACCGTGATTGATTTAATCGGATCGAAAAGCAGGATCATTTACAGTGACCTGCCGGCTGATGATCCAAAACAGCGAAAACCTGACATAACAAAAGCTCAAAAAATACTCGGCTGGAACCCTGAAATTCAATTAAAAATAGGGATCGAGAAAACAATCAAATATTTTTCTGATGTTTTGAATATAAAATAATGGAAGGAACAACAATGATATTATCCATAGTGATACCAGTGTATAATGAAGTGAATACACTTATCGAAATACTTAAGATAGTAAAGAAAGCGAAGGTACCCTCCAGGGTGAAAAAGGAGCTGATTGTTGTTGATGATTATTCAACTGATGGTACACGCGAGTTGCTTAAAAAAATCAAAGATAAAAGCATCAAGGTTTTCTATCATGACAAAAACCAAGGGAAAGGGGCTGCATTAAAAACAGGATTCACAAAGTGTACAGGCGATATTGTTATCATTCAGGACGCGGATATGGAATATAATCCGGATGAATATCCCAGATTGATACAGCCCATTATCGACGGAAAAGCCGACGTCGTATACGGCTCACGATTTGCAGGCGGTGAGACTCATCGCGTTCTTTATTTTTGGCATTCGGTTATGAACAAATTTCTGACTCTGCTTTCGAACATGTTCACTGATCTGAATCTTACAGATATGGAAACCTGTTATAAAGTTTTCAGACGAGAAATCATACAAAATATCGATATCGAGGAAAAAAGATTCGGATTCGAACCCGAAGTGACTGCCAAACTGGCGGAACAGTCACGGAAGGAAAATATTCGCATTTATGAGGTGGGTATTTCCTATTTCGGCAGGACATACGAGGAAGGGAAAAAAATCGGGATAAAGGACGCTTTCCGAGCCCTCTGGTGCATATTCAAATACAATACGTCCAACATCGCAAATCTGGTCAAATATTTTTTCAATGGACTTATCGTGGCGTTTTCACAGTTCATTACTATTTTCAGTCTTGTAGAATATGCGGGATTCGGAATTTCGGATCTCTATAAAAATATTGCGTATGCAGCGAGTATCGAGGTTTCCATCCTGGTCGGATTTATCCTTCACGCGAAAATTACCTGGCGATATAAATTCAGGTCTTTCGGAAGCATACTCGGTCGTTTTTTCCTATTTCAATTGGTAACAAGTTTTTCATTTGTTGTTCGCCAGGTTGTTTTTTATTATTTTAACTTGACCGGAATAGATTATAAATTGAACACCTTAATCGGAATTGCGATCGCGATTATTTTAAATTTTATTAGCTATCAAAAAATCGTATTCAGAAGAAAAAAAAATGAGATTGATGGTAAAGGTCAAAAATAAGGAGTACGCATTATAGGTCTTAATCAGGTGGGCTAAATGAATGAACCATATAGCATATCCACCGCTTCCTCCACCGAGAGCTTTTCCGTATCAATCAGGATATCCGGGTTCTGGGGAGCATCGTATTCCTGGTGTATCCCGGTAAAATTATGGATCTCGCCGGCGAGTGCTTTTTTATACAGGCCCTTTGGATCACGGTTCTTGCACTCGTCGATCGAGCATTTTACAAATACCTCATAAAAAGAGCCTTCGGGAAACAGGCTTTTGGCAAAGTTCCTCATTTCCTGGCGGGGGCTTATAAACGTACAGATCACGATAAAACCGGCATCGAAAAACAGCCGTGCGATCTGGGCAATACGTCTGATATTTTCATAGCGGTCCCTTTCAGTGAACCCGAGGTCGCCGTTGATGCCGTGGCGTATATTGTCGCCGTCGAGCAGATACACATGTTTTCCTTCATCGAAGAGCTTTTTCTCCAGCAGTTTGCCGATGGTGGATTTTCCCGATCCGGAGAGGCCTGTCAGCCAGTATACCGCTCCCTTATGGCCATATTTTTCCTCCCGCATGATCCGTGTAACAGTCCGATTTTCAAAAACAACATCCGAGGATTTCTGCAGGGAAAATATATCCATTGAATGATTTTCCGCACTCCGGATAATCATCCCGGCTCCAACTGTATGGTAGGAGTGGGGATCAATCAGAATAAAAGCGCCGGTCTGCCGGTTTGTTTTATACGAATCGACAAACACCGGCCGGGCTGTTTCGATGATAACCCTGCCGATTTCGTTGAGTTTCAGGGAATCGGCTTCCTGACGGTGCAGGGTGTTGACATCAATTTTGTAACGGATTTTCTGGATATAAGATTGTGTTGTATTTGTCGTGTGCTGCAGAATATAGGGCGTTCTTGTATTCAATTCATTCTGGTCATCCATCCAGCAGATTGTTGCCTCAAAACCGGTGATCACCCACGGCTGATTCCCTTTTTTGACAATCATTTCCCCCCGGCTGATGTCGATTTCATCCTCGAGCCGCAGAACTATCGACTGGCTCTCAAAAGCCTCTTCAAGACGGTCATCAAAGGTGATTATTTCCTTCACCCTGGAGGTCTTGCGGGAGGGGAGAGCCATGATCTCGTCTCCCTTCCTGATGATTCCTGATGCAATCCTGCCTGCGAATCCACGAAAATCCTGATGCGGCCGTATGACGTATTGAATGGGGAACCGAAAGTCGATGAGATTTCTGTCGGAGGTGATGACAGTTGTTTCCAGATGGTGCATGACCGTCGGTCCGTCATACCAGGGCATGTTGCGACTTTTTTCAACTACATTGTCTCCCTGCAATGCCGAAACCGGGATAAACAAAATATCGTGGATATTCAACCGTTTGGAAAAGGCGGTATACTCCTGCACAATGCGCTCATACACCTCGTGGGACCAGTTTACTGCATCCATTTTATTGACAGCAACGATGCAATGCGGAATTCCAAGCAAGGAGGCAATAAATCCGTGCCGCTTTGACTGGGTGAGCACCCCGTTTCTGGCATCGATCAGGATGATAGCCAAATCAGCCGTTGATGCACCGGTGACCATATTCCTGGTATACTGTTCATGGCCGGGAGTATCGGCAATAATAAATTTTCTTTTCGGGGTGGCGAAATAGCGGTAGGCTACATCAATCGTGATCCCCTGTTCTCTTTCGGCCCGGAGTCCATCGGTGATCAATGCCAGATCAATAGCCTCTTCGCCCCGCAATCTGCTGGCTTTTTCCAATGATTCAAGCTGATCTTGAAAAATGGCTTTACTGTCAAACAGGAGTCTTCCAATGAGTGTGCTCTTGCCGTCGTCAACGCTCCCGGCGGTTGTAAAACGAAGGAGTTCCATTTTCAGATACTGATTGGTATTAAATGAAGGTGTCTTTTTTGCCATTAAAAGTAACCCTGCTTCTTGCGGTCTTCCATGGCAGCCTCCGACCGTCTGTCATCCGCCCGGGTCCCGCGCTCTGTTGTGCGGGTCCCTGCAATTTCCGCAATGATATCCCCGATACTGTCTGCTGTCGATTCAACCGCACCGGTACAGGTCATGTCGCCGATTGTACGGAACCGCACTTTTTTTTCAAAAGCTTTTTCATTCTGATCAGGATACACATACTCACCGCAGGCCAGAATCATTCCGTTGCGGACCAGTACTTTTCGTTTATGGCTGAAATACAGTGAAGGCAATGGTATTTTCTCAAGTGCGATATATTGCCACACATCCAGCTCTGTCCAGTTTGAGATGGGGAATACCCGGAAATGATCTCCCTTTGTCTTGTGGCCGTTGAAAATATTCCATAACTCAGGCCGCTGGTTTTTTGGATCCCAATGTCCAAAACTGTTCCTAAAACTAAAAAAACGCTCCTTTGCGCGCGCTTTTTCCTCATCCCTCCGGGCCCCGCCCATCAGGCAGTCGAATTCAAATTCCTTGATTGCGTCAAGAAGCGTTATTGTCTGGAGGGCATTGCGGCTGGGGTTGTGGGTTTTTTCCTCCTCGGCACGGTTCTGGTCTATGGATTCCTGTACCGTCCGCACAATCAGTGTTGCTTTCATTTTTTTCGCGAAGGAGTTTCGAAAGGCAAGGGTCTCTTCAAAATTATGGCCTGTATCAATGTGCAGAAGCGGAAACGGAATTTCACCGGGATGAAAGGCCTTTCGTGCCAGATGAGAGAGGCAGATACTGTCCTTTCCTCCGGAAAAAAGCAGGGCCGGACGCTCGAACTGGGCGGCAGCTTCCCTGATAACAAAAACAGCTTCCGATTCAAGTTGTTTCAAATGGTCTAAAGTATAATCGTTCAACGGCCGTTTTCCTCCAGGTACTGATAGTAGTACAGGTGAAATTTGTTGTCAATTTCCTGTGATGATTATGGCTGATATTTCTCCTGCTGATTATATGACAAAAAATACATATATGGTATAACTATTGCATGACAGAGGTTTTTGATTGGATCCGGATTGCAGCAGTCACCCTGTTTTCAGCCGAGCTGGGAATTGTGATATTCCGCAGCAGACGGTTTGTCAACAAACGTGAAGCGTTTCTTTTTTCATCAATTCTGCTGCTGCTCTGCCTGAAACTGATTGTTCCGGAATTGCAGACATTTCAATACATATCGACGTTCCTCTTAATCATCATTCTCAGCCAGCTGTTGTTTATGACCATTCCTTCCAAACGGAGATCTCTCTATACATTTTCCTCTCTGGCCGGTTTGCTTGTACTGATCAGTCTTATTCCGGCGGGTCTTTTCACAACACCCCTGTTTGGATTCTTTTTTATTCTGCAATGCGGCTTTTTTGCTGCAGTGTGCCTGTTTTATTTTTTACAATTTTTGCGGCTCATCAGGAAGAAATTGCTTTTGACCATTTTCCTGATTGTTATTGTCATGCTGGGCGCCGGAGGAGCCGAACAGCTTGTGCATTTACAATTTGGAATGACCGGCAATTTCTCTTTGGTGCTGTATCTTCTCCTCGGCATTGCCATAGCTTTTCTTGTTTTCGAGGAGGGGTACTTTTCCCGGACCGGCTTTGAGGGGCTTTTTCATCGGCTTCAGGAGGAGGAGAATCGGGCTCGGGAGGCGTTTTTCAAACTTTCTGAAACAGAGGCGCACCTGGCTGCCCAGAACCGTTTTGTTTCAATGGGGGTGCTTTCTGCCGGGCTTACCCATGAATTCAAAAACATGCTTGGTCTGGTAAAAAGCCTGACAGATTACGGAATCGCGGCAGACAGCTTTTTAGAAAAAGAGGAATGTCTAAAACAGATCAAAGAAAATACTGATATCAGCATGACCACCGTCATTGGAATCCTGGATATGATTCGAAGCAGCGCTGCCCGGAAGGAAACAGAAACCGAAATATTTTCTTTTCTGCAGAAATATATCCGGTTGCTGAAAGCAAATTACCGGAAAACCGGAATCAACATTTCCCTTGTTGAGGGCAGAAAATACTCTGTATTAATCAAAAAAAATGACCTTGAACAGATTCTCCTCATTATTATCCGTAATGCCGCCGAGGCACTCCGGAAAAAAAACACATTGGAGGAAAAAAAAATATCGGTTCGGAGTGATATATCGGGCGTAAACGGGATTATCGAGATATTTGACAATGCCGGCGGGGTTCCAGAGGAAACTGCCTTGTTTCTCTTTGACCAGCATACAGCCTCGGGTGAATCAACAGGTGTAGGACTGTATCTTGCAAAACTTCTTGCAGAACAGAATAATGCTTCGATCATGTATGAACACTGTGACAATGAAAGCAGGTTTTGCATCACTTTTCCCGAAATCGCGGAATTACGGTGAAGGATCAATACTGAAAAGTGCTTGCTTTTTAGGGATGATTAGTAGAAAATATATTCAGGCCGACAATTCCTGATGTGGCCAATGAGTAAAAAAGACGGGGGAAAAGCTATGTACAAGCGGAAAACCTATGTAATTAACAAAGAATTCCAGTATGGGCTTATTGCAACATTTCTGATTATTGTTGTTTGTTCGCTTCTTTTATTTTCTGTCGGATTTGTGGCTTATTATCTGGTTTCGGATCTGGCAGGTGAGCGTGTATTTGATGAATTCATAGAAATCAAACGCCAGGTGCAGATATCAATTCAGCCTTTGACCGACAAGGATATCAAGGCGCCTCTCGAACTGGCTGCCAAAATCGTCAAACCGGCCAAGGATGATGTGTTGTCCGCATACATTCTTGAAAATCTTCCCGGCCGTAATGTAAAACTGCTGGAAAATTTTGTTGCAGACAAAGATGCATTTGAAGCAGGCCGTGAACTCAAAGCAAGCCTGAATATCTTTCTTGAAAATTTGATTCGGCGGAGTGTGCGGCTGTATTCAGAGGAACGGTTTACCGGCATTGCCATACCCGAAAATGTCAAGGCCCTGATCGATGCAAAAATCGATCCGCAGACACAGGCAGGGTATAACCTTAACCTGCAGCTTCTCGGGATTGCCTACAGCAAAGAGCTCGGCGTTACGCTTTCAAATGATGCAAATGATCTTTTTCCGCTTGAGTTCCAAAAGGTTGAACCGGCGGTAAAACGGTATGAACTGGTGCTTCCCCCGGTCATTATCAATAATCTCCTTCTGATGGTGATTATCATCATCGTGGGGATATTTTATTCACACCGGATTGCAGGCCCGATCTACCGCATCGAAGAGGATATCAAACGGGTCCTGGACGGTGAAAAGAATGTCAGCATCAAACTGAGAAAAAATGACAAGCTCAAGAGCCTTGCGGACCAGATCAACAAGCTGATAAAGGCAGTCGAAAAAGGCCGCGGAAAATAATATTTGAAAACAGCGCGTTTACAAAACCGGAAGTATTTGGGTTCAAAACGTGAGCTGGCAGATACAATTATTGAGTGTATTCAAAAGACCTCCGGGATTCCGGAGGTCTTTTTTGATGTGTTTCTGGGGACAGGGGCGGTTTCTGCTGCCTGCGCCAACGCCGGGGTTAAAAAAATAATCGCAAACGACAATCTCCTTGCGAATACTGTCATTTTCAGGGGAAGTGTCATGTCTGACGACAAGGCAATAAAGCAGGCAGAAAGCCTTGTCGGGTACTGCAATTCGCTTGACGGAAAATGCGGATATCTCTGCAGCCATTTTGCGGGAACTTATTTTACAAAAGAAAACTGTATGAAGATGGACAGCATCCGTGATGAAATTGAGGAGCAATATATCTCCGGGTATATATCTGAAGCAGTATATCATTATCTTCTGGCTGGTTTTCTGCTCCAGACAGACAGAGTGGCCAATACCCTTGGCCAGTATGATGCATACATGAAGCATCTTGGCGAAGGCGAATACCGAAACGGCCGTCATGTCAGTGACCGAAGAATCTATGAGACCTTTTCCCTGGTTCCGGTTGAACAACTGCCTCCGGTCGAAACAGAAGTATATACAGCGGATGCACTTTGTATAGCAGACAAAATCACTGCGGACACCATTTATATTGATCCTCCCTACAATACCCGGCAGTATTCCACCAATTATCATCTGCTGGAGAATATCGCCCGCTGGGAAAAAAAACCCGTGACCGGAAAAACAAAAAAAATTGATTTGGACTGGCTGAAAAGTCCGTTTTCAAGCCTTCGCCAGGCCAAAACCGCAATGAGGGAACTTTTCTCCAAAATGAACAGCGGGAATATGTATCTTTCCTACAGCAGTGAGGGAATCCTTTCATTTGCAGAAATAGAGGAAATCCTGAAAGAATATGACTTGCAGAAGGTATGGGAAATACCGTATCCGGTATTTGGCGGAGGGGCCGGTGTTTCCAGGAAAAGGACTGTTATCGAATATTTATTTTATTGCAGAAAATCATGAAGAATCCACTGAAGAATCCCCTTAGGAATACATGAAACCAGGAGGAAGAAAAGGATAAGGAAAAAAGGAAAGACAGGAAAAAGAAAACCACCAGTTGAAGTATGGAATTCAAGTTTTATTCTTTTCCTGATTTCCTTATTGATATTCTTTTCCTGAATTTCCTGGTTTTCTTATTGATACTCTTCTCCTGAATTTCCTTATAAATTCTTTTCTTCCTTTCGCGCTCTTTGCGGGCTCTGCGAGAAATATTTCAATTATAAAATAACATATACTTGCGTTTTCACCATCAAACCGATATCCTGTCAGCTATGCACGACAAACAGGAACTTTTTGATAAAGAGGGGAAATCACGGGGCTACTATTCTTCAAAAAACCGGGTCAATGATCTCACCGGGAAAGAGTGGGTCTTTTGGACCCGTTCCGTCATTACCAAACCGTATCCGCCGAACATCGGCCATAAAAAGAGAAGTCAGCACGGGGGGCAAAAACCGCCGGAACTTTGCCGTGATATTATATCGGTTTTTACAAAAGAAAATGATATTGTCCTTGATCCGTTGATGGGAGTGGGGGGAACCCTTTTGGGGGCATCGCTGTGCAACAGGAATGCGGTTGGGATTGAAATTAATCAGAAATGGATAGATCTTTACCACGAGGTATGTCATGACGAACAAATCAGCTCCAGTGAGACAATTTGTTCCGATGCCCTTTCCGCATTACAGTCCATGAGCAGCAGAACTATTGATATGATTTTCACCGATGTCCCGTATTACCGGATGGACCGGGCGCGGCGTTCAACCGGCAGGTACAAGAAACATGATGAAGAGGCAAAGGAGACGCCTGCATCAAAACTTTCCGTGTTCAATGAGATTGATTATGAATCTGAATCGCAGTGGCTTGATGAAATGGAAAAGATTTTAACGGCTGCCGCAGTGATGCTCAAGCCGGATGGGTATATGGCCGTGTTTATCGGGGATATGTACTATAATAATGAATATCATTGTCTTTCGGCACTGCTGGCAAACCGGCTGCAAAACAGGGAAAATCTGGTCTGGAAGGCGAATTTGATCTGGTATGATGTGTCCAAAAAGCTGCATTTATACGGGTATCAGTATAGTTATATTCCGTCAATGATTCATCAGAACATTCTGATCTTTCGCAAAGAGATTTCCCTAAAAAACGGAGCTGGACCTGTCGATGCTAAAACCAATGAGAGGAACTGATATGAAATATTTAATGGTAACTGTCTTGTTCTGTATGATTTCCGTTTTTGTCTTTGCCAATGAATATCCGCTGGATACCAACAAGGACGGCAAGTACGACAAATGGTATGTGTATACCGCCGGAGTTGTCGAGTCAGAAAAGAGCGATGAAAATTATGACGGAAAGATTGATCATATCACCCGGTTTGACGCAAACGGCAAGGAACTGACCGAGGAGATCGATTTCAATTATGACGGTGAGATGGACAATTTATATGAATACAGCAACGGCAGGCTCACGTTCCAAAAAATCGACTCAAATTATGACGGGAAAATTGATATCTGGATATACATCCGGAAAGGGTCCCAGATTGAAAAATACGAGCAGGACACTGATTTTGACGGGGTCATCGACAAAACCAGGACATTCGGATTATAACAAATGATAAAAATACCATTATGTGGTTTTCACGCCATAGAAGAAATTCTTAAAAAAGGCCTGGTGCGGGGGACGCTGTATCTTGTCCAGGGGAAAAAGAAAAATGATGGACTCCGAGAACTCGCAAAGAGTATGAATATTCCGGTCGCCATCGCTGATACACAGGAGCTTGACCGGCTTGCGGGCAACACACAGCATCGTGGTGCAGTACTTTTGCTCGATGAGATCCCCATTGCATATAAAAATGATCTGGGATTTTCCCTGCAGCAGATCAAATCAAACAATGCACTGATCTTATTGCTGGACAGCATCACTGATCCGCATAATTTCGGCGCGATCCTGCGCACTGCAGATCAATTTAACGTTGAATTTATCGTCACTCCGCAGCGAAGGTCGGTGCACGAAACAGAGACAGTGATGAAGACTTCGGCAGGGGCCTCTTCCTACACTTCGATAATCACTGTATCCAACCTGAATAACGCAATCGAGGAATTGAAAAAGCACGAATTTTGGGTATATGGTGCGGACATGAACGGTCCTGTCGCCCAGAGCGTTGATTTAAAGGGACGTGTTGCCCTGGTTTTGGGGAGTGAGGGCAAGGGATTGCACCATCTTGTCAGCAAGTCATGTGACTCGTTGATCAGTATTCCCGCGAAAGGGCATGTCGATTCGTTTAATGTCTCGGTGGCGGCCGGTATACTCATGTATGAGGTCCGCCGCCAGCAGGGATTTTAGGATCAGGAAATATCACACAAAGTACTCGAACAGACTGTGTGAAAACCTCCGAGAAAATAACCGCTGATTTCGCTGATTCAAAGATGATTAATTTTACGGAATAGTCAGTATTA
>JAFGJO010000017.1 GCA_016929065.1 Spirochaetales bacterium | reverse complement strand
TTTGCCCTGTTGTAATACAGATATCCGGGTGATTGGTGATTAAACGGAATAATACGGATACCGTCGGCGCTCACCGGCTGCTGAAAATGAATCTGAATTGCAGGGGTTTCGGCCGGGGAATCAGCCGCCTCGAACCAGTTGGAAGACAGGTTATTGTCGAACATTTTCCAGGAATGGTATTCCAGAAGCGGTTTGTCCGGAGTAATAAAAAAACCGGATGATTCTATGCGGGAAATGCTTCCCGGGATGAGTTCGGTATTTTCTTCATTCTGTTCGGCGAGGGAACGAACTTTTTCATCGGTACAATACAGAACAAGCGTACTCAGGAAGAGAAGTAATATGAAAATTCTGTTTTCCCTCATCTATAAAAATTGTAAACTCAGGGCTATGCGCTGTCAAGAATGGATAAAAAATGCTCATCCCTGAAGGTTGGCAGGAAACGGGAAGAAAGAATAAGAAACCCGGCACCAATTCATGATACCGGGCACAATTTCACAGACTTCAGTTACGGAAGGGGGATGTATCCGACGTTCTTGACAATTTTTTGGCCGTCTTTGGAAAGAAGAAACTTCACAAAATCTTCTTCCACGCTGCCGGCTTTGATGCTGCCCATGTGAACAACAAAGAGTTCCCGCGAAAGCGGATAGGTATGGTTGTACACGTTTTTGGTTTCAGGAGTGACACCGTCGATAGTCACTGTCTGTGCACCGGAGCTCTTTGCGCGGTCGATGTAACCGAATCCGCAATAGCCGATTGAGTAGGGAGTGGTCCCGACTTTGGTAACCATGTCGCCGTTTGATTCAACAATAATCGCTGCATTGTCAAACTTTCCGCCCTTGCCGATAACGTGATCCAGAACGAGTTCCTGAAATGTCGCGCGGGTTCCTGAAGCCTCATCGCGGTTGATTAAAATAATTTTCATGTCCGGTCCGCCGACTTGTTTCCAATTGGTGATTTTTCCCGCGAAGATTTCAGCGATCTGCTTCAGGGAAAGGCTGTTTGAGGTAACCTTGCCGTTCACAACAACGGCCAGACCGTCAAGCGAGATCGTTGTTTTGTTGACTCCGGCTTTTGCTTCCGGGTCCTTTATTTTACGGGAAGACCCGCCCAGCGAGTAGGTCCCGTCCATCACGCCCTTGATGCCGGCGCTTGAGCCGGGAGCTTCATAGCTGATGGTAATTTCAGGATGCAGCTTCTGATATGCTTCGATTGCTTCTTCCATAATCGGAAGAACGGTCGATGAACCGCCGAAGTTCAGGCTCTGTTTTTCAAATTTTGTCGCGCTTGCTTCATGTTCTCCGCCTGCGAAAATAAAATCGGCAGCAAGAAGCAGAAGCATTAATCCAAAAAGGATTTTTTTCATGTATATACCTCCTTAAAGTATGGTGCATGTTCATGCGTTGGGTCCAGTATCAACAGCAATTGTGAGTTTGTTTTTAAAGAACAATTAGAGTTTGGTTAGCAGGAATAACCGGTACGGCAGGAATAAAATAAATACGGGGCATTGAACATTCATACCGGCCAGACACCGTGTTTATGGTTTTTTACTTGGCAAGGGATTTTTTTATATTGAAAATACAGTGGTCGTGCGGCGACCGTCTGTATGTCTGCTGGTTTGTATTACATGGCCCTGTCGAGGCAGTATATTTCGATATCTTCTTTGCTGCCCAATCCTGAAGCTCGCTGCCACGGCATTTTGAAGATGATTCTCTCCCCTGAAAATCGCCATCGCACTGTCCCCGATGAATTTGTCGATTATCCCTTGATGCGGAGGTACACAATGGTGCCCCAGCCAAAGCCCAAAAGAATCAGAATCAGGATCCCGAACCATAACTGAATACCCAGCAAGTAGAGGACGAGATGGAAAATGCCAAAAAGCGCGCCCGTCACGGCGATGTGAAAAATCCAGGAGACCCATATCGGTTTGGTGCGTAAAAAATCCGAAATACCTCTGACAACCGCATTTTCATTTTTCATGAAATACTCCTTTTTTTATTGTTCCCGTTGATGCTTGATTTTTAATGTATCAATACGTATGTTCTTGTGTATAAGCTACTCCCTTATAGTGAAACAGACCACACGGCTAATCCGCTTTTTTCTGGCTCTATTCGTGTTTTTGCCGGTATTTCCTCCCCGGGAACCGGTTTTACTTTGTCAAATCCAGCATTTTGGAGAGATTTCTTGACTCTATTTGTATGGTTTGTTATTACAAATAAATTGACATATTAAATCATATGTAATATAATAAACCCTGTGACCGAGGCAGATACGATATTTGGCATTATGGCATCTTTAGGCAGGGAAGGATATTCCGTTCAGGCGCTGATCCGGCTTGCAGCGCCTTTGGGAATCGCCGAAAACACGGTCCGGACAACCCTTCACCGGATGCAGAAAAAGGGAACGATTGCTTCCCGCAGGGAAGGGCGGCAGGCGGTATATCATTTCACCAACAAGGCGGTAAAAATATCCGGCAATGTCCTAAAGGGATTTCATACCCCTGACTGGTCCGGCTGGGACAACTTGTGGCGCGGAATCATCTACAGTGTTCCTGAAACCAACAAACCCCTCCGGCACAGGATTCGGACAAAGCTTGCATTGTACCGGTATCGGCCGCTTTATCCGGGATTCTGGATACGGCCATACAAGGAAAATGATGACGATCCGAATGATTGGACGGACGATACGAAAACCGCATGCTCTGATATCGTCGTCTTTACTCCGGAGACACCCTTCGCAAAAAAACGGATTCAGGAGCTGTGGCAGGTGGAGCAGGTCAACCGGGGCATGGCGGGGGTGTGCCGGCAGATTCAAAAAGAAGCGGCAGCCGCAAAGAGCATTTCCCCGGAAGAAGCGTTTAAAAGAAAGATTATAACCGGAGAAAAGGCCGTCGCGTCGCTTTTTTCCGATCCGCTGCTGCCGGATGAATATCTCCCGAACGACTGGAACGCTGTGCAGCTGCGAATATTGTTTCAGGATTTCGATGCGGTCATGACAAAAATAGCCGGACCGTTCATCTCAAAAATACTGGAGGAGGTGGAGGAATGATAAAAATAATTGATCTGAAAAAAGAACATGAAGAGCTTTTTTCGACCTGCTTGTCGGGAGACCCGCAGCGGTACAGGGATGCCGGTGAACACAAACTGTGCTGGTATCATACAATGAAATCACGGGGATGTCGGGTGAAAATCGCTCTTGATGAAAGCGGACAGCCGGGCGGGATGATCCAGTATGTTCCCTCGGAAGAATCGTTCGTGCTCGGAAAAAACCTGATGGTTATGCAGTGTATCTGGGTACTGAACGACAAAAAAGGAAGAGGCAATTTCCGGAAAAAAGGCATGGGAAAGGCATTGCTTGAGGCGTTTGAAAAAGACGCCAAAAAGCAGGGGAAAGACGGCGTCGTCGTGTGGGGATTGACCATTCCGGTTTTTATGCAGGCCTCGTGGTTCAGGAAGAAGGGCTATGCCGCAGTTGATAAAAACGGGGTCATGCAGCTCCTGTGGAAAAAACTGAAAGACAGTGCAGAACCCCCGCGGTGGATGCGGCAGCAAAAAATACCGACGGGCAGGAAAGATGCTGTGACGGTTACCTGTTTCAAAAACGGATGGTGCCCGGAAATCAACAAGACATTACAGCGGGCAGAGCGGGTCGTGAAAGAATTCAACGGGGATGCAAGGCTCGAGATCATCGACACGGCCGATAACCGGGTGATGCGGGAGTGGGGGATCTCAGACGCGTTGTTTGTCGCGGAAAGGGAAATACCGACGGGGCCTGCACCGAAGGAGAAAACAATCAGCAAGGCGATTAAAAAGGCGGTGAAACAGCTGCACAAGGAGAAAGAAAAATGAAAATACCCGGGGAAACGCAGCAATGGCTTCTGGAGTCGGATATCCCGTATGTGCGCTACAATGCCGCACGGTTGTTCAAACCGGGTTCTGAAGATGCTGCCGATCTTGCAAAAGATCCTTTTATTAAAGAAAACATTTCCTGTCTGAAATCCTGGAGTTCGGAAATCCTCAAACAGCACAACAGGCCCGATCTGCTGATGCACCGCCTGGCAATGCTCGCAGACCTCGGCGTTACGAAAGATCATCCCGGTATGAAGGCGGTCATTGATACGATTTTAAAACAGACGACCCCTGAAGGAATACCGCTCACCATGATACAAATTCCCAAAGTCTTCGGCGGGACCGATATTCCCGCTCTCGACTGGATACTCTGTGACTTCCCGCTCATTCTGTATGCTTTGCTGAAGATGAGAGTGAAGAATCAAAAGATAGATGAAGCAGTACGGAAGTTTCAGGAACTGGTTGATGAAAACGGTTTCCGGTGTAAAGGTTCGATTCCAAAGTTCAAGGGCCCGGGCAGGAGAGAAGATATGTGTCCGATCGTGAATGTGTTTGCCGCACGGGTGTTCAGTGCCAGTGAATCATTGATGAAATCAAAAGCCGCAAGCTTTGCAGTTGAAGCGCTCCTCTCCCATTGGGAAAAGCAGAAAGAAAAGAAATATTTCATGTTCGGCATCGGGACCGATTTTAAAAAACTGAAGTTTCCGCTGGTGTGGTACAATATCCTCCATGTGCTGGAGCCGCTCAGTCATTTCAAGGGTTTGCGCAAAGATTCACGATTCCTTGAAATGATTGATGTCCTTGTTTCAAAGGCAGACGACGTTATGCGCTTTACTCCGGAAAGCATGTATACAATATTCAAGGGGCGTGATTTTGCAAACAAGAAAGAACCGTCAATGACCGTAACACTTTTTGCGTTGCGGATAGTAAAACGGGCGGGTATGTAAAACAAGTTTCTCGCGGGGTGCCCGACAATTCGCATAAATGACATGAAGAGGTTATGAGATATAGCCGTTGTTTCTGATCTTTGCTTTCAGGACATTGAGTTCATGAAGTTCATAATTGATTTTATCCTTGATGGCATTGTGCAGATAAAGCCCCCCGGTGGTTTCGTGGAATGATGGAGTCGCCGATGCTTTGGTGTTGTTTTTCATAATAGCTCCTTTTATTTCATGCACTGTTGTTTAGATGAAATATAATGCACGCGGCAAATTCACCCAATATGCCGGTTGGCATGAATTGCTTTCTGGATTTGTTCCGATCGAAAATCAATATTATTGCAGTCTATGACAGGGTGGCGGGGAAGAAGAGGCTGAATTCGGAACCTTTTCCCTCGGCAGAATTGATATCAAGATATGCAGCATGGCGCATGAGTATTGACTGTACCATTGCAAGCCCAAGTCCGCTTCCCCCGGATTGTTTTTTTGTGGAGTAGAAGGGATCGAATATTTTTTTAATGGTCTCCTGGCTCATACCGACACCGGTATCACGGATGCTTATTTTCCAGTATTTGTTATGCGGTGAAATGTCAAATGAATGTTCCATCAGTTCTGAAAACGTTGCTTCCATGACGCTTATGGTTAATGTGCCGCCCTGTTTTGCAGTATCGTCCCGCATAATGGTCATGGCATGAATGCCGTTCAGGGAAAGATTGATGAGTACCTGCTCGATTTGAGTACTGTTGCCGTAGGTATATGCGGGTTCGTCTCGCTTTTTCCATACTATTTCAACCGGAGCATTCATGCTGCTTTGAACTATTTTCAGCGCACGATCTATCGATTCGATCAATTCAACAGGCCCAAAGACAACTTTGTCTTTTCTGGAGAACATCAGTAATTGTTTGACAATTCCGCCCAGATGCGCGGCGGATTCTTCAATGATATCAATATTTTCCCGATAATCGGTATTGTTTATACTGGCGCCGGAATTCATTTTATTCCGTATAAACGACGCGGCCGCTGTAATGCCGGTAAGACTGTTGTTGAAATCATGTGCAATACCGCTGGAGAGCATTCCGATTGTCTGTAGTTTCTGGGCGTGGAGAAGCTGCTCCTCGGTTTTTTTTCGTGCATTAATATTGCGGACGAGTACCAGCAGGATGGGTTCATCGAGCAGCTGTGCGACCCGCATGTTCACCTCAACCCAGAAAAGATTGCCGTTGCTGTCTTTTGCATGCCATTCAAAAAGCTGTGGTGAATCAGAGGCCTTTTTTATATATTTCATTGCCTGTTTCCTGGTAAAGGGTTCTTCCCCGGAGCTTATCTGTTCAATGGCAAGATTAACCGCTTCTTCGCGGGTATAACCGTACATCTCGCACATCCGTTCATTGACATCAAGAATTTCACCTGTCCCGATTTTTTGGATAAATATCGCATCATTTGCCGCATTGAATATGGTTCTGTATCGTTTTTCCGATATTTCCATGTTTCTGACATTCTCCCGGATGCGGGCCATCATGGTTTCATGGTTGTTCATGATGACCAGCATGATAAATGCAGTTGCGATGGTAATGACGACAATTACAATAATTGTATTTACCGTCGGCGGATTGTATGGAGGAATTAATCCCAATCCAATTTCTATGTAAGCCAGCACCAGCAGGGGAATTAATGATGCACCGGTAATCCACAGAACAGCGCGCCGACCGAAAATCATTCCCGAGAAAATAATTGCAACCGGGACCGCGACGATCCCCGGGTCGCGAAGCCCGCCGGCATCAAATAAATTGTAGAATATTGCCCCAAACAAGATGATAAGAGTGATTATTCCTGCCGGGATATAATGATTTTTAAAATTCAGCCACAAGGCAAAGAGGCTGGTGAGCGAACCAAACAACAATATTCCCGACATGATCATCGAATAGGGAAAGAAATAAAGGGTATTGGTAATACCCAATATAAGGGATGCCCCGCCAAGGACAACAATGAAAATAAAGAGTGTCCTCTTTTTTTGCAGAAATTCAAATGGAATATCTTTTTTTATTTCAAAATTGTTGTTCATACATTCTTTATCCAGCATCTCCAGGCAGAAGAGGTCATGCGCCTGTTTGGCATCCATTCAATAGAAATTTTAATGGAAAGGGAAGGGATTTGCCAGTTATATTTCTTTGAAATCAGTCTTCCGTAAAGCGGGATTTTCTCTGCTTTTTGACTGATGAGCGGTAATGTTTTGTTTTCAGCCGGCTCTCGCGGGCTGCACGGTTCGGCCTGGTGGGTTTTCTTTTTTTTTGGTTCAGAATTTCAAGGGCAGAAAGAATTAATGAAACGAGTTTTTCAATGGCTCGCTGCCTGTTTGCCCACTGGCTTCGGGAGTTCTGTACCCGGACGGTTAATTCATCGTTATTGTTGATCCGCGTTGACAAATGTTTTCGGACCGCCTGTTTTTCCATTTCCGAAAGTGAGAAGATATCCTTGACAGCAATGTGAGCGTGCACTTGCGTACTCCGCTTGTTGACATTTTGCCCCCCCGGCCCGGATGACCGGGAGAACGTGAGCACTGCACATGTTTCGATGTTGCCTTTTAATTCATGGATATCCATTGGAAGAGACTACTATGTGTACCTGATTTCTGCAATAAGGGAAATGATGCAAGAGTCTTGCGCCCTTGTACCATTTTCTCTTGCTATAATTTCATGGCTGTCATAGAATTATTTCACATGGCTTTTATACAGAACAATATAAGAATCAGGGAATCAGTATTTTTTCTTGTCCGCAGCCTTTTCGTGGGGAGTTATGCGGCTGTCGTCGGAACGGCGATTGTCCTGTCCTTCGTTTTTCTCCTTGATATTGTTTCAGCTGCAATTGAACCTTTTTCCGCATATTCCTTTTTGTTTCCTTTGGCCGGAGCGCTTCTTTGCGGGATGGTTTTTTACCGGATTAATCCTGAGGCTGCAGGTGAGGGTATTCCTTCATACATCCGGAGCATGCAGTTTCGAAAAGGGTATTTTTCCCTGAAAGTAACAGTATTGAAATATTTTTCTGCGTTGGCGACGATAGCGTCTTATGGGAGCGGGGGGATCATCGGACCGCTTGGGCGGGTGTCTGCGGGTATCATTTCGTTTTCTGAACGGTTTGTGCAGAAACTGCTTTTTAAAAAAGAAGATGATGACCAGATGCTTTCCTCAATCTGCGGGATGGCCGCTGCGATTGGCGCGATCACGCATGCGCCCATAGGAGCAGGAATATTTGCAGTTGAGATTATACAGAAGAATAATTTTTCCTACCGCGATTTGTTTCCCGCCATCCTCTCGAGTGTCGGGGCGGTTGTACTCTCTCAATTCTTTGGTTTTCCGGGGCTGTATCACGGGGAAAACAGCAGCTCGCCATATGCACTTTCAACACTTGTATGGATTCTTCCGGTTTCGCTCGTGATTGGCCTTGCCGGACTGGGATATAATTCATTGTACCGTATCGCGGTGAAGGTTTTTAACCGGAGACGGGGACGCGTCTGGTTGAAGGTGCTCATTGGTTCGGCTCTATCGGGCGCGATCTGTTTTTTTGTTTCACCTTCTTTGTTCGGAGTGAGCCGGGGGCTCCTTCATGGGGTATTCGCCGGCGATTTTACCCACCTGGCGGTGGGTGCGCTCGGATCATTCCCCATTGTAATTGTGCTGCTCGTGCTGGCCATCTCGAAAGCGGTGACCAATACCATTACCGTCGGCTCCGGCTTGAACGCAGGGTTTACTGCCCCGACAGCGATTGCCGGAATGTTGATTGCCGCGGCAATTGCACTCCTGCTGGGATTCCAGGCAGGGAGCCCTGATTATTTTATGTTTGTGGTTATCGGATTTTCGGGAATTCTTGCAGCAAGCATGAATATCCCGTTTGCCGCGGCGATTCTGGCGATTGAAATATTCGGGGTGCAGTATGCGGTTCCTGCGGCGATCGCCGTGGTTGTTGGATATTACATCTCGCAAACCAGCAATATCTATACATATGCGATCGAAGCCATGAATGGAAAAGAATAAGGAGATCAGGAAGAAAAATTAATAAGGAAAGCATGAGATCAGGAAGAAGAATTAATAAGGAAAGCATGAAACCAGGAAACCAGGAAGAAAAATAAATAAGGAAAGTATGAAATCAGGAGGAAGAATAAATAAGGAAAGCATGAAACCAGGAGGAAAAATAAATAAGGAAAGTAGGAAACCAGGAAGAAAAAATATATAGGGTGTCAAAATGTTTTGCTTCCCTGCCTTCCTTATCCATATTTTATTATTCAGCGTTATAAATTAAAATTCTATTTCGCAAGCGCGGAGCGCCCCCTTCTCTTTTCCGGATTTCCTGCGTTCATTATAAAATCTTTTTTTTTCCTGGTGTTATGATAAAAGAACCCTTGTTGGCGGCCGGATGGCAATCTGATAGATTAAGCTGTTATCTTTCTATCGGAAGATG
>JAFGJO010000016.1 GCA_016929065.1 Spirochaetales bacterium | reverse complement strand
TGTCCGAAGTTGCAAAGCAACGCAGGACATCTGGCGGGCTTGCCCGCCGCCGCGTTGTCCAAAATTGCTCTGCAATTTTGGACAACGTATGAATACCCGCGACAGTTGCGGGTATACCCGCTTTGTCTTCACGTTACCATTGCGGGTATCCAGTGATATTATGCATTTATCACGCAATGGCATCAATACCTAAAACTTTTTAACATTTTCCATGTTTTTATTCAAGATCCAAATTATCCAGGGGGCTCTTGATTTTATCCACTGTATTTTTTGAAACATGCGTGTAAATTACAGTTGTTTTTAAATTGCTGTGGCCCAATAATTCCTGAATATAGCGGATGTCGGTACCACGCTCCAGGAGATGGGTGGCGAAACTGTGGCGCAGTGTATGCATCGATGCTTTCATTGATATTTTGCTTTTCGCCAACGCCTTGTGAAATATCATTTGGACGCTTCTTTTGCTGTATTTTCCGCCGTCCTGGCCTTCGAACAGCCACACTCTGGGCCGGTACTTTTCATGGTATTCAACAAGGTACTTCACCAATGTTTCGGATAATAAACTGATTCTGTCTTTTTTTCCTTTGCCCGCCTTGACAAGAATCAATTTTCGGTTTAAATCGATATCTGATATCCGTAAATTGACAATTTCGGAAAGCCGCAGACCTGAGGAATATGCCAGATAAATAATGCATCGATGCTTTAAATTGTTGATGGTTTTCAGCAACCTGGTAACATCTTCCTCGCTTAGCACGGAAGGAAGTTTATTTTCCCTTTTTGGTCTCTGTAAATAATAAGTCTTCGTGGGTCGTCCCAGAACCTGTTCATAATAAAATTTAATGGCATTGATCGCCAGATTTTGGTATGATTGCGACACTTTTTTTTCATTCACCAGATAGAGAAGATATTGCCTGATTTGCTCTTCGCAAATGTCGTTTGGCGCAGTACCGGAATAGTATCGAAGAAAAGATATGAACTGTTTTTTATAAGTTCTGATTGTATTTCGGCTGTAGCGTTTGAGATTCAATGTGTCCATGAATTCTGTGGGGAATTCAGCGGCGCACTTAAGAGAGGTTTCTCTCTTTTTATCATTTGCGTACCTGCGCTGCTCCTTGAAAAGTGCCGGATCGATTTCCGGGGAAAACTGTTGAAAGAGTAAAACGAGTTGCTGGAATGTCGCTGTATCGTCAGGCACGCTCCAGTACTTATTGTCCGGTTCCCATTGATAGTCAGGTACCGATTTTATTTTTTGCAGTAATACCGGATGATAGGGAAATTGAACAATGATTCTGTTCGATAAACCTTTTTTTATTTTAACAACTATTTTCATTTGCTGATGTTATTGAGAAATTATAGAAATATCGACAAACGGTGTCAAGCTATGCATTGTGTGATGCAAGTAACACTCATTATAGCCTGCTGTACGCATTCTGTTTTTAATGGTATTTTATTGTTTCAATTCAGGAGAAAGAACCATGTCAAAATTACATTGGAAACCCGGCACAATGATTTATCCTGTTCCTGCGGTTATGGTGAGCTGCGGCGCGAAAGAAGACGAATACAATATTATAACGATTGCCTGGACAGGAATTATCTGTTCTGATCCTGCGATGTGTTATATTTCTGTCAGGCCAGAGAGGTATTCGTATGATATTATAAAAAGAAATAATTCATATGTAATAAATTTAACGACCAAAGAGCTTGCGTATGCAACCGATTGGTGCGGGGTGAAATCCGGAAGGGAGTTTGATAAATTTAGAGAGATGAATTTAACACCGGGAAAAGCGGTAAAAATCAACGCCCCAATGATCAAAGAGTCCCCGGTAAATATTGAATGTGTTGTGAAAGAAATAAAGCCTCTTGGAACGCATGATATGTTTATCTCGGAAATCGTTTCGATAAATGTGAGTGAAAAATATATCGATAAAAAAACCAATGAATTCAGGTTCGCAAAATCAGGGCCTATGGCATATTGTCACGGAAAATATTATCAAATAGGGGAGTTTATTGGTAAATTCGGGTATTCTGTACAAAAGAAGAAAAAAAGATAACCAGTGAATCGTCCACCGGCTTTCGAAAGTGCTGGCGGCTTCTCCTTTATACTTCCTCTTGTTTACTCCGCGCCTCTGCGAGCTCTGCGTGAGATCCTTTTTCAAGTAGATTGCTTCGCTACGCTCGCAATGACAATAATATTTCAGGGCGATATCGGACCCCGCGATCATCGCGAGAATCAGTCTGGCTCATGCCGCGTGCATTCGCCAGCCAGTGCAAAAACAAACAGCTTCTTCACAGCTTCCTCACAGAATCATTACTTTATATAAAAATACGACACGCTCCCTCAACTGGTTTTTGCCTTTCCATAAAACCAATCGATGCTGGGCATCTATACCCAAAAAAGGGCGGAGCCCTCTTTTTTCCTGGTTTCTTGGTGTCCTTATCTTTATTCTCTTCTCTCCGTGTCCCTCCGCGATCTCTGCGAGGGATTCTTCTTCTATTCTTTTTTTAAATGCACATCCATCTGCGGAAAGGGGATATTGATATTATTCTTTTTGAAATCACGCCATATTTCCATGTTTGTCCAGGCGAGAGCGTCCATTTTTTCCTGGGTGTCAATAATCCAGGTGAACAGATGCATGACAATGCCGGAATCTGCAAATTCCATGACGCGCGCTTTTGGAACTGTATCGGGTTTCTTGAAAGGGTTGCGTTCGGCAATTGCGATGAGCACCTCACAGGCTTTTTCAAGGTCAGTGCTGTATGAAACAGCAACGATATTTTTTATTACGATATCGGGTGTGTGGAACGAATAATTATGCACATGATGGTCAACGAGCTGTGAATTGGGGATAATAATTGTTTCGTTGGTGAGCGTGTTGATAATTGTAGAGCGAAGTTTTATGCGGACAACATTCCCCTCGATGCCGTTCACGGAAATCCGGTCGCCTTCCTTTACCGGCCGCTCAAATAAAATGACGATTCCTGCAAAGACATTGGCCACCAGGCTCTGCAGGCCGAATCCGATCCCGATACCAAGTACACCCAACAGTACGGTAATGGCCGAGAGGTCAATTCCAATCACCGTCAGCCCAATGATGATAATCAGAATCAGGCTGCCGTATCGGATCAGCCTTGATATGGTGAATTTGATTGATTTATCAGCTTTTACTTTTGAGAGTATTTTTGTTTCGAAAATATTTTTTGTATGACGGGCAATCCATGACGCGGCGAATATTACCGGAATTGCAAGCAACAGGGTGACAAATGAAATTTGGGTCGATCCGGTGGTGAAAATTGGTGTCTTTATAGCGTCCCAAAGATTGGTAATATATATAGGTATTTCATCACCAAAATAGAGATAAATTGTTATCGATATTCCGATCATCAGCATCACGCGAAGGATCCATTTAATGTACCGGACAAGTTTTTCAGCTGCTGGTGTTTTTGCTTTATTGCGACTGAAAATCATCTTTTTGAATAATGACAGGATAATATTTCTCAGAATAAAAATACCAAAGACAGGAAGAATAACAAAGAAAAGAATACCAAACGGAAACAGGCTGAATTTTCCTGTTGTGAGGGATATTTTCAAGAGTGTATCAAAAAAGTCTGCCATGTCCTATTTTTCGGCAGAATACGATGCCTGATTGAGTAAAAGGAATCACAGATTCTTCATGGAATACCATGCACTGGTATGTTCAGGGAAAGCGTGCGTGCGCAAAATACTCTTTACAATGCGAGCTGTTCCACGAACTCTTCCGCTGTTTTGGCGCCCATCAGTTTTTTCCGTTTGTTGTCATTTTTTACCACGAACATCAGCTGCGACAAAAGCTGCAGATACTGAACCTGCGCTTCATCCGGCCCGCCGATCATAAAGACAAGCGAAACCGGTTTATGGTCGATCGAATCCCAGGAAACCGGGGTCGAGAGAATGCCGGTGATGATAAAAAAATCCCTTACTGATTCAATCTTTGCGTGCGGGATTGCGACGCCCAAACCGATACCGGTTGAAAGCAGCGATTCCCGTTCCTCAATTGCCTGCTGAAACACCTCTGCATTATCAATTTTTTCGAGCAGGGCGGCTTTTTCGGTAAGAAGCTCCAACACATCGCGTTTCCATCCGTTATTGATAAAACAGACGGTCTCGGGTGTGATCAGGTCAATAATATTCATTTTTTATCCTCCGCTTTCATTTCATCGGTACATCCCTCAAGGACCAGCTTTTCAACGCCGTCAAGAGTCACCCAGTCGCCGTCTGTGAGCAGCTCCATGGCGTTGGTCGCTCCGGCAATAGCAACCAGTTCCTGATTCTCCTTTTCAATTTCCTGCCAGGAGATGCTGGAAAATTCCTGCAGAATGTATCCGGGTATCTTTTTGATCACCGGGAGAATCGACTCGTCAAAGTATTTGGCCAGCAGGATTTCTGTGCCGTCTCCGGTAATGCGCTGGATCGCCTCGGCAGAGTTTTTCACTTTGACGATTCTGCCGCCGGTTATTTTCCCGTATCCGCGCAGCCCCTTGCAGACTACTTTTGCGATGATATGCACGCGAATCGTATTCAGCATGATCGGCGAGTTTACAGGGATTCCTGCGGCAATAACGATTTTATCGAACGGCCGCAGCAGTTTGTGTTTAAGCCCTTTGGCCACCGCCTGGTCGATCATGGTGTCTGCATCGCCAACTGCTTCGGAAATAATCGGGTGCACGCCCCAGTATAAAAGCAGCCTGCGCCGCACATCCTCGAACGGGGTCACTGCAATGATCAGCTGATTGGGGCGGTAACGGCTGAGCAGTTTTGGTGTGGTGCCGTGGAGAGTGGGCGCAAGGATCGCATCGGCGGTGATATCACGAGCGGTAATTGCGGCTGCATAGGAAATCGTATCGGCCATGTTCAGATGGACATCGGGGAGCAGGGTTTTGGGATACAGGTGTTTGTATTCGGGAGAGCGTTCGATTTCCAACGCGATATTGTGCATCACCTTTACCGCCCGGACAGGATGCAGCCCCGATGCAGTCTCGCCGGAGAGCATGATTGCATCAGTGCCGTCCAGGATCGCATTTGCCACATCGGTGACTTCTGCGCGCGTGGGCAGGGGATTGGTGATCATGCTTTCAAGCATCTGTGTCGCGGTAATCACCACCTTGTTGGCCGCATTGCACTTCGCGATGATCCGTTTTTGCACCAGCGGAATTGCGTGTGCGGGGAGCTGTACGCCAAGATCTCCCCGGGCAACCATGATGCCGTCCGCAACGCGGATAATTTCATCGACATTCTCAAGGCCTTCTTCGTCCTCGATTTTGGCAATAATCTCAATCTTGACATCGCTGACATCGATGATGCCGCGGATCTCCATGATGTCTGCCGGTTTTCTGACAAACGAGGCGGCGATAAAATCTATCCGATGTTCAATCCCGAACATGATATCCTTTAAATCCTGTTCGGTTACCGCGGGGAGAGAGGTTTTCACTCCCAGCACGTTTACATTCTTCCGGCTGCCGATTGTGCCGCCGTTTTCGATAAAGCAATGAATTTCATTGCGTACGATTTTTTCAACTTTCAGATTGACCAAACCGTCTGCGACAAGAAGGTGTTTTTCCGCCGATATTTCCTCCGGCAGTTTTTTATAGGAAATGCTTAACAGGGTATCGGTGCCTTCGACATCATCGGTGGTGAGCACGATTGTCTTTCCGTGGACAAGGGTGATCTTTCCGTCATTTTTGATGCGGCCGGTGCGTATCTCCGGACCTTTTGTGTCCAGCAGCAGTGCTACGGGGATGTTGGTTTCTTTGCTTGCCTGACGAACCATCTCCATAATTGACTTGTGATAGGCATGGTCTCCATGGGAAAAATTGAAACGGGCGACATTCATTCCCGCCTTGAGAAGCTGTTTCAGTTTTTCCACTTCCGCGACCGCCGGGCCAATGGTACAGACAATTTTTGTTTTTCGAAACGGCATGAAAACCTCTTGAAAACGAGTGTATTTATTTTTATATCAGATAAATGCGATAATTGCCATACCACAGCATTGAAAAGCTTTCACACAAAGGGCACAAAGTACACAAGGCATGAACAAAAGAATGAAAATAACAAAAAATAAGTTAATACAACAGCGAGTGTGAAATGTTCAGCCTTTCCGGGTGTCCTCGTCAGATAATTTCCTTCTGGAATTGAATTAATTTAACTCCCGGAATACGATGTAATTTCTATGATCATGTTTTCACTTCCCGGGCCGCCGGAAGGGCCTTCGTATTTCACCAGAAAGTGCGGGGCAGCCTTGCTGTACCATAACCTGGTCTTGGGAAAAAACGCGCCGAAAAAACCGTCCATCCCCAGTTCCAGTTCGTAACAGCGGATCGTTCCCATCTTTGTTTTTATGTCTTTTTCACCTTTCGGTGTGACAGTCAACACAAAATCACCTCCGGCAGCGGTTTTTATTTTCACCGTACGGTTTTTTGAAAACGGGAACCCCCGAAGGACATGATTGATCCCCTGAAAATTGAGAATAACCACCTCACCCGGTTTTGCCTTGAGGGAATTCTTGTTGATTTTGATTTCTGTTTCCATCTCGTAATCGGTTTCCTTGTGCTTCACCCACGAATAGACAACTTCCATTGTGCTTCGGTTTATCAGGATACGCTGATCGCTTTTGCGGGAGTGCGAGACAATTTCATACTGCGAGAGGGGAGTGTTTTTTGTGTGCTTGACTGTCTGGCTTACTGTATAGATTTCTTTTCCCGTTGTCACGGAATATGTTGTTGTTTCATTATCGGGAATAACGGGATCGGCCATTGTTGTTTCTGCATGGCCGAAGGCGGTAATCACCATAAAAAGAATAGCTGATACCGTTTGTAATTTATGGAATGTCATGTGTGGACTCCTTGCTGCTTTTCTTAAAAAACCCGGGAACCGCTTTGATGTTACATAAAAATCAGGGAAGCCGGTGTATACTTACAGCTCAATTCCCGCGTGAATGTTCACAATATGCCGCGCACCGTCATCTCCCGGCACAAGGTCCCGGTCCCAGCCGTATTCAAAGATATAGCCGCCGCCCAGTTTGAGCGTTCCAAATCCCAGGCCCAGCCGAAAGTCAGCGGAAACCCCGATCTGCAGTATTTTTTCTATTATATCCTGTGTCAAAAACCGCGACGAGCCGTAAAACCAAACTTCACCGATTTCATCCCTGCCGTCATCCCAGTAGGAGCCGTCGCTATTGGTGGCCTCCAAATCGGGGATCCCTTCACTGGCATTGCCGTGACGGGTAAATGTGGCAAAGAGTTTGATGTCGCAGAAACTCCATGGCTGGATAAGGGCATTCAGGGCAATCCTGTCGGAGTTTGGCGAGAGCATGGTGCCGATCCCGAATCCTTCATGGGTATAGCTGTTATACGGAATGGGAGAGCTTTCAGCACCGTTATGAGTATACATGTACGGGGTAACCATAAAATAAGAGACAGTCAAACGCTGGAGAATATCCATTTCCGGTGTCCAGGAGAGTCCCGCCTGGATGGCAACCTTGTTTTGCCCGGAATTGACATCAAAGATCATCCCGTCTTCACCAAAGAATTTCTTCATGTTGAAATCATCCAGATAGAGCATGAGATCCAGGCCCATATTGAAGGGCAGGTCAAACTGCGTAATGATTCCCAAAAACGAGCTGTCGACATCGCCGAGCATGACCTGTGTGTAGGGCATGTGCTGGAGTGGAATGAGGTATGCCGGCTCAAAGCGTTTGCCGAATACGGTTGTCTGGATCAGGGTGAATGTGCACCAGTCGAATGGATAAAAGGTATAGCTGTGCATGGCAAGATATTTCTGGGTCGGCTTGAGGCCATCTACTCCGCCGGGGATTGGTATTGGGCCGCCGCCGGCTACTGCCGGATCTTCCATGTATTTCGGATGAAGAATCAGCAACACCGATGAAAAACTTGCCCATTCTGTCTGCCAGGTAAACGAGAAAAGTCCCGCGGAGGGGGAGTGTGCGCCGATGATCCCGGAATTGTCCCAGAAAGGGCCAAACACACTGCGGGTAATCCCGGCCTGGAAATATAAATCGGGGTTGCCAAACGATAACAGTCCCACACCGTTATTGTTGCCGATAATCAGAGCCTCGCCGAATGTAAATTCCCCGCCTCCGGATTTCCCGTCGTCTTTTACGCGAATATAATACGGTGCAGGGTCTCCGCCTTCAAGGTCAAATCCCATTACCGCCATGCCGGAATAGGAAAACCATTCGGTCACCATATCCTGAAACGACACCACCGGCCGAATCCCGTACAGGTAGCTTTCTCCGGTCGCCCACAGGCTGTTATCAAGGGTAAAGGTAAACGGGGACGGAGCAATTCTATCCGGACGCGGAGTTTCTGCTGTAAAAAACAGCTGGTCATAAAAGGCTTGCGCGGTTTTCCGGTCGATTCCGCTGCCGCTCTCGATCACCGAGGAAAGTATTTTTTTTATCACATTATGCGGGTAGGGGCGGACCAGTGGAAGGTTTTTTACATATCCTTTTTCTTCCCATACCGTAATATGGTCATACAGCGCGTCATTGGGGTCTGCGGTAAATTGGGCAAAGCAGAGAACAGAAACAGATAAAAATACAAAACTGAATAAAATACGCATACAGTAATTAATATCCCTTTTTAGAAGATTTTCCAGGTAATTGCGGTTCCGGCAAAATGAAAAACATAATTGTCATTTAAAATATTTTCCCGTGCTGCAGGATCAAACCTGTTGTTGACAATCAGCAGCTGATACCATACAGAAATTGTGATCGATTCGTCAATTGCATAATATCCGCCAAGGCGGAACCGGTGCGACCATTGCGCAGTACCCGTGGGGGCGGATCCGGTATTCGTTGCATCGGAAAAATCCGTATCATCGCCGTACCCGTATAAATCGGCTGAGCCCTGGCCGGTTGTCTGCCACTCAAGCTCCAGTTCCCATTCACCCGGCCGGCCGTAGGCCAGGCTTGCGTGCAGGTCAAGACAGTCCGGGCCCAGATAAAATCCAAGCGGAAAGTCCATCCAGTAGCGGCCGGCGGCATGGTCCAGAAACATGAAACGGGACGTGAACTTGACCAGGTCATAGTAATCTCCCCAGGTGTAGGCATCGGTGTAGGTTGCCTCAAAATCAAGACGGAATCGTCCCGGGCCCGCCTCAAAAAAGGGCTGCGACAATAGTGAAAATCCGGCCATAAGGGCGCTGGCGCCCGGATTGGTGCTCACTCCCACTTCATCGCCGAATGCCGCATCAAAAAACAGGTATTCCGCGTAGACCTTGATTCCCTTAACCGGTACAACCGTAACTGAAACAGATACCGGGACCCCATAGGTGCCGTCATCCCAATTGTTGTGGAAGATAATAAAGGGATTAAAGTCTGCAAAATCAATGGATCTTCCGCCGACAAGATTTGTCTGAATTATGGAAACAGACAGCCATGAAAAAGGCCGAATCAAGAGGTGTGAGTGAATATATGTTTTATACCTATCCCGGAAAATTTTGCCATTTTTTGGGCCGTTCGGGTCGGGGTGTTCGTCGGGATGGTCATAAATATAGTCAAGATACACGCTTTCCATATTTGAAATGACCGGGTTCAGGGCTGCAACGGTCACAGCCAGCGAAAACCACTCATGAAAAAACCTGAAGCGGGTATAGTCGAAATAGGGCATGGTTTTGGAAAGTGTAAGAGTTGAGTATTTGCCCGGGCCCGAATGAAGTTTGTCCCGGCCGATACGGATATCAAACGGGGGAGAATACCAGTTACCGATGCCCCGAAGGGGTGTATTGGCAATATCAATCTGTTCGATGTCTTCCGGTATCGAGATAAAATCATTATCCTGAGCAAGGCCGAAGGAGGTCTCCCGCAGGGTGGGGGCAAAATACCCTGCAAAACCGTTGTATTGAAATTGAAAACCCGCAGTGAGCATGGACGGCAGAGAAGCCGTTTCATAGTAAACAGGGTAGTGGTACATTTTCAGTCCATCATCATCCAAAACTCCGTCAATACCTTCAAGCAAAGGTATTCTGCCGTACCGGTCTGTCTGTGTGTTTAAAAAAGCTGAAATACCAAGCTCCAAAATGGGAGAAATGAAAGGAAACGGCATTGCGACCGTTTCGTTGAGTGCTCTAATCCGGGACACTTTTTCCATATCATTTGTTTTTTTTCCGAGTTTTTCAAGTGCTTCCTTCAATTCCTCTGCGGGCATGGGAAGCATTTCAAATGGGGAAACCGCCCCTTCGGTAATAAAAAACTCCTCGGCTTGTTTGTATACCGGGTCGTCGACGGGGATAAGCCAGGATTCCTGGGCTGTTCCCGTCACCGAGCATAACAGGATGAGCATCATACAAACAAAAAAACTTTTCATAAAAACAACTTTATGAACAAACCGCTTATAGTGTCAAGACAAGGGCAGCGCCCCTCTCCCTGTCTTCCTTATAAATCCTTTTCTTTGAATGTTCATTGGCATGTTGAAATAAGTTGCATATGAATCTTCAAGACAAAGGCGTAGCCCCTTTCCTTTCCTGCTTCCTCATTTCCTCATTTCCTTATTTCCTCATTTCCTCATTTCCTCATTTCCTCATTTCCTCATTTCCTCATTTCCTCATTTCCTCATTTCCTCATTTCCTCATTTCCT
>JAFGJO010000015.1 GCA_016929065.1 Spirochaetales bacterium | reverse complement strand
TGTGACAATTCGTGTAATTCGCGCTTACCTTTTCTTCCCTTCGCGTACATCGCGATCTTCGCGAGAAAGGCTCAACTCACTGCGTTCCTATTTCCCTATTTTCACAAGCAGGCTCTCCGCAGCCTCTTCAAAGGCTTTTGCCGCCGGCCGATGCCGGAACCCCACAATCACGCTCAAGCCGCTGTGAATTGTTTCATGCAGGAAATTGGTAAACAGGGTGAGATAGGCAAGTTTGTGCACTTTTCCGTGTTTGTCCTTCAACAGAAGATTGGCCAGATTAAACGTTTTTACCACCGTCTGCACCTGTCTGTTGATGATGGGATACAGCGTCTTGATCAGGGCGAAATACTTTTCCTTGTATTCCCTGCTGGTCCCCAAAAGCTCGCGAATCTGACGGTTTTTGTCGCGGACAAACGCGCCCTGGCTGTTTTTCTTTTTTGGAATGAAATTGACGATCAGGGACAATACGGATGTCGATTGAAACAGTTTATACAGGGAAAAATAAAACAGGATGAGACCTGCGCTGTTTTTCAAATCAATGCTCAGCTGTACTTTCTTGACATTCAGGGAGACGAGAAGTTGGCTGATCGTCGAATCAATCGCCTTGTGATAATCGAGCATGTCGCCCGCTGATTTTGTCTGCTTCGCGCTTTCCTGCTGTATCCCCTTTTCCAGCAGCGTGATCAGTTTGATTGACAGTGAGAGAATCAGATCGCTTTTTACACGGGCAAAATATTTGGCAAGAAGCATTCGCTCTGTATCCGAGAACGGTTTCATTTTTGTCAAAGACGAGATTTCATCGCGCGCCTGTTTGGCCTCTTTCCCTTTCGCGATATCCTGGGCGATCACTTTTTTCATATATTTGCCCAGCTCATCAATATAGGTTTCAATGTTTTCTATTTTATTGGTATGGATGAGGTAATATTTGATGATATCAAACAGACGCGGCGACAGCTGCATGCCGCCTGACAGATCCTCCAGCCTGCGTTCCTGGAAAAACTCGCACAAATCGAGCAGGCTCCGCATCAGGTTCAACAATGGCGAAGGGTTTGACTGTAAAAGATCAAGCGAGGCATCCACAGGAATAAAGGCAATGTCCTGAATACTGTCCTTTACCTCCATGCCAAGATGTTCTTCCTCGTTCACGTTCCTGTTGTAGTTGCCGATGACATCGGTCGGATCAAAGACCTGGCCGGGGATGCGGGCATATTTGTTGTGCCACAGATGGATATCGATGTTTGGTTCCATTTCCAGAACACTTTTTATATACCCGCCCGCAGAGACATGCGCTGCCGGTTCGGCATTGGTCACCAGAACCAGATTGTGCGTGTAGTTCAGGAAAATGAGGTTGTCTTCGTACCGGACCCCGGCCGGAAGATCAAAAATCAAGAGATCATAGCGCTCATCAAGCTGGTCGCGGAAACGGGTATAGAGCTTTTCGAGCAGTGCAAGGCTGTCGTTTTTCTGGAGCTTTGAAAAAGGGAAAATGATATCAAAATTGGAAAAAACATGGACAATATGAGAATCAAAGGATTGATCAGAGGCATCAAACTGTTTTGAGAGTGCGGATTCCGGGTCGTCAATATCGAGGACGGTAATGACATCGGAGAGCGGATCAAGATCGACAAGCCCCACCTTGATGTTTTTTCGGGCATAATACAGGGCAAGGTTCACCGCAGTGGTGGTTTTCCCCACTCCGCCCTTGCCGGAACTCACCGCAATCGTCTTTCTCGAAAGATTCTGCAGCACCTTTTTTTTATTCGGCATGCTTCTTCCCCCCCATTTAAACAACAGTAATACCTGTTAATTATGTAATAGCTTATTTTAATCTAAAATTCAAGGCTTTTGACTGTACCGTTACCTGTATTTACCAGCCATAATTATTGATTTTTTGCTTCCGTCCCAATTAAATCTATAGTACCATATTCCCATGCAACAAATTAAAAGCTTTTTAAACAACCGCATTGAGGTATGCATCGGCGACATTACCACTCTTTCGATCGATGCCATCGTCAATGCTGCCAATTCTTCCCTGCTCGGCGGCGGCGGTGTTGACGGGGCCATTCACCGGGCTGCCGGCCCTTCCCTGCTTGAAGAATGCAGGCAATTGCGCAGTTCGCACTATCCCAATGGACTCTCGACAGGAGAGGCAGTTATCACCAAAGCGGGAAACCTGCCGTCAAAACATGTCATTCATACAGTAGGGCCAATTTACAATCCGAATGATCCGGCCATGCCGGAATTACTGGCCTCGTGTTATACAACCAGCCTGACACTCGCCGCAGAACACAAACTCACCGTGGTCGCGTTTCCGGCAGTATCGACCGGTGTTTACGGCTATCCGAAATCAAAAGCGGCCAATATTGCCTCAGACGCAGTGATTGCGTTTTTAAAAAAGAACGCCTTCCCGCAAAAAGTTATTTTTGTTTTTTTCAAAACAAAAGACGCAGACATATTTCTTGATAACGCGGGTTTCCCTCAATGACCGGTAAAAAATCCCTGAATCGCCTTGAAATTGATCTTGTGCTGCAGGAACTCAATCTTCCCGGAAGCCGTATCCAGGAGATCGCCCAGCCGACAATACAGGAACTTGTGCTTGACCTCTATAAACAGGGCGAGAGCCGCCGGCTTGTTTTCAGTTTTGCTGACAATGCCTGCAGATTCCATCTTTTCCATGGACAGCTGCCGAAAAACAGAAAACCGCAGCGGTTTGTCAGTTTTCTTCGGGCACATATCCGAAACGCCCATATCGTCTCTGCGGTACATGTCAATCAGGACCGGATCCTCAAGCTGGAGATACGGCGTGGCGAAAACACCGTCCACTTTTGGGTGAGGATGTGGACGAATGCGCCGAATATTATCGTCACTGATGCACAGCATGTCATCCTGGATGCCATGTTCCGCCGTCCAAAGCGCAATGAAATATCCGGAAAACTGTTCACCCCGGAAGGTTCCCCGCCCTCCGCGCAAAAATCAGACAAAGAGTTTTCCATCCGCGAAATTCCAGGCGAAGGCAGTTTCCAGGAGCGCCTTGAAATATTTTTCGCTTCTGAAGAAAAAGCCAATGAACTGGAGACGCTCAGGGAGCTGCTGCAAAAACAGCTCATCGCAAAAGAGTCAAAACTTGCTGCATCAAAGAAAAAGATAGAAAAATCACTGGAGGAATCAGGAGAGTATCAGCGGTTCCGTGAAATTGGAGACCTGATAATAAGCAATATGAGCATGATACAACCGGGCGACCGGTGGCTGACCTGTGAAGATTATTACCATGACAAGCAGCCTGTTGAGATTGAACTTGAGGTGAATAAAAGCGGAATTGAAAATGCTGAACAGTATTATGAGAAATATAAAAAATCAAGGAACCGCCACCAGTATTTAACTGAAGAGCTGAAAACTGTTGAAAAAGATTGTGAAGAAACCCGGATGATGCTCGAAAAAGTCGAGCAGACAAATGACCTGCATTTTCTGCAGGAAACCGACAAAAAACTGCGCACATCACTCCCCCCAAAACAGACAGATGACAAAACATCTCCCGGAAAAACATACCAATCCGCGGGATTCACGATTATCGTGGGTAAAACCGCAAAAGAAAACGAAGCTCTGCTGCGGAGACATGTCAGGGGCAATGATTACTGGCTTCATGTCCGCGATACCGCCGGTGCATATGTATTTATCAAAAACAAACCCGGCAAAACGATCCCCCTTGAAGTCCTCCTTGACGCAGGGAACCTTGCGGTTTTCTTCAGTAAGGCAAAATCCTCCGGAAAGGCTGATTTATATTACACGCAGGTAAAATACTTGAAAAAAATAAAAGGCGCGAAAGCAGGCCTTGTTCTGGCAACACAGGAAAAAAATATTGCCGTGACCCTTGATGAAACACGCCTTCACCGGCTGTTCAACGGGTAATACTGAATCAAAATTGAAACATTCGGTTGTCCTTGCATTCTGTTCATCAAGATACTAAGCTTAAAACAGAGGCAACAAGTGCTTAAAAAAGTACGTGAACCGATCGTCGAGGGTATATTTTATCCGTCAGATCCGGAACACCTGAAACAACTCATCAAGACTCTTCTGGGCGAATCAAAATCTCCGGCGTTGAATATTCGCGGGCTGATTGTCCCCCATGCGGGATACCGCTATGCAGGGACCATCGCCGCAGACGCCTACAAAGCGGCACGGAATATAATCGTAAAACGGGTGGTAATCCTTGCACCCGTTCACCGTGATGAAACCGATGAAATTATTCTTCCCGAATCGCATTTTTTCAGAATGCCGACCGGCATGATACCGGTGGACCAGGATCTCATGGACGAACTTGCGTCCTGTTCCAACCGGTTCCGGAAGGATGACATCCCTCATCTGGAAGAACACTGCATTGAAGTGCAGCTTCCCTTCATCCATGCCCTTTTTCCCGAAGCGGATATTGCACCCATCCTTGTCGGGAATTTGGTCAGGGAAACCGCGAATGTGCTTGGTAACGCGCTCACTCTTACCTGTCCGGCCGAAGACTCGCAGACACTGTTTGTTGTCTCCTCAAACATGACCTCTTATCTTAACGGAAACACTGCTGAAAAAGAGTCTGATATTTTATTGTCCTCAATTCTCGAAAATAATCCAGGACGTATTTTTCAGGGGATCGAGGACGGGGAGATCAGCTCTTGCGGAGCAGGTTGTATTGCGGTGATCCTTGCATATTTTGGAAAAAACCATACAATAAAACTGTTTTCCCAGGGAAATTCAGGGCAGACAAACAACAACTTCGATGAGCGGGTACATTACGCCGCGATCGGAATACTCGCTTAAGGGATTTAAAAATGGACTTTTCACTGTCTGTATCAGAAAAAAAATTGCTGCTTGAAGCAGCCAGGGCCTCAATCACCGCGGCATGTACACAATTAAAACCGCCGGTTTTTACTCCGACAGAGACACTCAAAACAAAATGCGGTGCATTTGTGAGTCTGCACAAGCAGGGCAATCTCCGCGGCTGTATTGGATACATAACCGGAATCGCACCCCTGCTGCAGACCGTCATGGAAATGGCCGTTTCTGCCGGATTTCAGGATCCAAGGTTTCCTCCACTCAAAGAATCTGAATTGTCACATCTTGAAATTGAAATTTCCGTGTTGTCGCCATTGCATCGGATACGTTCTGTTGATGAAATCATCGTGGGAACACATGGCATCATTATGAAAAAAGGCGGGTACTCGGGGCTGCTGCTGCCCCAGGTGGCAACAGAATACAACTGGAACCGTGATGAGTTTCTGAGCCACACCTGCCAGAAAGCGGGCTTGCCGTCCGACAGCTGGAAACACAGGGACGCCGAAATACAGATTTTCAGTGCCATAATTTTTTCAGAAAAATCCATCCCCATGGAGTCCGGCATTTGAGCAGGACTCAGTATGATATTATAAGAACAAAACCGGTCCCCAACCTTTCGATCGCAGGACAAACCTATACTGCTTTCGATTTTGAAACAACCGGCCTGGATTATAAAACCGACAGGATTACCGAAATTGGCGCGGTGAAATTTACCGTAAACGGAATTATCGAAGAGTATTCGTGTCTGATAAATCCGCAATACCCTGTTTCAGAAGAAGCAACCCGGGTTACCGGGATTACCAATGAGATGCTTGTCGGCAAACCGCTCATCGCAGAGATCATTCCGAACCTGTTTGATTTTTTCGGCAACACGATTCTTCTTGCACATCATGCACCTTTCGATGTGAGCTTTTTGAAACAGGCCTGCTTTGCCGCATCCGCACCGGTCCCGATGAACATGGTCCTTGATTCCCGTCTCATTGCAAAAAAAATATATCCGAATCAACCGGGATACAGCCTAGAACGCCTGCTTGCCCTGCTCGGTATTCCCTCACCGCGCAATCACCGTGCATTGGATGATGCCCGGTCCTGTATGAATATTTTTCTGGCATGTGTAAACAAAATAAGCTCCGGGCAATCCCTGAAAATGCTTTCCATGCACGGGTTTATTTTGTCGGATGTGTAAAGCAATTTCTTGCTTCTTCCCGAACTATTGAAATACAATATCAGAGATACGGTTCAAATAAAGAAGAATAAGCTGCCGCTTGCGTTCATCACGAATCCTCGTGGTCCGTTTTTCAGTGACCGTTCCGTCCGGCGCAGTAATTTCCTCAACGACTTCTTCGATGTCAGCCTGGGTAATCGTATCAGCAGCTGGGGTAAGAAAACTGGTAAAAATAAGCCGGGCATTTTCCACCTTTGAAAAATCTACCTGCTTGTTTGCATCCACCACCTTTGGATCGATGCGGCCCGAGAACGTGATGGTTTCCTGTTTCCCTTCGAATTGTACCACCTTGTTGCCCAAAAGGATCAGCTTGCCGAACTGGTCTACCTGGGTAATCCGTGCGGAAATCTCCGCTTCGAGGGTATAGGAATCTCCCCCGCGCAGACTCATATCCTGACCCGACCTCCCGGTGGGCAGAAACGAGAAGAGGTTGCCGTATTCCCCGCCGGCAAATTCAAACGTGATTGATTTTGTATCTTTACTTGAAGAGGTGAACTGAAAAGAAAAGCCGGAGTCGATTATTATAGTAACAATATCTCCGGCTCGTAATGTGCTGCTTCCCGCAATATATCCATTAAAATTTTCTTCCCAGAGGCTGTCGGCAATTGCCGTCCCTGAAAGAAAAAAACATACAGTTAATCCAAACAATAATTGTTTCATATAAAGCTCCTGCTTATATTATCAGCAGGAAAGCCCATTAAATTTAACGGATTTTCTTCTTGTGACGGTTTTTTCTCAGCTTTTTTTTCCGTTTGTGTGTGGCAATTTTATGTCGTTTCCGTTTTCTTCCGCAAGGCACTCGCGCTCACCCCTTTCTGAATAAAATAACTGTCAATATTATAATGTAATACTATACAGATAATTCTGCAAATTGTCAGTTCTTTTCCAATAGACGGTATTATTCCCATAAAACCGGCTTAAAGTCAAGGCACTTTTTCAAATATTCATATATTTAGCGCTCAAAAAAGGCCGCGATTCTGTCTGATATTTTATCTATGTCTTCAGGCGAAAACCACTCAACATCCGGAAGGCTGCGGAAAAACGTCATCTGACGCTTTGCATACTGCCGTGAATGGAGTTTTATTTGCTCCCTGACACTTTCTATCGAACCATGTCCCTCGTAGAAGCCAAAGAACTCTGCATACCCTATCCCGCGAAATCCGGGATCTCTTTCTGTATACCCCTTTTTAACAAGTGCTGCGACCTCATCGGCAAGCCCTTCATCAAACATGGCATCGACACGCCGGAATATCCGGTCGATCAGCTGTGCCCGTTCCCGAAACAACCCAAGCAGACAAAACCGGTACTGTCCGCGGAATGCTTTTGGAACCGGGAATGCAGAAAGCGGTTTGCCGCTTGTCCTGAACACCTCAAGAGCGCGCAGGATTCTGTATTCATCATTCTCGTTAATCCGTTCAGCACTTCTTTTGTCTAGATGGGCAAGTTCCTGATGCATATGCTCCAGGCCTTTGGCTTTGCATTCCTGTTCCAGGATGCGGCGAGTCTCCGGGTCTGACGGAGGTGACGGAGGGGTCCCATACAGAAAATTCTTTATGTAAAACGCAGTCCCTCCTGCAACTACAGGCCGCTTGCCGCGGGATGCAATATCCTGTACAGCGCGATCTGCCAGTTTTACAAAATCCGCAACAGTAAACTGTTCTGCCGGGTCAACGATGTCAACCAGATGGTGGGGAATCTGTTTTCGAAGTGACAGAGAAGGTTTGGCCGAACCGATATCCAGAAATTGATAAACCTGTGTTGCATCCGCATTGACTACTTCATACTTGTCAGAAAGACATTCTGCAATAATTTCTGTTTTTCCGACGCCGGTCGGCCCAAAGAGTATACAGACCGGGATTTTATTCTTCGAGTTTGTATTCAATCCTTTTTTCAAGAATCTGTTTTATTGCAACAGATACGATTTTCCCGTGGTTTTTGTGGACTTCTTCATCGCCTGCCACACTCAGCTGCAAAACGCGCTTGATTGCCGCACAGGTAAGTATATACATATTCCCGGTTTCCCGGATGAGTTCTTTCAACGGTAGTATCACCTTGTATTCTCCTATAATGTTGGAAGCATTCTGGTAGTTAGTTTACTTATACTACGTTTTTTTTGTTTTGTAAAGGAAAAAAGGCTGTCCACACCACATTATTCTGGTTTGAACAGCCCGAAATACCATTTCTATGAAGGATTGTTCTTTTTTATCTGCAGATACAGATGCGTACACGTCCCGTATGACCAGCCCCCGATTACAGGCATGATCAGTATCATCCCGATAACCGCGATCACGGCCGAGATAATTGAAAAAATCGGAACAGACATATTTGCTGCCTGCATCACCGCGAAATCAATAAAAGTGAAAATCCCGATGATAATTCCCATCGCAAGGCTCACGACAACGGCAACCCCGATAAATGCAAGCACATACAGGAGTGTCGGTTTGAGGTATTTCCTGCCATACGCAAAAGACCGCGAAATGACTTTTCCTGCCTTCATGTCTGTATCGATGACAATGAGGTATGCATACAGAAGAAAAATATTGATGACAAAGATGAATGCAAATGCGGCGATATAATATAAGGGGACAAGCCCGCCGAACAGCGGGATAAAGTTGTCATGAGACAGTCTGTAGAGAAACGACTCCAATCCCCCCAGAATACCAAAGGCAGTGACCATTGTTGCAAGAAGGATTCCCACAACTGCCATTCCGGTGAGCACAACATTTTTATAATTCGTTTTAAACGGAGTAAAAATATCAGCGACGTCGAACTGCTCTCCGGCCATTCCTTTTTTTACCGCCGAAAAAATTCCGACGTAAATGGGAAAATCGACAAGAAAAATAACGGCAAAATAAATCGATGTCAAAATCACATTCAGAATCGTTACGACAATCATTAGCAGGCCGGAATTATGCATCCATCCGTACATGGCGGTGTTCGACAATGCTGCAATTCCGTATGTAATTCCCGTGACTGCTCCGATAATGAGGCCGCCGACAAGAAATATCAGAAACAGTTTCCCGTAATTTTTTTTTGCGAAATTCCAGCCTTCCCGCAGGGCGATTCCCGCGCTTACTGAATTTGCAGCTTGTGTGTTTTCCATAAAAACTCCTTTTCTGGACAGACTGTATGATTATTCACCAGGCCTGAATGATGTAATAGACGGGCTACTTTTTACAGCAGATTCCCGGACAACCCTGATTTAATTCATCAGGGAACTGTTTTAATTATTGATTCATGCTCCGGAATTGTCAAGTAACAATTTGAAAGGAAAAAAACACCGGAGTGATTGCTGGTGTACAACCTGAATGATGCAATCATTTTTAACAGAGGAAATCAATTATCCTTTTGGCCACGAAATACTGATCGCCTTCTTCGGTGTTGATGATCAGGTCTGCAAAATCATAGCGGTCATTATCAATGCTGTACAGCTTCATAAACCGGTCATGGTCGCGCTGGTCGCGTTCAGCTGTCTCTTTTAATGCAGTCTTAAACGGTTTCTGTTCCCGCGCGGCGATCCGCTGTGAGCGTATTTCAACAGAAGCATCCAGGTATATTTTTACAGCCAGGTCTTTTAAAAGCCAGATTGCCAGCCGTGACCCCAGGATACACTCTCCGCGCAGGGCGAATGCCACCTGCTTGCGATCAAGTTCAAGATCGTACTGTGAATCCTGTTCTGCAGCTTTCATAAGGTCGGGAAACGGCATTTTCAGTTCATCAGCCATGTCATGAAATGTGTAATTGATGAACCTGAGATGCAGCTGCTCTGCGACAATCTTTGAGACCGATGAATTACCGCAGCCGCTTTGGCCGCTGATTGCAATAATCCTGTTATTCGACATTCCTCAACTGCTCCCGTATCCGTTCGATGACTTCCTTGCAGTTGACCACCGAATTGTTTATTGCGACGACAATGCTTTTTGATCCGATTGTGTTCACTTCCCGGTTCAGCTCCTGACATAAAAAATCAAGTTTTCTTCCAACCAATGTGTCTGTATGAATGGTATCCTGAAAACTTTTCAAATGGGCTGAAAGTCGTGACAGCTCTTCATTAATATCATAGCGGATAAACAAAGACGCAATTTCCTGCAGCACACGGTTCTCATCAACCTGATTCTCGAGGATTTCCCTGAATTTGTCTGTGACCATTGTTTTTATTTTTTCTTCAAATTTGGGGACTTCTCTGGTGATAAGTTCCACCTCTTTGTTCAATGCATCAATAAGGCCAAGCACATCTTTTTCGATGGTTTTTCCCTCTTTGACACGCGAAACATCAAGCTTGGAGAGACAGTCTTCAAGAATGGGCGACAAAATATTCCAGTATTTGTCGGGATCGAATATCGAATAACTTTTTAAAAGCCCGTCGATCCTGAGGAGATGTGACAGATGTATTTTTTCATCAATACCCGCAATATCAGCAAGCTTTTGCAGCGCCTGCATGTGCTTTTTCACCGCATCTTCGTCCACGACAATTTCAGAGGCAGTAATAAATTCTCTCATTTTGATATACACATCCACCCGTCCGCGGCTGATGTGTTCCGAAAGATGTTTCCGCACCTGTTCTTCCAGCGGAGAAAGTACCGGCGGCAGATTGATGTTCAGATCAAGATACCGGTTGTTATATGATTTCATTTCAGCGGTAATCGAAAATTCATCTGTCACCTGTTCACTGTAGCCGAAGCCTGTCATACTTTTCATACCGTATTGTTCCTTTCCTTCCCGGCAGCACCTGAATTAATTGTTGCAAAGAGGTCGTGCGAGAGATGCCAGTTGTCCCCCGCGCCCATTGTAATAAAAAGATCACCCTGCGTTAAGGTGTTCAAAAGAAATTCTTGTGCATCCATCACTTCCTCAAAATAATGTACATTATCATGGTGTTTCTTTGTTTCGAAAAACAGGTCTTCTCCTGAAATCTCTGAACCCTTTTTTTCCCGTGCTGATGCATAAATCTTGTGAAGAATAACCATGTCGGCATCGGGAAAACTTGAAGAAAACTCTTTTAAAAGATAATGTGTCCGTGAATAGGTATGGGACATGAAGTCTACAATAATTCTTTTCGACGGATAAAAATCACGCAATCCGGCAAGTGTCGCGGCAATCGCGCTCGGATGATGCGCATAGTCGTCCATGAACAGAATGCCTTGTGCTTCCCCTATAATTTCAGAACGCCGTTTTGTGCTGCGGAACTGGCAGAGCGCTTTCGCCATGATCCTCATCTGCTCATCAGACATTTTTTTCCCGTCATCGAGAGCAATCGTCCTCGAAACGGCGATTGCAGCAACCGCATCCAGAATCATATGCATTCCCGGCAGAGACACACAGAATGGTTCCTTCATGCCGGCGATGCTGAATGTTTGTATCCCTTCGTCGCGGGAAGTACTGGTGATCCTGTACGCGCCCTCTGCCGTGAATCCGTACGGAATACAGGCAATATCCCCGCGGACCGCAGCCAGTTTTTCCTTTAGCGCTGCGGCGCCTGGATCGTCGGCACAGTAAATTAACACCCCGTTTGGAGGCAGGCTGCTGCAATACGAATAGAAGGCTTCGAAAATATCATCGTATCCGGAATAATAATCCAGATGATCCGCTTCAATACTGGTAAGCACAATATATGACGGTGAGAAAGAAAGAAAATGCCGCCGGTATTCGCATGTTTCAGCCACAAAAAACCGGTCTCCCTGAATACTGGTTGCACGGTTGTTGAAGTCGGGAACCGCAGAGCCGACAAGAATGGTGGCGGGTGTTTCAAGCGCTCGAAGGCACACGCCCGTCATCGCAGTGGTGGTTGTCTTTCCATGTACGCCGGCAATTCCTGCGCTTTTCATTGTTTTTGAAAGCAGGCCCAAAGCCTCGGGATAAGAGAGAATCGGGATATTCAGTTGCAGGGCCTTTATCAGTTCAGGATTGGTTTGGGCAGAATAGGCGGCAGAATAGACAACATATTGTATGTCTTTGGAAATATTGTTTTCACTGAATTCCTGCACAACAGGAATATGCAGCGCTGAAAGAATTGCATCGGTAAAAAAAATCTCCGGCGTGTCGGAACCGGAAAGAAGTGCCCCCCGGGCATGCAGTATTTCGGCAAGGGCGGTCATTCCCACCCCTTTTATCCCCACCATGTGAATGCGCATTGTACTGCACTCGGTAAATGCGAGCTCCAATTTCATGGTGAGCATCATAGTACAAAGACAGGGCTTTTGCAAGCGCAGGATTCATCCCGTATGATTCCCCTTAAAAAAAAGGTGCAGCGTATTGCTGCACCGATAGAGTGTACTGCGAAAACTCATGACTGGACCATTTGCTCAAAAGCCGGTTCCTCAATCTGTTTTTTCTTTTTATCGGGACGAAAAACAATTTCATCGTTTTTCACATCAATCACGATACTGTCCTCCGGCTTAAACTCGCCTTTCAATATTTTCATTGACAACGGGTCCTCTATCTCCTTCTGCAGTGTCCGTCGAAGCGGCCGTGCACCGTATTTTTCATCATACCCCTTGTCGATAAGAAAGAGTTTTGCCCTCTTTTTAAACTCGAGCTTTATTTTCATTTCAGAAAGCCGCTCAACAGTTTCACAGATCAGTATTTCAAGTATCTCGCCAAGATGGTCTTTGTTGAGACTGTGGAAGACAACTGTTTCATCAACCCGGTTTAAAAACTCCGGGTTGAATAACCGCTTGAGTTCAGTCAATGCGGATATTTTAATATCCGTATAATTCATGATCCCGCCCTCGGAACGGAATCCAAGTGCAGTGTCGCGGTTAATATCCCGTGCCCCGGCATTCGAGGTCATGATCAGTACCGTATTTCTAAAGGAAACAACATGCCCCAGGTTATCCTGCAGCTGCCCTTCTTCCAGAATCTGGAGCAGCAGATTGAATACATCGGGATGTGCCTTTTCAATTTCGTCAAGCAGAATGACACTGTACTGACGCCGGCGGATTTTTTCGGTAAGCAGTCCGCCTTCCTCATATCCAATGTATCCGGGAGGAGCACCGACAAGGCGGCTGACATTATGTTTTTCCATGAAATCTGACATGTCGATGCGCACCAGGGCATCCTGATCGCCGAAAAGAAATTCGGCGAGTGTTTTGGCAAGCAGTGTTTTTCCAACACCGGTAGGTCCCAGAAAAATAAATGATCCCAGCGGCCTTCTTGGAGAACTCAGGCCTGTGCGGGAACGTCTGATCGCGGCGGCGACTACGGCAATAGCCTCATCCTGCCCGATGATCTTCTCATGCAGTTCATTCTCGATATTCAACAGCCGTTCAGATTCCTGCTCAACAATGCGGGAAAGCGGAATATCTGTCATCTCGGAAATAACCTGCTGAATCTCGTCCGAATCAACAACATTTTCCTCGCCGTGCACCTCTGTCTCCCACTTGCCTTTCATTTCTGCAACATGTTCCTTCAGCTGATGCACTTTGTCGCGGATTGCCGCGGCCTTTTCATAATTCTGCGAATTGACCAGGTTTATTTTTTCGATTGTCAGTTTCTCTATTTCTTTTTCCAGCTCAACCAGTTCCTGCGGCCGGACACTGTTTAACAGCCGCCGCTTGGCGCCTGCTTCATCGATCAAATCAATTGCCTTGTCCGGAAGCTGGCGGTCGGTAATATACCGGCCCGACAAATGTGCGGCCGCATCAACAGCCCTGTCGGTATAGGTGACATGGTGATGTTCTTCATATTTGCTTTTGATTCCGTGCAGAATCCGGATCGTCTCATCAACCGTTGGTTCCTTGACAAAAATGGTCTGGAAGCGCCGTTCCAATGCAGCATCCTTCTCGATGTATTTCTTGTATTCATTCAAAGTGGTCGCACCAATACACTGGAGTTCCCCCCGCGACAATGACGGTTTGAGCATATTGGAAGCGTCGATTGCCCCTTCTGCACCGCCTGCGCCAATGATGGTATGCAGTTCATCAATAAAAAGAATAATGTTCTCCGATGATGCAATCTCCCGCATCACCCGTTTCAGCCTTTCTTCGAACTCGCCGCGGTATTTCGTGCCTGCAACAAGCGATGCCAGATCCAGGGTGAGGACCCGTTTTCCAATGAGCACTTCCGGTGCGGATGCATCGACAATACGCTGGGCAAGTCCCTCCACAATAGCGGTTTTTCCGACACCAGGATCACCGATAAGCACGGGATTGTTTTTTGTCCGTCGGGCGAGTATCTGGATCACACGCTGGATTTCACGCTGACGGCCGATCACCGGATCCAGTTTTCCATTGCGCGCAAGCTCTGTCAGATCGCGTGAAAATTCATCAAGCGTGGGGGTCGGCCGCTTGAGGGCACCGAGCTGTTTTTTCTTCGACAGCCCGCTTTTTTCGCGGTTGTCGGGAATGCCGCTCAGCCGCAGAATGACCTCGCGGAGTGTTGATACATCAATATTGAATTTCGCAAGGTATTTCGCGGTTGCGCTGTTCAGTTCCTTGGTCGCGGCAATCAGAAGGTGTTCTGTGCCAATATATTCATGCCCCATACTTTTTGCCTCTTCGGCGGATACCTCCAGCATCTTTTTTCCGCGTTTTGACGGGCCGATTGTCCCTATGGCAAATGCGCCCTTCTTTTTCGGGAGGCTCTTTTCAATTTCGAGCTGCATGTCGCGGACATCAATTTTTACCCGCTGCAGAGCGCGGACACCAAGGCCTTCCCCTTCTTTCAGCAGTGCCAGCACAACATGTTCTGGCAAAAGCTGGTCAGCATTATTCTTTTTGGCCTCTTCATGAGCGATAATGGTCAGTATTTTGCGAGCCCGCTCTGTCAGTCCTTTAAACATTTATTCACCTCCACTCAGCTCTACCCGCTGCAGGCTTTCCCGAATGAGTTTCGCCCGCGTGTAGTCAATGAGTTTACTGTCAATTTCATCGATATTTCCCAATACCGTCTGTATATGATATTTTTGGCTTAGAAAAAGCAGTGCTGTAATTGTTTCGAATGAAACACCTTTTATAATTTCAAGTGCTATCCCGAGTCGGATCAGGGAGAGAAGATTGATTGCTTCTTTTGATGATATCCGTTTTGCGTACAACAACATCCCCACTGCCCTTCCTATTTTATCTTTTATCATTATCGGCTCTTTCTCAAGCATTTCTTCACGAGCCCGTCTCTCATAATTTACTAACTGAAGTACAATTTCTTCAAGGCTTTCTATAATGTCATTTTCGCTGGCACCCAGAGATATCTGGTTTGAAATCTGATACATGTCACCGAGTGATTCCTCACCGTCATCAAAAAAACCCTTTATTGACAGCCCGAATGAAGCAATCGTCTTTATTGCCTTTGTCACGAGATCGGTCATGACCAAAGCCGGAAGATGAACCATCAGGGAAGCGCGCATCTGTGTTCCGATATTAGTCAAATACGGGCCAAGATACCCCCATTCCATGGAAACCGCAAAATCAAGTTTTTGTTCCAGAATACTGTCCAGTTCATTGACTGCTTTATACGCCTCTTTCAGGGAAAATCCGCCCTTTAAAGCGGCAATTTTCAGGTGATCAGTCTCATTCACCAGGGCAGTCATGGTGCCATCCGCATTGAATACAATGCATTTGTTTTTTGCGAGCGAAAAATCCTGGGTAATGATATTCCGTTCCAGAAGCAGCTTTATATCAAGCGGATTCATATCTTCAAGCCGGAACAATGTGTAATCGCTTTCATCCACCAAAGGGTTGAAAGCGGGCACAATTTTTTCCATGACTGCCTTTTCCTGTTCATAGGTGAGATTCTGTGGAAATGCAAAACCGGTCAGGTTTCGTCCAAGCCGTATCCTGCTTGAAATCACGACATCATTTTCGGGGCCGGTCTGTTTGAACCAGAATGCGCTCTTTCGCAAATCAAGTTTATTCGCCATTTTCTTCGACCTCGTCTGTCATGTCCCTGATTCTGTCACGGAGCAGCGCTGCACGTTCATAATCTTCAACCGTGATAGCCTGTTTTAATTCTTCTTTCAGGGTTTCCACATCAAATACATAATTTTTATACGCTTCGAGTTTCGAGGGATATTTCCCCCTGTGTGCAACATTTCCGTATATTTTGTGAACATAATTCTTCACCTGTTTCGCAAAAACCGCAAAACACTCACTACAGCCGAGTACGCCTGTTTTTTTGAATTTTGTCAGAGTATATCCGCATTGTGCACATTCCTGTATTTCATTCGCATTTTTTTTAATAACGGTTTTCGTATCCACCAGGCCGGTTAACAGCTGGGAAATGGAAAAATCCATCGCATTTTCACTTTTGGTGATTCCCCGCAGCTGGGCACATTTATCGCAAAGATGCAGTTCAATTTCATCTTTTCCGATAATCTGTTTTATATGAAACACCGCTTCTTTTGCGTTACAAATTTCACAGGTCATCAACGTTCCTTCCGGTAATCATTCTCTCACAAACATACCTACTAATAAGTATATGTATATTTTTGATAATATACTAAAATAATTTCATATTTCGACAAAAAGTTTTGGTGAATGAAAAAAGTTTCTATTTCCAGGTTTTTCTGACAGGGTGCTGACAGACAACCAGTTTGTCAACAGCCTGCTAATGTTTCCGGATGACCTCAAGAGGTTTTGTTCGTGCTGCCATTATAGCCGGAAACAAGGCGAAAAATGCAGAAATAAACAGGGTAAAAAAGCATACAATGCCAATCTCCCACAATTCAATCCGGATCGGGATGTGTTCAAGGTAATATTCAGGGTTGAGCAGACGGATCGCTTCTGCCGGCGGGGGATTGCCGAATAGTGATAATAATGAATGAAATCCGTAAATTGCCCCGTTCATGACTGATTCTGCTGCAGCAATAAGTTCATTGATATTGACTGCACAAAGAAGCCCAAGAAAAACACCAAAAAAAGTGCCGGAAAAACCCGTACACAGACCGACAAAAACAAATGAAAACATAATCATGCCAGGACTTGCCCCGATACTTTTCAATATTCCGATTTCCTGGATACGGTCCAATACTACCATGATCATGGAGGAGATGATATTGAAGGTCGCGACCATGACAATCAGCATCATGATCAGAAACAGCAGCCATTTCGTTGTTTCATATGCACTGTAATGGTTTTTATTGACCTTTTGCCAGGACATCATATATCCATTGACATTGTATTGGGACAATACATTTTCTGTCATCACCGCGATGGAATCAAGATCCATGGAGGGCCAGGCAACCTTCAGCTTCAGCCGGGTCTCGGAGTTTTTAAACGGCAGCATGACCGAGCCATCCCGAGAGGAAACAAACAGTACATTTTTATCGAGTTCCTGGTAGCCGACTGAAAATATTCCCGTTATTTTCAGTCTGTTGACCCGTGCTCCCCGGGGAGACGAATCGGAAAAATCTCCCCGGAATGTATACACGCGGATACTGTCTCCCACCCCAAGATTGTATTCCTCTGCAAGTGCTTTCCCGACCACTACCGAGTTCCGGGGGGAGAGGTCAAAGCCGCCGTCCGAAAGAGTGACATATTGCCGAAATCCTTCATCATCTTCATAGATAGTATCCGGTACTGCACGGATAGATACCAGCATTTTGTTTTTCTCGTGAAAAAACAATCCCAATCCCTGACGTTCCATGTATGCAGCCTTTACTGTTGACAAGGCAGTGATTGCGGGAAGGCTTTTTGCGACCTGCCGGGCCTCTTCTTCAAAATCAAGCGTCAGCTGCAGATGCCCCGATTCAAATTCGATGATGCGTGCAGTAATTCCCTCGATCATGCCGTTGGTAACGACGATGGTCACCATGACAGGGATAAGGCTCAAGGCAATACTGATCATCGAAATGAGCATCCGGGGCCGGGTTTTCTCCCCTTTTCTTCGTTTCATCATGAGAATACGCAATCCGTAATAAAAAGAAGGGGACAGGTTCATTCTTTCTCCAAAACACCATGGACCAGGCAATAACTTTTATCAGCATGATCCCTGACCGACAGATCATGGGTGACCATAATCAATGTGCGGTTGTATTTTTTAACCAGATCAAATAAAAGTTCAAGGACAATATTCGAGTTTCGTTCATCCAGATTCCCGGTTGGCTCATCGGCAAGAATTAAAAGCGGATCGTTAATCAAGGCCCTGGCAACAGCCACCCGCTGACGTTCTCCGCCTGAAAGCTGTGCGGGAAAATGCTCTTTTCTGTGCGCCAGCCCAATATCTGCTATCAAAGCATTTGCGCGGTTTTTCGCGGTTTTCCCGGGCACTCCCGCGATGAGAAGCGGCATCATGATATTTTCCAGGGCACTGAAATCCTTCAACAGGTAATGAAACTGGAAAATAAAGCCGATTGTTCTGCTGCGGTACTGGGTGAGCCATGATTCAGGCAAAGCCGATATCTCATTCCCCGCAACGACAATCTTTCCGGAGGTGGGGGAATCGAGCCCGCCGATCATGTTCAAAAAGGTACTTTTTCCGGAACCGCTTTCCCCGGTGACGACGACAAGTTCTGCCTCGTTTATGGCAAGCGAAATCCCGCCGAGTACTTCGACTTTTTCAGAACCCATTTCGTATATTTTCGTCAGGTCGGTAATCCCGACTATCTGGTTTGCCATAATTCCTCCGTCTTGATTACGCGGATATGGTGACCGCGGCAAGTGCTGTTATTCATAGCGGAGCACCTCTGCAGGTTTGACCTCGGTAATTTTACGGGATGCCACGAAAGCCGCAGCCGAGGCAGAAAATACGGCAAAGAAAAATATCAGGAGAGCCTCTTCAAAAATAACCTTGCTGGGGACTCCCTGAAGATAAAAAACATCGGAAGAAAACGGCGACATGACCCGGTCAAGCCGAAAACCGCGAACAAATACTGATAGTGCTGATTCTGCTCCGCCGATAAAAAAGTTGATACTCTGGGTTAAAATGGAAAATGTTTCATTTATATGTGAGGAAACAATCAACCCCGATACAAGCCCGATTATTCCCCCGATAAATCCAATTAAAAAACCTTCAAAAATGAAAATGGCCTTTATCTGCCCCGGCGAAGCACCAATTGCCTTCAGCACCCCGATTTCCTCAAATTTCTCATAGACAATCCTGCGTAAAGAATTGAAGATATTGAATCCGACAACGATGAAAATAAGCCCGACAAGAATCATCATGGCAATTTTTTCCATGAGGAGTGCACCAAAAAAACCCTGGTTGAAATCCCGCCATGTTTTTACGGTGATCGGCCGGGAGCCGATGATTGTTTCGATTTTCTGTTTCATGCCCAGATCATCAAACCGGTTGCCGAGTTTGATCCCGTAGACGATCGGAAGTGGTTTCTTTTCGCCATCCCGGGATATAATATTTTGTGCAGAATCAAGGGACATAAAGATATAATTCAAATCGATTTCACTATACCCGCTTTTGAATACCTCTTTGATGATATACCGGTTTGATGCCCCCGCAGGGACGTCGTCTTCGCCTTTCGTCCTCAGTGAAAAATCATTGACCGCAGTCAGGATCAGTTCTGACCCCTTGCGGGCACCAATGGTGTATTCAAACAGGTTCCCGATGACAATCGAATTCGGTTCATCAATCGCAAATTTTTGTTCCAGGTATTCCTGGTCAAAATCATCCTCGGAAAAAATGCTTTTATAAAAACCGGGGTCAGCGGCAAGCTCACTTTTCCCCACCGCACGAACAATGCCGCCGACCGTCTGTGAATAGGAAGAGTTTCTGTTTACCAATGCCTGGAACTCAGAAAATGGAACAACAGCCGTAATCCCCGGGACATCTTTTATTTTTTTTAAAAGCTGCTGGTCAATCTGTTCGCTGTTTTCCTGTTCAAGCTGAAGGTGAAATGAACTGATCTCGAGAATGTTGTTTATGTACGACAGCTGAAACCCGTTCATGACTGCAATAATCACCGTCAATGCAAATACCCCGACGGCTACTCCCAGAATCGAGAGAATGGAGGAGGCAAATCCCCTGCTTTTCCTGCGCGCCTTGAAATAACGAAGTGCGGTGTAAATGATAAACTGGTTTTTCATTAATCGTAGTCCCTGGTCCGGATGACATTTCCCTCCTGAATAAACTCTTCGCGCACTTTTTTGTTGTTTTCATAAAATACGCGAACAAAGACCTCTTCGTTACGGAGTATCTCCTCATACCACGAATCATCCTCTTTGTAAACGGTGTGCATTTCAAGAAAACCGCGCCGGTAATAATCTTCGGATGTCAATCGGCCGGATGCATCATGATAATATTTCCATTCTTCCACACCAATGCTGCTTTTCCTTCGCAACGAAACAACTTTGCCATCCCGATATTCATAGGTGGTATCCGAGGGGAACCCGTCTCCCTTATCGATAATTTCTTTTTCCATAAGTCCGTTTTTATCATAGCGCCGTTCGATTGAAATATCATTTTCAAGATCCTTTTCAATCTCGCGGATAATTTTCCGGGTATTTGGATCATATTCAATATTTGCGACAATTTGTAATGTATCTTTTTCCCAGGTTTCACGCCGCACAAGCTTCCCGTCTTCATTGTACACCAGAATGAAAATTCTTCCTTCTGAATACTCCCACTCCTCGACAAGCCGTCCGGCCGAATAGGTATAATGCCGGATATCGACCCGCCCGGACGGGAACAGTCGGCGGATAGCGCGCAGCCGCCCGGCCGGTGAGATTTCATACTCGTCGGTATACAGCTTTTTGTCCCGGCTGTCTAATGTGTCAACATAATCAATCCCGCGCGATGAATAGGAGTAGATTTTTTTTTCCTGCAGAATCCCCTGTGAATACAGTTCTTCATACTTGCGGTTTCCCTTGCGGTCAAACTCTGTATTGAATACTATGTTATTGTTTTCAAATTCCTTGAGCACGGTCTTTACCCCGTTCTCATTATAATATGTTTCCCACCGCCGATATTCTTTTTGATTTCTGAACAGTGTTTTTTCAAGGAGTTGGGGAGTTTTTTCGACCTCCAGGACATACTCAAATTCATCAAGCCGGTATTTGTTGATAATCTCCAGTTCGAGTCCAACACTGTCTGACCGGTAATAGACTGATTGGGAGTACAGGGCCACAGAGCAAATGAGAAAAATTAAACTGATAAAAAAGCATTTTCCGGTCATACAAACAACGACTCCAGGTATTCGTTTGTATCAAACACAACCAGATCGCCAACCCCCTCCCCTTTTCCAAGAAAAGAAAAAGGAATTGAAAACTCGCGGCAAATCCCGATGACGGTTCCGCCTTTCGCGGCAGAATCATGCTTCGAAAGAATCGCTGAGTCGAGGCCCAGCGTGGCCTGAAATACTTCTGCCTGGCGGAGCGCGTTCTGTCCGGTCGTCGCATCCAGTACAATCATCCGGTGATACTGCGTCGTCTCTTTTATTTTTCCGTTTACAATTTTATCAATTTTGACGAGTTCTTTCACCAGGTGTTCCTTTGTATGCATTCTCCCGGAAGTATCGATGATGACCACTGATGCATTTTTTGCATACGCACTCTCAATTGTATCAAAAACCACCGCCCCGGGATCAGATCCGTGCGCCTGGGCGATCACCCTCATTCCCAGACGGTCCCCCCAGATAGTCAGCTGGTCAATCGCTGCAGCCCGGAATGTATCTGCCGCAGAAAGCAGAATTCTGCCCGGATCGGTGAAGGTGGAAAAATATTTGGCGAGTTTCCCGATTGTTGTTGTTTTGCCGACACCGTTGACGCCGCAAACAAGAAAAATATTGAGCTGGTTTTCCCGCAGGCTCACATTACAGGATTTCACATCATTCGCCATCAGCCGCTTTATGATTTCTTCTGCCTTCCCTGCGTCAAAGCTCTGTTCTTTTTGTGCAATGGTTCTCAGCTGATCAACATAGGAAACAGCAATTGCTGCCCCGACATCAGCCTCGATCAGAATATCTTCAAGATCATCAAATATCGATTCGTCAATGTTCCGTATACCAAACAGTTTTTTCAGGCGTTCACCCAAAGAAATTTTACTCACTCATCAACTCCCAATATTTTATCCCGGCACTCCAGGCAGAAGGGCCGCAGTTTTTTTTTGTATCAGCCCGACGGCCTGTCTGCACTCCGGACATAGCGAAACAGTTCATAGAACATATTCGTTATCAGTGCCCCGCTGATAAAAAAAGACCAATAGTAGATTGCTTTATACAATTCAAAATCAGATGTCCTGCCGGCAAAAGAGGCGTCACCTGCCAGCCCATAACTGAAAATAGGCACCGGCATGGAAAGCACAAGGCAGGCCAGAGCGCCGAAAAAGCGGTCACGCTTGCTTTCTTTGATACTTTGCCAGTCAACCTTGAGGTTGACAAGCGGGACCATGATATTCCGGCCGGATTCCGGCCCAATTCTGAAAGAGGTAGGATTAAACCCGTCAGCCATAAAAAGCAGCCGTGACAATATTGCCGGACGTTCCATGATCAGCGGGGATTTTCCTATCCACAGTGCATTAAAATAAACATCAGCGCCGGGAGGGAGTGATTCCACCAGCAATGCCTGTGTATCGGTTTTTTCAAGGGTAATTTCAATGCGTTCAGTTTCCCGTGCAGTCAGAACGATTGACTGCATGATCCCTTTGTATCCCGGTGCGATAATTTCAAGAGAAATTTCACCCGGCAATAAAAAATGATGATCAAGCGTTCCCATTCCAGCCAGCTCATTATTGATTTTTATGTAACAGAATGCCGGATCAACATCGATAAACAAACCGGCCCATTCACGCCCCAGGATCGTGAAAATAATATCCGGTACTGCATCCTGCATGAAGGCGGCGAGTTCTTCCCGTGTTCCTGCATCGTGAAAGGAATAAACAGGTTTCTCCAGAAATCGGTGGAACACCTTGATTTCCAGATACAGATATCCCTGAATTTCTTCAACACTGCCGGTCACCAGAAGATCAATATCCTTTTGAACAGCATACTGAAGCGGGGAATACGGAGGAGAGGCCAGCAACCTGCCGCTGTCCTCCGGCTGAACCAGTTCTTTTAAACCGGGGACTGCAATAAGGGAAGGATCCATAGCCCGTAGCTGTGTTATTTTGTTTCTCAAAATCTCGCGCTGCGTTTCAAATTCCTGGTTCAGCTTGTCGAGCTCATACTCTTTTTTATTCAGGAAAATCTGTTCATCCTGTTTTTTCTGCAGCTGATTCAGTGATTCAGCTACCTTCTGGATTTCTGTGTAGACAATCCACTTTTGGTATGCAGTAATTTCTTCCTTCGCAAGCGTATGTGTTGGAATGACGGCAATCCGCTCCTGAAGCAATGCGGGAAGACTTGCAAGCAGATACTGGTTCTCCTGCGAGATATTTGATCCCTGAAATTCGGTGATCGCAACACTCCATGCAATTTTCGGATCAATCGGCAGGGGAATGGCCGTGTTCACACTTTCGTCCGGGAATAGTGAAAACAAAAAACCGCAAAACAAAAAAGTACACAGGAGAATATATTTCGTATACCCTGCCATTTTGTCATGAAAAACAGCAGGGAAAAAACCTGTTTTCTTTTTTTTCACATCGATTCCCTTCACGGTATTTATTCACCGGTCCATGTAAATTTCAGGTATTCTTCTATAAACCCATCTATTTTTCCATCCATCACAGCCTGCGTATTTCCTGTTTCGTATTTTGTCCTGTGGTCTTTAACCATATTATACGGATGAAACACATAAGACCGAATTTGGTTACCCCATGAAATATCCTTCTTGGCCTTTTCCTGTTTCAGTTTTTCAGCATCCTGCTCTTTTTTCACATGTTCATACAGGCGGGATTTCAGCACTTTCATTGCGGTAGATTTGTTCTTGAACTGACTGCGCTCATTCTGACACTGGACAACAATCCCGGTGGGCAGATGTGTAATCCGCACAGCGGAATCGGTCTTGTTGACATGCTGGCCGCCGGCCCCTCCGGCGCGATAAGTATCGATTCGCAGTTCATCGGGTTTTATCTCTATTTCAATATCATCGTCAATCACCGGTGAAGCAAAGACCGAGGCAAATGACGTGTGCCTTCGCTGGTTGCTGTCAAACGGGGAAATACGCACAAGCCGGTGGATTCCGGTTTCCGCTTTCAGAAAGCCGAAAGCATAATCACCGGTAATTTCAAGTGTTACCGATTTCACCCCGCCTTCCGCTTCGAGCAGGTCGATGGTGGTAACTTTGTATTCATGAATTTCCGCCCAGCGCAGATACATTCGCATAAGCATGCTCACCCAGTCACACGCCTCCGTTCCGCCGGCGCCGGAATGAATGGTAAGAAATGCCGCTGCCTCATCATATTTCTGGCTCAGGAATTCAATGATCTGTATTTGTTCAAACCGTTCTTCCAGGCTCAGAAAAGAATTCCTGATTTCTTCTTCGACCGAAGAATCTTTTTCTTCCTGCACAAGCTGCTGCATTTCCTGAAAATCCGAAAAATCAGCAATAAGTTTTTCCCAGCTTTCGAGCCTCTTCTTCTGACTTTTCAGTTTTGAAAGGATCTTCTCTGCATGCTCCCGATCCTGCCAGATATTTTCTTTTTGGGATTCTGTTTCAAGTGCCGCGATGCCCGTTTTCAGATGTTCCGGGTCAAAGACGCCTCCAGGTTTCCTGGATTGATTTATCGAGCTGCACTATCCTCTGCTGGATATCTTCAAACATTTTCTTCTCCTAAGGCTAAACCACAGAGATCGCTGAGGTTTAAAGTAACGGTATACTTTACGGTCACATAAATTCGTTTATGCTCATAAAAATCATGCTCTCGCGACCAGCTTCCGCCATTTTTTTCCCTTTAATGCGGTAATAACCAATGTCCCCTCAAAGGGATACTGATAAATCCGCATCACATCATACGAGTCGGTATTTTTGTCCATATCATATTTCAGCCGCTTGAGCGCTGTTTCGTTTAACCCGGTGTGTTCATACAGGTTTTTTTGCACCCGTACAAATCCGTATTGAATTAAAAGTGAGGAAACAGCTTCTTCATGGTCAGCATTGGCCAGATCTGTGCATACCGAAACAAACATAAGGTCAATTTAAAAGAGTGAGTGGGTTCTGTCAAACCCCTTTTTCACTTTATTTTACCATTGATGCGCGTTTTTGGGAAACAAACACAAATTCACCTGTCTTCATGGAAAAAAAATCACAAAAGACAAAAAATCACCCCGTATCCCGGCCATCTGCGCTGTTTGATCACTGTTTGAAAAATTATATTAAAGATTATCCTGGATCGCCGTTAACAGTGCTTCAGGACGGATGGGTTTTTCGATAACTGCTTTTACGGGCAGAAAATCACCGTCCGGCTCGAGTGAATAGGGTACATTCAGGTCCCGGCGAATCCCGGTGACAAGAATCACGGGAATCTGCGCAGTTGCTTCTGAATCCCGGAGTGTCCGGGAAAACTCAATTCCTTCTGTCTTGCTTGTCATCATCACATCAAGCAGTATGCAGTCCGGTGCGTTTTCGCCGCACGCTTTTTGCAGCCCTTCTTCGCTCGTTTCTGAATAGTCGACACTGTATCCATTGGATTCCAGAAGCACTTTGACCGCCTCTGCAAAATCATTGTCATCATCGATAATTAGTATTTTTTTTGGCACGATATTCCTCCTTGCTGCGTTTCCCTTTCGTGTGTCCTGTACAGCAACTGTAAAAAATTATTTTGCATCCTTTTTCAGCTTATCAAGCAGTTCAATTGTACTGTCCGGGGTGAGTTTTCCATAAATTCTGTCATTGACCATCAGGACCGGAGCAAGTCCGCAGGCGCCCAGACAGCGGGCCTCCTGCAGGGTGAATAAACGGTCTTCTGTTGTCTGTCCCACATCGACATTCAGGTATTCCCGCATGCGATCAAGAATTTTCCCGGCTCCTTTTACATAGCAGGCGGTTCCAAGGCAGAGCGACAAAGTATATTTCCCAACCGGTTCAAGGTTAAAATAATGATAAAAACTTGCGACACCCCATATTCGTGCGGCGGGAATATTCATGCCATACGCTATTGCTTCCATGACGTCTTCGGGAAGATAGCCGTATAATTCCTGTGCCTTGTGGAGAATGCCGATCAGCTGTGATTCTGCATACGGCTGCTTCTTCATTTCCTGCATGTACTCTTCCAGCAGGTTCATCTTTTCATCTTGTTTCGTCTTCATTTATTCTCCTCCGCCGACAATAATACCCCGCGGCAGTTTCGCCCCATAGTGTGTGTGCAGCAATTTGTGGGACAATTGGCCTAACGGCCGTCCCAGATATTCCCTGTAGAGCCGCTGGATGTCGGGATTGTCGTGACTGCGCCGGATTGTCTTTTCCCGGTCAATCGCATACAAGGCTTCTGCCCGTTTTGCCAGACACTCCTCGTCAAGTGGAATGCTATTTGCAGTTGCATACGGCTGGCCGCCTCCACCGATACATCCGCCGGGACACCCCATCACCTCGATAAAGTGATACCGCTTTGGATCTTTTTTGGCGATGGCAAGTAATTCCTGTGCATTTCCGAGCCCGTGCGCTACTGCAACGCGTATCGGTTTTCCGTCAATTACTATTTCCGCTTCCTTGATTCCATGAAAGCCGCGCAGAGACGCCAGTTCAATATCAAGGAGGGTTTCACCTGTGTACAGTTCATATGCGGTCCTGATTGCCGCTTCCATAACACCGCCTGTTGCACCGAAAATAGCTCCGGCACCCGAGGAAATGCCCAGAGGGGCGTCAAAATCCTGCGGTTTGATATTGACCAGATCGATCCCCGCCGATTTAATCATCCAGGCAATCTCGCGGGTCGTGACAACCAGATCGACGCTGCGGATTCCATCGACCATGAGCTCGGGCCGGGCAGCTTCATATTTTTTGGCAGTACAGCACATGATCGCCACCGAGAATATTTCCTCCGGCTTTTTCTTTATTTTCCCGGGAAAATACGTCTTGGTCAGCGCACCCATCATTGCCATCGGTGATTTGCATGTTGAAATATTCGGAAGAAAATCAGGATGAAAATGTTCCACATACTTCATCCAGGCGCTGGAACAGCTGGTAATCATCGGCAATGGGCCGTTTCCCTGCAGCCGTTCAAGAAACTCGCTGGCCTCTTCCATAATAGTGAGATCTGCTGAAAATTGTGTGTCGAAAACATAATCAAATCCCAGCTTGCGCAGCGATGCCGCAAGTTCACCGTGCATTGCCCGGCCGGGCGGCAAACCGAAGGCTTCACCAATCGCAGCGCGGACTGATGGGGCAATCTGGGCAATTTTGATGATATCGGGATTATCAAGTTTTTCAAATAATTCCTGAGTATAATTTTTCTCCACAAAAGAGGCAGTGGGACAAACGTTGATGCATTGTCCGCAATTGGAGCAGACACTTTCAGAAAACGGGGCGTTAAACGCGGGCATGACGACTGTTTTGAATCCCCGGTGAGCATACCCGAGGGCGTTCACCTTCTGTACTTCAGAACATATCCGGACGCATCTGCCGCAGAGAATACACTTGTCCGGGTCACGGATAACCGATTCCGAGGACAGGTCCTTTTCATAGTGCTTGCGCTCCCCTTCAAAATGACGGTGACGGATGCCCATGGCATAGGCAAGCCGCTGCAATTCACAGTTCCCGTCGCGTTCACAGGTATGACAGTCTTTCGGGTGATTGTCCAGGATCAGTTCCACAATATCGCGTCGTGCCCTGCGCAGCTCTTTGGTATTTGTATGAATACGCATCCCTTCGGCAACCGGACATGCGCACGAGGCTGCATAGGTTTTCATCCCCTCAACTTCAACGATACAGACACGGCATGCACCTTCGATTGATAGTTTCGGATGATAGCAGAGCCGCGGTATTTTAAAACCGTGCGAATCCGCAGCCTGCATAATGGTCTGGCCTTCTTTTACCTTGTATTCTTTTTCGTTTATATAGATTGTAACAATTGAATCTTTCGCCATTCTGTTTCTCCTCTATTCCGGTTACACCCGGTCTATCGCCCTGAATTTGCAGACTTTCATACACTCTCCGCATTTGATACAGAGTTCACTGTCAATTGTATGCGGATTTCTTTTTATCCCCTTGATCGCATTGACCGGACACACCCTGATACAGGCGCCGCACCCGATACATTGGTCATTTATCGAGTACGTAAGCATTGCCTGACAGCTGCCTGTTGTGCATTTTTTGTGGAGAATGTGATCTTCATACTCATTCCTGAATTTGCTCAGTGTACTGAGCACCGGATTCGGAGCCGAACGGCCCAGTCCGCAGAGTGAAGCTTTGGAGATCATCGCCCCGAGCCGTTCAAGCTTTTCGATATCTTTTACTTCCCCCCGGCCGTCAGTAATGCGCGTAAGGATTTCAAGCATCCGCTTGGTGCCTTCGCGGCAGGGAGTACATTTTCCGCAGGATTCGTTTTGGGTAAATTCCAGAAAATACCGTGCCACATTCACCATGCACGTGGTATCATCCATAACGATCATTCCGCCCGACCCCATAAATGATCCCGCTTTCGCGAGTGATTCGTAGTCAACCTGGGTATCAAGTGAATCCTCTGTCAGACACCCGCCGGAAGGCCCGCCGGTCTGCAGCGCCTTGAACTTTCTGTTACCCGGAATGCCTCCGCAGATATCAAATATAATTTCCCGCAGCGTTGTCCCCATGGGGACTTCCACCAGGCCGGTATTTTCCACATTTCCTGCAACAGCAAATACCTTGGTTCCTTTACTGCTTTTTGTTCCGATTGTTGAAAACCATTTTGCTCCGTCAAGAATGATCACCGGTATATTCGCCCATGTTTCAACGTTATTGGTGAGCGTGGGCTTGTCAAAGAGCCCGCGGACAGAGGGATACGGAGGCCTTGGCCTGGGCATTCCCCGCTCACCCTCAATGGATTGAATCAGGGCTGTTTCCTCGCCGCAGACGAATGCTCCTGCACCAAGCCGAATCTCAATATCGAACGAATAGTTTGAACCCAGTATATTGTCGCCCAGAAAATTCTGTTCCCTGGCGGCAGTCAGGGCTTTTTCAAGCCTCTTGATTGCAAGCGGGTATTCGGCACGGATATACAAAAAACCCTTTTTCGCTCCGACAGCATATCCGCCGATCAGCATCCCCTCAATAATTGAATGAGGGTCGCCTTCAATAGCGCTCCGGTCCATGAATGCACCGGGATCGCCCTCATCGGCATTACAAATGACGTACTTCACCTCGCCTTCGGCATCAGCGGTCAATTTCCACTTTAATCCAGTGGGAAATCCCGCCCCGCCGCGGCCTCGCAGTCCGGAGTCCTGTATCTGATGAATAACTTCGGCAGGCGAATAATCGGTGAGTACCTTGGCAAGCGCTTCATATCCGCGCACAGAAAGATAATCATCGATTTTTTCAGGATCGATAATGCCGCAGTTCCGCAGGGCAATCCGCATCTGTTTTCCAAAAAATTTGACATCTCCGAATACACGGTAAAACCGGTTAAACAGATGATCCTCATGAATAACCTTTTGGGAAAACGGAGTTTTGTCGACGATATGTCCTTTGATGATATCATGGACGTCATTCACACCGACATCGCCATACAGGATATATCCGGGGTTGATGACCATAATCGGACCCCTGGCACACATCCCCAGACAGCCGGAAAGTATAATCTCCACCTTACTCTGACAGTTGAATGCTTCCAGCTGTTTCACTATTTCCGTGTAGAGCTCACTGCTTTTGTTGTGCAGGCAGGATGGTCCGGAGCACAGAATAATATTGTATTCGACCTGCTTTCTGGGCCGTTTTTCTATTGGCTGGTTTGTTGTTACTGAATCACCCATTCTTCGATGACCTCCCCTTTTTTGAGATGCCGTTCTATAATTTCATGAGCCCGTCCGGCGTCAACAAGGCCGTATTTCACCGGAATCTTTCCTTCCTCAATAACCTCAACGGTCGGTTCAAGGTTGCAGCGACCCGCACACCCCTTTTGACTCAAATAGACATCAACGAGTCCGTTTTTAATGGCTGTCTGAAATATTTCCATAACATCTGCTGATCCGGCCGCAATTTCACACGTTGCCATGCCCACATACACACGTTTTGTCGAAAAGTATCCCCTGCCAAGAATTCTGTTAATTGCTTCTGCCCGTTTCACCTTGATAATTTCAAGCGGATTCTTCATATTCACCCCTCGGTATAGAAATAATAAATGCATTGCCTGCTTCACCTGGAACACAGGTTATTGTACCGCCATGACTTTCAATGATTATTTTTGTTATGAACAGTCCAAGCCCGGTTCCCTTGACATGCCGTTTTTTTGTATGGCCGAGACGTACGAATTTTTGAAAGAGCCTGTCTGTATCATCCCTGGATAATGGATCCCCGTCGTTATAGACTTCAATTTCTATACGTGAAGGTTCTATCCGGCTTCGCAGGATGATTCTCCCCGGAGTGCTTCCGTATTTGATTGCATTGCCGACAAGATTATTTGCCACAACAAACAGCATGTCCCGGTCTGCTTCAAGAAGGATATTGTCCGGTATTTCGTTTGTCACGGTTATTTCACTTTCACCGATCATCTTTTCGAATGCCTGCAGCGTCGCTGAAAATACATCCTCGTTGAGCCTGCAGACCGCTTTCCGGATATCGAGCTCCCCTTTCTCAATCCTGGAAAGGTTAAGAAAATTCTTGACCGTTTCGGCAAGGTGATCAAGATTCCTGGTAATTGAATCCAGCGCCTTTCTCTGCTTGAAATTGACCATGCCCAGAAAACCGTCACGCACGGTATAGGCATTTAAAATTGTCGAAGACAAAATGCCCTTCAGCTCATGAGAGACAAAACTGATGAGATCAAGATAACTTCTGTTTAATGCAGAGATTTCTTCACTTTTGGCATGAAGACTGTTTTCCCTGTTTTCAAGCTCATGCATCATATTGTTGAATGTGTCTGCGAGAGAATGTATCTCCTGTATTTTTGAAATGCCGGAAATCCGCTGGGCATAATGTCCCAGTGCTATCCGCTGGGCAGTCTGATTCATCTCAATGACGGGACGCGAGATCGTCGATGCAAGGATGAAGGTGAGCAAGGCGCCGAGCACCACCATACACAAAAGCAGAGCGGAAAATATTAGAAAGAACCTGACGACCATGTCAATAAACGGTTTTTCGAGCCGGCCGACATACAGAATACCGATCCGTTTTCCCGACGTATCGACAATCGGTTCATATGCAGTGAGGTACCAGTCCGTCACGACAAACGCCCGTGCCTGAAATACCTGTCCTTCTTCAATAACCTTTTTATACACGACATCAGATACTCGTGTTCCCACTGCATTTTTGCCTGTTTCATCCAGCACATTCGTTGCAATTCTTACATCATCCAGAAAAACAGTAACGGTCCCGACTGGTTTATTACCATATATGCTGTTTTCGTACACGAAACTGTGAATTTCGCTGATGAGGTTATAATCATTATTTATTATTTTGCCGGCATAGATTACTTTTTTTACCAGGCCATTCTCCCATTCAACCGGCATGGCACACTCAACAACGAGTGCCTCTTCTATCATCGTTTTTTGTGTCGGTCTGGCTTTTGGGGTCTCGATAATTGGAATACTGATGCGCTCAGCAAGACTTTTTCCAAGCCTCTGAAGTTCTTCGCGACGGACTATACTGGAACCGGATGACTGTGCACCAGTAAATGCACGGTTCACAACAAGGCTTTCCACCTTGTCTGATCGAGAAACGGTGGTAAGGTAATCCGCACCAATCATCTGCGGGTCGGGATTCACAATACCGTTTTTCACAACAAGAGAAAGTGATTTTTCCAGCTGATTGATCTTGCCGTCGTAATACAAACGCATCGATTCCAGATCCCGCCTGACTTCTTCCTGGGACCTGTTGACAATATCCTGCTGGATCAGCGTGAACCCAAGAATGACGCTTGCGGCGCCAAACACAAAAATGATGATAAAAATGGAAATGAATATCCTTGAGCGCAGTTTCATGGCCTCATTCCTCTTTTTTGGCATTGACAAAACAAAACAGGTTCTCGATTTCCAGCACCAGATTTACATTGGTGACGGGGATTTGTTCGGGGCCGCGGAGCCGTATCGGTGCGAAATTGAGCACCCCTTTGATGCCTGCCTGCAGCAGCAGGTCAAATACCCGCTGTGCTGCAATATCCGGAACCGCTATCACCGCTACTTCAATTTTTTCTTTTTGAATGTACCCGACCAGCTGCTCCATTGGGTAGACGGAAATATCATCGCGGCCTGTCTGCTTATCGGGATTTATATCAAAGGCAGAATCAATTTCTATGCCCTCATTTTCAAATCCTTTATAATGAAGCAATGCGCGGCCGATGTTTCCGATCCCCACCAGGACCACCCTCTGAATCGAGGTTTTTCCCAGTATTCTCAGTATTTTTTCAAGCAGTTCGTCAATGATATACCCGCCGCGTTTGTTGCCGGTAATTTTAAATTGCGAGAAATCTTTCCTCACCTGAGTCGACCGTATACCCAGTGCATCTGCCAGATTGTCTGAAAATACTTTTACAAACCCCATGGCCTTCAGCCGTTGTAGTGTATTTTTGTATTTTGAAAGCCGAATAATACTTCGTCGGTTCAAATGGCATTCCTTTCACATCAAATATGATTTATTAGAAATATGTTAGCCCTTTTATATTTATTATGTGATATTATTCACAATATAAATATAATAAACCGAAAATAATTTGTCAAGTATTTAACGATTAAATTTCTGCTTTTAAAAAAAGCTGCCCCAATTTTTTAGGGCAGCCGTTTTTACGAAAGATGAAAAAACTAATTGGTATTCAGAATTGACTCTATTTTTTTAAAATTGCTTTTAATGTTTTTACTCATTTTCTCTGAAAGACGGGTAAATGCCTCTACCCGTACCGCAACCACGGAATTCCCCTGGGCATGGTCATCCGGCTGATTACGGTCCACATACACCACTTCTTCATAGAGGATCTTGCCGTCAACCACGCGTATAATCCTCATGGTGGATCTGGCAAGGGCGGTATACATATTCATCGGGCGCCCTTCATATGAAAGCTGCTGCTGTATCTTGTAGCAGTCACTGTAGACCATAACAAGGTACGGCATGTTTTTTTCAAGAGTCAATGTTTTGATCGCATCCAGGTCGCCGTTAAAAACACGGCTTAACTTATCACCCAGCAAATTTCCATTAAAAGGGACAAAATCATATTTTATTTCTTTTATTTCCTTATAGACAGATGAAAAAATAATTGGATTATCTGAAACAAAATCCTCCGCCTTTTCCACTGCAATAATCACCGCACGTTTTGAAGCCGGACGAAAAACAAAATCCCTTTTCATGGAATTCATGACATAGGTATACCCTCTGACGGTAAATTTTACCGAAGCGTGAATTACTGCTTCTGAATTGGGATTGTCAATCTTGCCCAGCTGGGCCGCCGCCTGCCCGTATTCATTCGTGACCGTCCGCAGGGTGAGTACCCCGCTCCCTTTTGCAAATTCGAAGAATACCGGCGCACCGGATACCGTGGCCCGGCTCCCCCCAACATTGTACATTAAAATAACAGCCGGATTCAGATACTGTCCCTTGTTTGCAGCAATCGTCTGTGCCACAATCTGGTCCATGCTCTCATTGACCCACTCCGCACTCGGCTGCAGAAGGAGTCCTGCCTCGATTTTCGTAAGATCGGTTTCCGCCTTTTTGGCCAGTGCAAGAATTTCCTGAGAGGGATTTGTCAGCCCCTGCCGGATGGCAAGGACCGCAACAAGCTGACTGATTGCTTCGGAAATTGCAATCTCATCCATTTTTGCCTGTGCATTTTCATAATAGGTCGTCATTTCTTTCAGCGCCCGGTCGGCATTCTGGTCGCCCGTTGCCGGCGTGCCGGTTGTGGTACATGCCAGCAAAAAAAGGCCACAAAGAACTGAGATCCCAATTCGCCATATCTTCACAGCATTACTCCTTTACCAACTGATTATCAATTCGGTTTTTTCATTTATCTGCATGAAGTCAATCATGGAAATAGAAAACTTCACGGTCCTGGAACCATTTGATAATTCACCCCTGTTGTGCGCGATAATCTGCTTTGGTGCGGTTATCAGCATTGAGAGTTCATAGCCGGCAAAATAGCTTTCCATTGCAGTAACCGATTCCGGATCCGCAGGTTCATCACCTTTACTGATAAGCTGGGTATATACCGTTCGGCCGCCCTCTGTGGTCAATGTGATGGGCATATTTTCGAACATCGATGCTTTGGACAAGGATTCAACATTGGTAAAATCAATGTCCATCTTGACATACACATCCTGTTCGTCTTCCCATTCCTCAACAGAATTGATCTTTACTCCCTCCAGTTCTTTGAGGGATTTTTCCACCTCTTCTTTTGAAATGGGAAACGGAGCTTCATTTTCTTTTTCCCCTTCACCATCGCTGTCGCCCAGGCTCTTGAACATCTGCGAGATTCTGTATTGAAATACCAGATTCCCGCTGCCGTTCTCATTCAGTTTCATGGTGCTTTCTGTTCCTATACAGGATAAAAACATAACCCCAGCAAGTGCAATTATTACAAATCGATTCATCTTTTTCCTCCTGAAATAAAATTATATTACCGTTTTACTTTATTCTTCATGATCTTCGCTGCGCGTCACCGGCCTCTGCGGCATGCGCGCAGACTTCTTTTTTGACTTTTTTACCAAAGGCACTTTTTTGACCTTCACCGCTGATTTATCCAGTGATGAAAGATAAAATATCACAGGAAACAATATTATGAGAACGAGAAACACAAGTGCCAGATGCCAGTCAGACAGCAGTCTGATAATCAAATCCATATTTTCCCCTTTCCAAATTATATGACCGGAATCTATGAATTACAAATATATTTGCCGGTTCCCGGCACAATACCGCTGTCTGGCCCCGAATTCATTGTGTTCCCTGCGTTCTTACTCACAAAAAGTATACCCTCATTGGATAGTCTTTGCTATATTTTTTTTGCATAAACCCGGTAGGTCCTGTACGGCTTTGACCCCCATTTTTCGAGCATGTTGACCAGGATATGATTATCCTCGAGAATCAGTGACATCTCACACGATTCATACCCCAGCCGCTCGCCATGCTCATAGGTTTCGAGTACGAACAGGGCATCGACCCCCATCCAGCGGTATTCTTCGAGCACGCCCATAATGGCCAGCCGGAACGACTTTATTTTCTTTTTCCCGAAAAGCAATTTAAAGATGCCGAACGGGAACAGCCGGCCGTTCATGGTTTTGAATATTTCATTGAAATTATTAAATGCGATGGAAACCCCTGCGGGTTTCCCGTCCACGAAAGCGAAAAAAGTGAGTTCCGGAACAATTACAAGTTTCAGATCATTTGCCAAATAGGCAAACTCCTCATCGGTCCAGGGGACAAAATCAGAATTTTCTATCCACGCCTGATTGTAAATCTCCTTGGCAATCAATACCTCATTGGCAAAGTCATTCATGTTCACATTCCGGATCTGGATGCGCTTGTTTCTTCTGACCAGGCTGACCACCCGTTTTATCTTGTCAGAAAGCTGCAGCTCGCCCTTGCGGACAATAAAGGCAAGATGGTCTTTCTCTTTGACAAACCCGTATTCATCGTAAAATTCCAGATAGTACGCCGGATTATACGGCACCTGAATCATCGGGACGCCTTCAAAATCGTTCTGGAGAGTCCCCAGAATATGGTTGGTAGTGGGGCTGATTGGACCGATGATCTTTTTGATATTTCTGCTTTTCGCATAGTCACTCGCAGTGGCGAAGAGCAGAAACGCCGTTTCCCGGTCGGGAATGCATTCAAAAAAACCGAAATAAGCAGTATCTTTCTCACGGTATTTCTGATACTGGCGATCGATAATGATCGCGATCCGGCCGACAACCGTCCTGTCTTTCAGAGCGATGAATTCCTGCATCTCGGCATGCAGAAAGAAGGGAAATTTCCTGCGGTCAACGATTTCCTTTTCACTGATTTTCAACGGCGGGACCCAATACTGATTTTTCAGTATTTTTTTATAGAGGGTGTACGGAAATTCGATAAACCGTTCAAGATCCTTTTTTGTTTTTACCGGTTGTACTGTGAGCGCCTTTTCTGCCATCGTTGCTCCTTTGCCTTTTCTGCAGCGCCTTTTTTACATCTCCGTCAATAATTGAAAATATCAGACCTGGAAAATGCTGCTTAATAAACCAGGTCAGCTTTGCCAAAAACGAGGTATTGATAAGGAATTTCCCCTTTTTTATTCCCTGGAGACAGGATCGTGCTACTGCCTGTGCCGTGACCGGTTTGATGCTTTCTGAAACCGCTTCCGTCTCATAAGGTTTTGTTTTGTTTTCCCGTTCAAAACCGGGTGTGAGCGTATCAGGTGGGCACAATACCGAAAACCCGATGTTTTGGGAACGATACTCATTCCGCAGCGCTTCGGTAAGACCGATGATTCCGAATTTGGCTGCTGCATAATCCGCATAACCGATCATGCCCATAAACCCCAGCATACTGGAGACATTAACCACATATCCGCCCTTTTTTTTCATAAGCGGGAGCAGTACGGAAAGTGTATGATAACTTGTCATGACATTGATCTCGATCGTCTCCCGAAACTGCTTTTCCGATATTTTCTCGAAATACGCCGGGATGGCTCTTCCGACGTTGTTGATGATAATATCCGGTATCCCTTCATTCTTTACTGTGCTGAATAGTATTTTTTTTACCTGCGAAAAGCTGGTCACATCGAGGGATATTGCCTGCAGGTCTTGAGTGCTGCATTTGGTTTCTTTAAACAGCATTTTTTTTGCCGTATCCAGTTTCTTTGCGGAACGGGAAAAAATCACCACATGTGCACCCAGTAAAAGAAATTCTTCGGCAAGAGCAAACCCGATTCCTTCACTCGCGCCGAAAATGTATACACATTTGTTTTCAAAGGATTTCACTTTCATGCATCGATACTAACTATTATAAATTCTCATGTCAACAAAAAATATTGCGCAGAAAGTTCTTCCTTATGTACTATAAACTCAATGAACCAAGAACGGAGTGATCTATGGAGGCAAAGACCGCGAAGATTTTGTTGCTTGATCGCCATAAAAAAAAACGTATTTTATTCAATTAACTGTCATGACATTTTTTTTATTTTTTTCTCTAATGCATTTTTCAAATTCTCCGAGATTTTAAGTAAGCACCAATCCGGACAAGGATGTCCGGCCACGAAACAATCAAGGAGGATTGTATGATTATTAACCACAACATGAGTGCGCTTTTCGCATTCCGCCACCTCAAATGGAACGGCCTTATGGTAGACAAAGACATGGAAAAACTGTCTTCCGGTCTCCGCATTAACCGCGCCGGCGACGATGCATCGGGACTTGCTGTATCCGAGAAAATGCGCTCACAAATCCGCGGACTACTCCGCGCAGAAAAAAACGCAGAAGACGGTATTTCATTTATCCAGACTGCAGAAGGGTATCTCCAGGAAAGCCAGGATATTCTCCAGCGTCTCCGTGAACTTTCTGTTCAGGCTTCGAATGGAATTTATTCCGATGAAGACCGGATGCAGATTCAAGTTGAAGTATCACAGCTTGTTGATGAAGTCAACCGTATTGCCTCTCATGCACAGTTTAACGGCATGAATTTCATGACCGGACGCTTTGCCAAATTCACCGGTGAAAACACGTTCACCGCCAGCATGTGGTTTCACATTGGCGCGAACATGGATCAGCGCGAACGGGTTTATATCGGTACAATGACCGCACAGGGACTGGGAATTCAGGGTACTGACGGCCTCCCCCACTCCGCCACATTTATCTCCCTGTCAACACCGGATGCAGCAAACCGGGCAATCGGAATGGTTGATATTGCATTGACAAAAGTGAGCAAACAACGTGCAGACCTTGGTGCATATCAAAATCGTCTAGAATACACCATGGGCGGCCTGTTAAGCGGGGCAGAAAACCTGCAGGCAGCTGAATCACGAATCCGGGATGCGGATATGGCCGAAGAGATGGTAAGTTTTGTGAAAAACCAGATTCTGGTACAGTCTGCAACTGCCATGCTGGCCCAGGCAAACGCGAAACCACAGTCGATCCTGCAATTACTCCAGTAAATATAGTTTTATTACAAAAGAGCCGTCTGAATAGACGGCTCTTTTTTTTCCAGTAATGTGATTAAATATATACTTGTGCAAGTCAGAACCTGTTGCATGGGGATTGCCTGCCTTCTGCCAGCAGCTGCTGCCCGCAGAAAAAACCAGTATACGGTAGACCGCCGCGCAACCGCACACTGATCAGGATCAGCCTCTGACAAAGGTGTGTATTGCGATGTGTGTGATAATCCTTCGGACAATTCAAAAGCCGTTGTTGCAGGAAGATGGTTAACCGCCGAAGAATACGAAAACACCGAAATGGTGTTTGGCATGGCAACGGGTTACCAAGATAAATAAAGCTGAATAGAAATCGATAAAATATGGCAGAGCTCCTCAATCTATAATACTTATTTGATAATGTTCATGTCATGTAATGAGGTAGAATAATGTGGATTAACATGATGAATGGACGGCAGCGAGATAGTTTTGGTCTTTTACCCTCGAGGTTTTGTCCCGAAGGAGTATTCCAATTTTGGGACTGTTTTATCCCGAAAAAGTCCTTTTTGTTGCACCGTATGCGCGAGATTGAAAAACTACCTGAACTAAAAAAGAAAACCATTCTGGAAACTCTGGATGATTTAATACGTGCAAATAAATTACGTATAAATTGATTTTTTATCTTTTTTCCGGTATCTTTTCCTACAGAGGAGATTGACATGTATTCAACCTATCGTTTAAAAGCAAATGAACTCAACAAAGACTTTGTTAAAGCCCTTAAAGATATTTTTCATGACAAAGAAATTGAAATCATCGTTCAGGAAGTTGAGGAAGATGAAACCGAATATCTTCTCAAAAATCCGGCCAACAGGGACCGGCTCTTTAAAGCAATTGAAAATTCTGAAAACTCATCAAATCTGGTTGATTTCCCAATGGAAAATATTTGATGAGACGTGTCTCCTTTGAAAAAAGCGCCTTTGAAGATTTCCAATCATGGGAATCTGAAGACAAAGGTATTTATGATAAAATATTATCGCTTTTAAAAGATATTCTGCGCAGCCCGTTTTCAGGCATTGGAAAACCAGAACCTCTCAAACATGAACTCAAAGGCTACTGGTCGCGCCGTATCAACCATGAACACCGGCTTGTATACAAAGTTACTGAAACAGAAATTATTGTCGTGGCCTGTAAATATCATTACGTAAGCGCTAAATCTTACCCTCCCCTGATCTTCTCAGGATCAAGATTGAACGGTAACAATGAAATAAAATCTTCCTGTGTTTTGGCG
>JAFGJO010000014.1 GCA_016929065.1 Spirochaetales bacterium | reverse complement strand
TTTCAAACCACCTCCGTTATTTCAAAAACTTGTTCCCCAACCGTATCTGTTCGAGGGTGTTTTATGATTAAACCGGACAGCAGTGAAAATAGCAATAATATGATAGAATATTTATCATCTTCGCTATATTGTAAATATAGCGCGAAAAAACAGAAGATACAATCTGTTTGGATTTTTTTAACAAATAATTAATATTGTACGGAGGGTATTCCATGACAAAACGGCTGCTGCTTCTTGGCGCAATTCCCCTTTTTTTCTTTCTGTTGTTTACACTACTGCAGATCACAGGGGTTTTACAGATGCCGGAATACCGGATGTATGATTTATTTCTGCACATAAAACCGCCGGTCACAGAGGATCCGTCGATTCTGTTTGTTGATATCGATGACAATGCAATTGAACAGTCGAACACTTCATGGCCGTGGCCGCGTGATTATTACGGCCAGGGACTAATCGTGCTCAAGGAGTTCGGGGCGAAAAACATCGTCTTTGACCTGATATTCCAGGAATCGAGTCCCCCGGGCATTAATCTGCAGCGTAAAAAGGGAGTGAACGACACCATAAGCCGGGAATATGTGGATATACAGGAAAAATTTATCGATTTTGTTACGGCAATTTATGATGGGAGCATTCCGGTCAGTCAGCTTGGTGATTTTGCCCAGTATTATCTGGATGAAGTGCAGGGGAGCGGCCAGCGCGTTGTCCATGCCGTTGATATGCTTGCAGAAGACCGCGATGAATTTTTTGGAAATGCGGCGCGTGTATTCGGGAATGCTTCATTCATTGCGGTGACCCTTGAAGAAAGCAGCTCGATCAAGGAATTCCACCCGCCCGATGATAAAATTTACTACAAGAATATCACCTCCCGCGGCGAAATAGCGAAAAATGTTGTCACCGTCATCTCACCGATCCCGCCCCTGGAAAAAAGCGGGGCCACCTTCGGGTTCCCCGAGGTTGTTATCGACAGTGACGGTGTTCGGCGGCGCATCGGGCTGCTCGACAAGCTGGAAGATAAATATCTTCCCCAGCTGGCTTTCAGTGCTCTTTTGGGAATGATGAAAAATCCGCAAATGGATGTCTATCCGGATCATATTGAGCTGAAAAACGCCTGGCATCCGGGACTCGAAAAAACCGTGGATTTTTCCATCCCTCTCGATGAAAAAGGGAACATGCTCATTAACTGGCCGCCGAAAAAATTTGAGCAGAGTTTCCGGCACCTCAGTTTCTGGTGGCTGATTCGTCATGAAGTGGAGATTGAACGCACTGTTGACAGTCTGAATGAAATTGCCCGGGCAGAGGCGGATGGACTTATTTACACCAGTGATAAAATATCCGGATTTCTTTCAAATACCCATGATCGGACCGTGCAGCTCCGGCAGGCGCTTCTTGCCGGTGATAAAGAGGTGACGTTTGAAATGTATACCGCAGCCCGTGAACGTTTCATCGAACAATTGCCCCGTTATTTTTCTGCTGAAAAAGAACAGGAATTGATTCACGGCATTGCGAATATGTCAGCATCGGCAAAATCAGAATTAACCGCCATGATACAGAATTCCTGCAGGGAAGCCAGGGAGAGTTATGCGTATGTAATGGAAATCCGGGATGTACTGAAAAAAGAATTACCCGGATCAATGTGTTTTACCAGCTGGACTGCGATCAGCACCACCGACCTCGGGGTAAATCCCTTTGACGGCAAATATGTCAATGTTGGAACGCATGGATCAATTGTCAATACGATTCTGCAGCAGCAGTTTCTGGATGAGAGTCCTTCCTGGATCACACTCTTCCTCACCCTCATTTTTACCGCAGCGACATTTTTTGTGATTCAGACGCTCAAGCGGCCGCTTTTCTCGGTTCTTGCGGGCTCAGGCGGGATTGTTGTTGTATTTATCGGTTTTGCCCTGTTTTTTGTCATAACCGGAATCTATATTGCGGTCCTGCCGCCGCTGTTGTCGGTCGCGTTTACTTTTATCACGCTCACAGTCATCAATTTTGTACAGACCGCGAAAGAAAAAAACTTTATCAGAAACGCTTTCTCCCATTATCTTTCAAAGGATGTTATCAACGAACTCATCGCCGATCCCGACAAGCTCAAACTTGGCGGGGTCCAACGCAGGATTACAGCGATGTTCACCGACATCAAGGGGTTCTCGACACTGTCGGAAACCCTTACTCCGGAACACCTTGTTATGCTCCTGAATGAATATCTTACCGAGATGAGCAACGTCATCCTGGAACTCGGCGGGACCATCGACAAGTACATTGGTGATGCGATCGTTTCTTTTTTTGGTGCGCCTGTCCAGCTCGAACACCATGCCGAGCTGGCGTGCCGTTCCGCGGTGCTCATGCACAAAATCGAGATGAAACTGAATGAACACCTTCTGGCAGAGGGGAAAAGACCCACGCCCCTTTTTACCCGGTTCGGCATTAACACCGGTGAGATGGTTGTGGGAAACATGGGTACGGCAAAAAAACTCAATTATACGATCATGGGAAACCATGTAAACTTTGCGGCCCGGCTTGAAGGAGTGAACAAGCAGTATGGAACCGCGATCCTGATTGCTCAGGCGACCTACGAAGAAGGCGCTGAAAAGTTCCTCACCCGGCAGTTGGATCGGGTTCAAGTTGTGGGGATAAAAAAACCCGTCCAGATTTATGAGCTGATTGACGAAAAATCAGAAGCGAGGCCGGAAATGTTTGAATTGGTTGCCATCTTCGAAGAAGCACTGGGACTGTTCCGGAATCAGGAATGGGACAAGGCAAAGCACCTGTTTCAGAAAGTACTCAAGCTGAATGAAACAGACGGCCCTGCAGAAAAATTCATAAAACGGTGCGAGGAATACAAGAAAAAACCTCCTGCAAAAAACTGGGACGGGGTATTCAGCCTGACGACGAAATAACACACTGAACAGGAAAAGGATCACACAAAGAACACAAGGTGATTTTCAGAGGTCAATGGATTTTTCAAGGAAGCTGAATCCTTGTATCTTCAGATCTGATGAGTTTGAAATTATTTTTTGTGATTATCTCCCAATCAGATTTGTCAGCCTGGAAATTGAATAATAAATTTCATCATCTTCGCGGCCTTTGTGAGAAATTTTGTCCAGAAGGTTTTTACTCCCCAATCACTTGCACAAAGACCCGTCGGTTCCTTGGCCGGTTGTCGTGGTCGATGACGACAATCTGCTGCCATGTACCCAGCACCAGCGTCCCTTCATGGACTGGCACCGTAATGCCCGGGCCCATGATTGTGGCGCGCAGGTGCGAAAAACCGTTATCATCACCCCATGTGGAGCCATGGCGGGTTGGCTTTGATGCGGGGATAAACGTTTCAAGCTCGTCTTCAAGATCCTGCACCAGAGCCGGCTCGTATTCAATGGTGGAGACCGATGCTGTTGAACCAATTGAAGAAATATTGACAAGCCCGTTGGTGATCCCGGATTCCGCAACGATTTCTGCCACCTCTCCGGTTATGTCGTGGCATTTTGAAAAGCCTTCAGTATTTATTTGTATTTCGTTTCCAAACACCATACCGTAACTCCTTGTATTCGTTAATGATAGACGTGTAGTACAGATGGGTCAACGGGGTTTGACAACACTGTTTCAAAATTATACGATTCTTTTATCAACACATGAAAGGGCAGCATTCAGCTGTATTCGAAAAACAAACCGCATGAAGAAAAAGAAACTGATTTCCAAATCATTGATTATTTTGTCTTTTCTTGCTGCAGGAATGTACCTCGCCTTTTTCCCAAACAGGATTATCCCTGAATTGGTGGTCATGGTACGGCCGGCGGTCCATGTTCCTGAAACAACAGGAGAAAAAAATCCTGCCGGCACCCAGGTCGGTTCAGGCCTGACATCTGCCACCCCGTTTTTTCTCAACACCGGGAAGGACGGGATCTTCGGCTATATAGACGCACAGAACGCCATAATTTTTCAGGCAAAAAGTGATTACGGACTCACCATGTCGCCGCAGGGATTTATCAGTTATCCGGCGGTGCCCGGCGATCTGGTAAAAAGAGATGTGTACGGCCATGACCCGCTCTCCATTTCCGGGCCGGGGTATCCGCTGTTTGCAGCGGACGGCGAGCGGCTCTTTATTATCACGAGCGACTGTACCAGTCTGCGGGAAGTAAACCGGCAGGGCGTTACATTGTGGCGTCGGAGTGTCCCTTCATGGATCACCAGTTTTGCCGCCAACGCCGATTTGGCTCTGCTCGGCCTTTCAAACGGCCAGTTTCTGCTTTTTGGAAAAACCGGGGATACCCTGAGCGGCGGCAGGATTAATGACTCCAGGGTGCTTTGTATTTACGGTACGGCAATCCAGGAGCAGGGCAAATACTTTGCAATTCTGACCGGGGCTGACCCCCTGTTTCTTGTTCTGTATGACACGGAAAATTTTCAGGAGGTATTCCGGAGCGAAATTGATGATCCGGGCAGGACAGAACGCCGGATGATGTTTTCCCCGGATTCAAAATATTTATTTTTTGAACAGCAGGATTCGCTGTACTGTCTTGACCTGGAAACCCATGATCTGTCTGCAGTTCATCTTCCGGGGACGCTCCTTGAATTGTATTATCAGCAGGATCAGCAGCTGATGCATCTTGTCTGCCGGAATGGCGAAAGCAAGGAACTTCTGGTTGTCTATCCGCCGCAGACCGTTATTTTCCGCACCGGATTTGCCTCTGAGGTACGGTATCTGGGGTCAGATAAAACACTGATGTATACCGGAAGAAATCGTGATATTGTGCCGTATGGAGTGGAGGAACAATAAATGCAGAAAAAAATACCGCTCATTATTTCTTTTCTGTGTCTGTTTTTTTTATGTTCATTTGACTGGCCGGTTTCGCATCCGGTGATTACCGGTGTTTTCGGCGAATACCGTCAGGATCACTTTCATTCAGGAATCGATATCGGCGGGGATATCAAAGAGGTGAGACCTGTCGGACCCGGCGAGGTGGTATTTGTACATGAGGAATCCCATTCCTATTCAAGCCTTCCGGCCGGTCTTGGAAATTATATTACAGTCGAACACGCAAACCAGCTCAGGTCATTATATTGTCACCTGGAGGACCAGTCCATTCCGCGCCGGATCTATCAGGTCACTGCCGAATCGGTCATTGGTATTGTGGGCAACTCGGGGTATTCGATCGGAAAACACCTGCATCTGTCATTTTTCGATCAGCAAACCATGTCGTTTTTTAATCCATTTTTAAAGCTGCCCGGCCTTCCAGATGCACAGTATCCGGTCGTTCTGGATGTATTTGTCCAGCGGAGCGGCAATTCCCTGTCTCTGTTCAATGCAAAAACACTGCCGGAAGGAGACTATTCGGTATTTGTTCATGCAATTGATTTCCGTAACGAAAATACGCGAAACAAAAAGTTCTTGCCCCATGATATTTCCGTTTTGATAAACGGCCAGACTGCAGGGCATATTCTGTATGACCGGATTGCCACGGAGAACAATGAATCGGTTCTCGGCCAAGACAAAAAAAAGCTGTATGAACTGTACCGTGACGGGGAAATATACATTGATACCATCCATTTCGATGATGTCAGATTCCCTGCCGGAAACATCATGGTAACGGTGAAGGTGAAGGATTTTTCCGGAAACGCGGTTGAAAAAAACTTTCTGGTTTCAGTACGGGGAGTAGAATGAAAACCTATTCAAGTTCCGGAAAGGCAGCTGAAGCAGTTTCGATACCCTGTCCGCTCTGCGGAGATGTTCCTTCAACACCGCGGTTTCATGTCGAAGATGCCCGCTTTGTCGAATGCAGCAGGTGCACTCTGGTGTATCAGAATCCGCAGCCCCTGTTCTCCGATCTCCAGGGGCGCTACCGCAACCAGTACTTTCAGTACGAGTTTTCCAATGAAGAGAACTTTTTCAATTTGATGCTTTTGGGAATGAGGGATATCGGCTATACTGATGCCTTCCTGTCAGCCTGGGAAGACAAAACGTTTTGTGATATCGGCTGTGCAACCGGACGTCTTCTGGAGCATATGAAACACCTTGGATTTCATGTCGAAGGTGTAGAACTCTGTCCGGAGTCGGCAGAATACGGCATCAACAAGCGCGGGGTAAACATCAATATTGGAACATTGGAAGATACAAAACTCCCGGACAATTCATTTTCGATCATTCATTTTTCCCATCTTATCGAGCATGTGAGCGACCCGGTTGTGTTCCTTCTGGAAGTCAGGCGCATATTGAAACCCGGCGGGAGGGTCATTATCACCACGCCGAATATTGCAGGATTTCAGGCAAAACTGTTCAGGGAAAAATGGCGGTCTGCAATACGTGATCATTTGTTTTTATTTTCCAAAAAGACGCTCAGTACGCTGCTCGTCAGGCTCGGTTTTCATATTGTCACTGTCAAGACCTGGGGCGGGCTCGCGGTCGGCACCGCGCCCCGCTGGATAAAACGGCCGGTTGACCGGCTGGCCAAGAAATGGGGTTTTGGCGATGTCATGCTGTTTCTGGCAGAAAAAAAATAGAACAGAACATTTTCTGATTGGACGTTCAAATCCTTTTCGGTTTATACTGCCGAGGCGTTTTTTTCAACGGGGAGAAAATCCTCCAGGCGGATCAGCTGGAATGTCTGGTATAAGGTATCGCTGCAGCCCTTGATCCGCAGGCTTCTGCCGTGTGCTTTGAGCCTGTTCATGAACAGGAAAAACTTTCCGATATTGGCAGAGTTGATGGCGTTGACATGGGTAAGATTAAACGTGATCACCATATGAGGCGTTTTTTCAAGGTCCCGCAGTTCGTTTTGAAATGCTTTCTCGGTATTGTCTCCGGAGAGCTGACCTTCAATTTCGACAATCAGTTCATCACCGGCTTCATGCTTTTTGAATATCATTTTTATCTCCATCCAGCCGTTTTGTTTTATAATTACCGTACAGTATACTCTTTTCCTGTATTGATCAAGCATCTTTTTTCTACATTTATAATAGTAAATATTCGAAAATCAGCAAGAGCTAATATTCAATTAAATGATATTGTTTTTCCCTGTTAATTTGGGGAATTGGGTGCACATTCAAGATATTGCCGTGCTTCGGCAATCCGGGCGAGCTGCTTGTTAATAATTCGTTCGTAATCGAGGTCTCTTGTCTCGATGCGGAAATTTTCGTCCTCCCAGCTCTGAATCGCGTCCAAGTGTATCCGGCGCAGTCCAAAGGCCTGTGTGGACCACATTTTTGCCTGTTCCCAATAATATTTTGCAGTGGTGTATGCCCATTCCGCTGTCTTTACACTCTCGCAAATGGCATTTTTCCAGGGGCCTTCTTTGTTGAAAAAATAGACCTCAAACTTGTCATATTTGCTTCCCAGAATGAGATATTGTTCTATTATTTTCAGATTGACATGCATCCTGAACAGATGTGTATACCGCTGGTATTCTGTCTTGTCTTTTATTTTCGCAAGTGCATAGAGCGGATTTGCGAAGTTTGCGTTCAATGCCAGCTCCAGATAGTAAATGTTTTCCAGTGAATCCTCGGGATACTGATAAAAATGCCGGTGGAACAGCTGGTAATACTGTTCCGCATACAGAATGCGGTCACTGAATAATGAATGCGATGAGATCACGGCAAAGAAAATAAAAAAAGGGAAAAATAAAAGTGTCTTTTTCACTCTTTTACTATCGGCATAACACCAATCCTTTTCCATATCTTCTCATGAATTTTTTCAGGCGGAAGCGTTCCATCGATGGTCAAAATTTCCATGCCTGAGCCGGCAAAAAGATCAAATGCCTGCCGGTATCCGGCCGCCACTTTTTCCTGAACCGACTGGTTTTCGAACAGCTCTTCGTTCACGCGGTTTTTTCTGCGCGATTCACAGACCAAAACCGGTGTGTCCAGAAAAAATACCGTTTCCGGGAGGGGGAACTCCCTGTTTAATTCGGCGATATGCCGGATGTCAGCGGAAAGTGACTGATACGCGAGACTTGAAAAAAGATACCGGTCGCAGACTACGGTGCTGCTCTGCTGAAGAATTTCCATGATGCCGCTGATCCCGAAAACGTGCTCATGCCGGTCTGCGGCAAACAGATAGGAGAGGGTTGCGCCGGAGAGTGCGATATTTTTTCCGAGCACCTGACGGATCAATCGGCCGACCGGGTTGTCTGTGGGTTCGAAAGTACAGGAAACAGGAAGCTGTTCCTCTGCTGCCCGCCTTGCGATCAGCTGGAGCTGGGTCGTTGTCCCGGCACCGTCAAGCCCTTCGAGAACAAAAAAATTGGGGACCGGATATTGTTTCTGCATGAAAATTCTCTTCTTTACAATTTATTGCGATGAGTATATACTATTTTTCTCTTTATGGGCAGATAGCAAAAATCGTCATGTACAGTTGCTGAACAGTTATCTGTGTGACCAAATGATGTTGTCAAACGCCTCCGGATATAGTGTAGGAATAATCCCTCGACATGATGTTGTGTGTACAGCGAAAGAAAAAGGGGGTAGGTTGATTTCGATTTTTACCGACGGGAATTCCATACATTTGATCCAGTGGCCGGTTGTCTTCCCGTAATGTAATCTATGGAAGTTGACAGTATAATAACCCTTGCAGTATTTTCATTACTCATTATTTTCTCTGCGTTTTTTTCGAGTTCCGAAACCGCTATTTTTTCACTCTCGATGTTCGAGCGCGAACAGCTTAAAAAGACCGTACGAAAAAAAATCCGCCTTTTATTCCAGCTCATGGCAAGCAAGTCAGATGAACTGCTGATCACCATTCTTACCGGAAACATGATTGTCAATATTTTTGCCACTGCGATCTATGAAAACTATGTGCAGGACAAATTCAATTTTGAAAATGAGATGTTGACATTTCTGTTTCCGATTGTCTCCATGACGGGAATTCTGCTTCTGTTTGGAGAACTGATGCCGAAAAATATCGCTGTCAGAAACTCGCTTTTTTTTGTGCGTCTGAATGCCTTGCCCCTGCTGGGGGCGCACTTTCTGCTCGCGCCGCTACGGATTGTTCTTTCGGGTATCCGCTGGCTGTTCACCATTAAAATACATGAGACCTCCCAGGATCGGGATATTATCGATGCAACTTTGAAAATAGGACACAAAGAAGGAATTATCAATCAGCTCGAACTCAGTCTTTTTGAATCCTTTTTTGAATTCAATATCCTGACCGCCGAAGAGGTGATGATTCCCAGAACTGAAATAAAAGGCGTTGATACCGGGACCATGGTCAGTGATATCCTTTTCGATTTTGAACAGTCGCATCTCGGGACCATGCACTCACTGCTGCTGGTTTACCGTGAAAATATTGACCATCCGCTTGGGTATGTCGAGATCAAGGATCTTGTTTCCTTCAAATTCGGCTTGAACGATGATGCTCCGGTTGACACCCTGCTCAACGAGCTTCATCAAATTCCGGAATCAAAAAAACTCAATCAGCTCATGCAGGAGATGAAGGAACTCGAAGCAGGTATGGCGGTGGTGGTTGACGAGTATGGCGGGACTGCAGGAGTCATTACGTTCAAACACCTTGTTGAAACAATCCTCTCGAACCTTTATTCATCAGAACAGAATCTGATCCGGGAGATTGGTCCGAACGTGCTTTCAATGCCGGGTAAAGTGGATGTGCGGCTGCTCGAGGATGTCATGGGAATAGAATTTGAAACCGAGAGCCGGACTGTCGGCGGCATGGTCATCGAGCAGTTGGGAGAAATCCCGATGGAAGGAATGACTACAACCATAAAAAATATCGAGTTTACGGTCGTGAAAATGCAGCGAAACAGCATCGGTACACTCCGGGTAGAGGTGAAGTCATGATCATCCTTGGGATTATTCTGTGCATTATTTTTGCCGCTTTTTTTGCCGGTATGGAGACCGGGCTCCTTTCTGCAAATCAGCTCACCATCTATTCAAAGAAGGAAAAAGGGGCAATGTATGCCCGGAATGCAGACTTTCTCCTGCACCGTCCGGAGCGGCTTTTGGCGACAACATTGATCGGAACCAATATTGCAGTGGTTACCGGAACTGTCTTTTTTTTAATTCTGCTCCGCAGTTTCCATGTCCCTGATTTTGTCGAATGGATCGGGGTATTTGTTCTTACGGTTATATTTCTTGTTTTTTCTGAAATTATTCCGAAATCGTTTTTCCGGAATCATGCGGATTCCATTACATTACGGTTGAGTCCGGTGTTGCTGGTTTTTTATTATCTGTTTTTGCCGATTTCGGTATTAATTAACACCTTGATCCGTATTATCGTCCTTGTTTTCGGAAATAAGGCCTCGGTAAGAAAATTGCCGACTTCCCGTGAGGACCTTCGGTATCTGGTAAAACTGCGGAGCAGGGAAATAGCCCTTTCGCTGCAGGATCAGCGTCTGGTCGATGATATTTTTGATTTTCCGAATACGAAAGCCCGGGAGGTGATGATTCCGTTTCCCAAAATGCCTGTATGTTCTGCAGATGCTTCAATTGCGGAGGTCATTCGTCTGTCAAAGGAAACCCGGGCCCGGTTTATTTCAATTTTTACACGCCGGCCGGACAATATAATCGGGTATATTGATATCGAGGATTTTCTGTTAAGCAAAAGCGGAAATATAGTCACCCATATGCGCGATGCAGTATTTTATCCCGAGACAAAGCGAATTCCGAATTTGCTTCTTGATATGAACCAGAAACGTCTCGACGTTGTGTTTTTATGTGATGAATATGGCATCATATCGGGTATTATTACCCCGAATGAGATCGTTGCAGATATTGTGGGCCATATCCCGGGCGAGATCAACACGTTTGAGGATGATATTCAGGCTCTCTCTCCAAACCGGTATATCCTGGAGGGTACCATGGGAATCGATGACCTGTACAGTTACACGGGCATTCTGCTGGAGCGGGGCGAATATGATACAATCGGCGGATTTTTATGTGAAAAACTCGGTGAGATCCCCAAAACGGGAATGGTGTACAATATCCCGGGGGCGGTCTTGAAGGTGATTGAGAGGGATAAACGTCACATCAAGCGGATAGAAATCGTAAAAATGGAGAAATCTGCCGAAGAATCCTGATATCCGGGCTGTTTTTTTAAATATATTGTAACGTTTTTCTCTCCGGTTTTTTTTAATATTGGGCAGGAAATTAATACATGGTTTTGGTATTGTCTTGAGTATAACCAGCATGGTAATATAGTTATCCGATTGCGAAAAACCGATACTATAAACAACACCTGAAATAAACAGGGTTGAATTTTTTGAAAGCAGGTCTCTGTGAGAGTATATTTAACACAGAGAGGTGTTTTTCTGTTTGGGACCGGAAAATACCGGGTATGACATTGCTGTTGACAGGGTGTTGGATTATTTAGAGGAAGAATGGACAGCCACGCAGATCATCCCGCCATGGTACGGCGGAAAAAAATCCTGATTTTACTCATTATCGGCGCAGTTGTTGCGGTGAGTTTTTCTGTCTTTACGCTCCTGGTTGAAGTCGAACTGGTCAATTTGAAGCATTCTTTTTTCAGGGAGTTTTCAAAGGAAACAGGCCTGACGCTCACCTACGAAAATATCTCTCCTTCGCTGTTCAGCCGTCTTGAGATTCGCGGTTTATCCATCACCACTGCGGATGCGGAACCGCGTGAACTGCTGTCTGCGCAGAAACTGGTCATGTATTATAATCCGCTTGCCCTGATTTTCGAGGGTGACAAGCTTTATGCAATAAAGAAAATTGAAACACTCGGCATCAGGCTGAATCTTGACGAGAAAAAAGACAAAAAACTTGTGGATTTCTTTGCGAAAATTATCTTCCGCGATATTCCCGATTTTACTCTGCCGCCGATAGAATTTGTCGGAAAAAATCTGGGCATAACCTATACCCGGGAAGAAAACGAATTCAGTTTCAATGGCCTGTTTTTTACTATTACCCCTGACGGGGAGTGGTTTTCGGTCAATCTGCACAGTGATGGACGAACAGAAAACACCCAGCCTGGCGGCAGGAATTTTTTTCTGAATTCAGAATTTGACATGACCGGGAGTCTCCATAAATCGGTGAAAATATTTGATGCCCAGGTCAATTTTCAGAATATTGAATCAACCAGTTTCGCGGTCAATGAGCAGCAGTTTGATGTGCGGCTTGAAAACAGCAAACTGGTGGTGACAAAAATACAGGACCATGAACCGCTTGATCTTTCTGTTGTGTATGCAATTGATGAACACACTGTTGCCCTCAATTTTATTTCCGAGGGGTACTCTCCGGCACGGACACTTTTGCTTCGAAACGGGCTTGAGGGACTGAATCCCTTTTTAAAGACAACTGTCACCTCAAAAGGCAATGTCCGCTATGATATTGAAGCCAATGACCTTGAGTACCGCCTTGATGTAGACGGCTTCCTTCCTGATGAGGTCGTTCCCGTTCAGGCCAGGATCAAAACAAGGGTAACCGGTGATAATACCTCAATCGCCTTTGAACCTTTTGCAGTCACCTCACAGATCGGATCGATTCAATTTGTCGGGAACATACTGTACGAAACCATGTTTCCCAAAGGGTCGCTGCAGCTTCGCGACCTTGAAACAAAAGTGGCCGGAAAAATTAATGCGGATCTTGATGTAGACAGGACAGCGCAGGGGCTGTCCCTTGCCGGAGACCGGATCATGATTGGTTCCGCGCAATTCGACCAGTTTCTCTGGGAAATTTTTCCAGTGCAGGATAATTATCTGTTCACGCTTTCCACACAGCTTTCTGCTGCCCGTGCAAAAAACAGCATTGTATTGAACGGCAACCTGAATCTTGAAGATCAGCCTCTGTTGTCACTGGATACCACGGTGCAGAACATACCCCTTGATATAGTCTACCGGGCCGTGTCTGCATCTGCCGCGGAAGATCAGACAGTTATCGGACTCCTTGATGATATGTATATCACTGCCTCCGCAAGCTTTTCGACCGACTTCAAGACCGTGCAGGGAAAATCTGAACGTGTACTGATTGTGCAGCAAGAAGAAGAGCAGAATACGCTTGTATTTGATGTCGAGTTCGATACACAGCAAGTAGCGGTAAATAAATTTTCCGGGAACTGGAAAGGGATGAAAATCTCGGGCGACTTTCATCTGAAAAATACTGACCGGAATATACCCCATTTTTTAACCCGGTTTTCTGTTCGTGATACTGCCTATATGCTTGAGGGCGATATTATTCCGGATCAGGGTGTTATCATGTCCGGCACCTATGGTCTGTTGGCTTCTCTCATTCAGGAAAATGACGGGACGATGGTCTTTTTTGTCAATGCAGACGCGCTCCCCATTCCCGTAAATGAAACAACACTTGTGGCATCGTTGCGGTGGGCGGGGGTCGTGACGACGGACGGATCGCTGGAAATTGCAGGCCAGAAGACAACAATCTCCGGATTTCCACAGCTGACCGCGCGGGGGGGGGCTCCGGTGATTGATGCCGCTTTTGTCATGCGTAATGGAATCTGTGAAATATCACAGCTGGGGGTAAAAGATGCGATTTCGGCCCTGAACGGCAATGGAACATTTTCCCTTGATTATGAAGCTCAATTTGGGATTAATGGCTGGTTTTACCTTGCGGATCAGTCACAACAGGAGGTATATTCGGGATCGGTCAATTACCGCGAGGATGATATTTCAGCCCAGCTTGTGTTTTCGAAAAGTCCGCTTGCACGTTTTGGGGATATTGTGATCAGGGGCAGTCTCAATGGCGCAGTGTTGGTCTCGGGGAATCCGGTTTCTCCGGAGATTGAGGGGGTGCTCTCCCTTGAAAACGGACGGTTTGGTTTTGAACCGGTCACGGCGAATGCTGAATTTACACTGAATGATGATATATTTTTGCTGAATTCCTTCTCCGGATCTTATTCAGATACCTATTCAATTAATACTGTAAAGGGCGAGTACAACAGAACAAATGGCCAGTACTCGTTTGAGGGGGCATTTAATGCAAATTACAATGAACCGTTAACTGCAAAACTGACGCTTGCCGGTTCTACAAATCCTGTCACCGACACATCCGGTTCTGCAGCATCCCCTGTCATGGCCACGGTCAGCGGAGAACTGAGGGTACAGGACATTCTTGCGGGGAAAAAAGAACTTTCTCCCTGGCGGCTGATTTATTCACTTGATGATTCGGCGTTTTCGATTGCCGGAGGACCGGACAACACCATCTACGGGGCTTTGCTGAAAGACGGTTCCTTCAAGATTTCCTTTGCTGATCCGTTTCCGCTTCAGGGGACACTTGCCGGAAAAATCGAGGGAAATAATGTTGATGCACGTGCTGATGACGTCACTCTGATGATTACTGGCCTGAACGCTCTGGTGAACAACGACGCCCTGGTGTTTTACGACGGAATTGCCAAAGGAAATATTACCATTACCGGACCGTTAAGCGATCCGGACCTGTTCGGTGTTTTTACGATTGATAAATTGTCGGTCGGATCAAAGGTTTTGCCAGAACCGGTCGGGCCTATTAATACGGTTTTGCAGATTAATGAAAAAGCACTCCATTTTAAAGAAACAAATACGTATGTCGGGAGAACTCCGGTTACCTTGAGTACCGATCTTGTCATGGATCACTGGAATGTGTCGCAATATATGCTCAACGTAAAGGTTCTTGATGAGCGCGGGATACATGTTGTAGTCCCGGCGGGACCCGCCACGATTGATGGTTTTGTAGTATCTCCCAATTTTACCCTTATGGGTTCTTATGCAGGGTTGCGTGTTGCCGGGGATTTGTTTGTGCAAAACTGTAACGTTATACTGGCGAAACAAGAGGAGACTGCCGAAGAAAAAGAAGCAAGACGGGATTTTAATGTTGAAGTTGATCTGAATATCGAGACCGGGAAACAGGTGGAAATGTTCTGGCCCGCGCGGGAATTGCCGATTCTGCGTCTTGTGGCGGTTCCCGGAGCGAAGATGATGGTGAAGTACAACAAACTGAAGGATGATCTGGTCCTTACCGGCGATTTTGATTTTAATAACGGCGATGTGTATTATTTTGAACGCGGTTTCCATGTCCGGGAAGGGCACATTTCCCTGAATGAAAATGCACAAACATTTGATCCGCTCCTGTCGCTCCGTGCTGAACGAAGGGTGCGTTATAATGAAAAAGACGTGAAAATAATCATGCAGGTTGATAACCAGCGTTTGAGCGGATTTGAACCGACGTTTGAATCAGATCCGCCGCTGCCGATCACAGAACGCTACCTTGCCCTGGGAGGGATCATTCAGTCCCAGCAGGATAATGCAAGTGATGAATATATCTCGTCGGTCATCAGTGATATCGGAGGGGACCTGCTCACCCAATTGGTGCTGCTGCGGCCTCTGGAGCAAAAAGTGAAGGAAATCTTTGATCTCGACGGTTTTTCTATAAGAACTGAACTTATTAAAAATCTTCTTCGTGATACATTGTTCACTTCTTCGGACTCACTTTACGGCGCCGAACCCATCAGCATGGGACGCTATCTGAACAATACAGAAATCAGTTTTCAAAAGTATCTTGATGAGCAGAGCGATTTATTCGTCGAAGTGGTATTCCGGATACAGTCGGATACCCAGTCTGAAGGAACATCTGTTCCGGCATCTGAAAATTTCGGGAATGTTTCAGTCGAATCTGAAGTCAGTATCGAGTTGACAACACCCTTTTTTCTTACTATAAAGTGGACAGTAACCCCAGAACACTGGGAGTCCTTTTTCCTCCCCGACAATAAAATAACATTGAAGTGGGGGATGGTTTTTTAAATCATCACATTCAGAAGGAGCCTGTTTTTCAAATGAAAAAAATATTGTGTATTATTATATTCCTTGGACTCGTGTCCGGTGTTGTATTCGCCCAGAGTGGCGATACCTGGTTTTTGGGGAAACCTATCATCGATTTTGAATTTATTGGTCTTCAGGCTGTTTCAGAGCAGGAAGTGAGGGCAATTATTCAAAGCTATCTGGGCAAGGAATTTACCTATGATTTATACTGGGAAATCCAGAACCGGCTCTATGCGCTCGAATATTTTGAAAGCGTGGCAGCTGATGCGGTCGAAGCGGATGATACCAAAACATCTGTTATAATCCGGTTCACGGTCAAGGAGCGGGCTATTGTTTCTGCAATCCGCTACAAGGGAAACTCAAATTTAAGTGATTCCGACCTTAATGACGTTGTGCTCTCCAAGACGGGGAGCGTCTTTAATGAACCGCTGATAAAAAAGGATATTGAGGCCATTGTCACCTTGTACAGAAGCAAGGGATTTCTGGATACAGCAGCGACCCACGAAATAGTAAAAAAAGAAAAAACAAATGAGACAGAAATCATTTTTACCATTAATGAGGGGCCGAAATCCACTGTGAAGAAGATACAGTTTTCCGGAAACAGTTTTGCGTCGGAGGGAACACTGAAAGGCCTCATGAAGACCCGGGAACCGGCGTTATTTGTAAGCGGTGATTTTATCGAATCCCTTCTACAAGAAGACGTGCGGGCGATCTCCGAGTATTATGGTGAGAATGGTTATGTCAAGGCAGTGGTTGATAAAATCGACCGGCAAATTGAAATAAATGAAAAGGAAAACCGCAAGTATATCATTTTAACCCTGTATATAACTGAGGGGACCCAATATACTTTTGGAGGCATTACAGTTTCCGGGAACAAGGTGTTTGACGCCGAACAGATTCTGGGTTTTTTCAGACAGAAAAGCGGGGATATATTCAGCGGGAAGAAATTCAAGGAAGATTTCCAAAAATGTACAAGCTTGTATTACAATAATGGATATGTGACAACCCAAATTGTCCCCCAAGATACGATTGATGAAGGGAAAAAAGAAATATCATTCGAGATAAAGATTACTGAAGGCGACCGGTCCCATATCGGGAAGGTGATTATCCAGGGAAATACCAAAACCAAAGAGTCCATTATCAGGCGGGAGCTTCCCTTTGAAGAGGGGGATGTGTTCAACGTTGCAAAAATCCAGATGGGATACATGAACCTGCTGCGTACCGGTTTTTTCTCACGGAATACCCTCATCGAGCCGGTTCCCGGCAGCGCCGAGGGTCTTATCGATGTAATCATCACTGTAGAGGAAGAGAGGACTGCACAGATTGAAGTCGGCGGGACAATTATGCCGGGGGATTTCCCTGTATCGTTGTACGGGAACTTATACGACAAGAACTTTCTCGGGGCTGGTGTAACGACCGGGATAAACCTGAATGTCACTCCCATCGAGCAGGGTGTGTCGTTGTTTTATCAGGATAACTGGATGTTTAACCAGCGGATTACCGGCGGGATCAATCTTTCCTTCAAACATGAAGAAGTGCAAAATGTGCCCCAGGATATTTTATGGCCGATGTTTAACGGTGATGAAGATTACGCAGCGCCTGATCCCTTCAATTCATGGGATGAATATGAGGCTGCAATTGCAAACGGGCAGGGGATCCCTGAGGCATATTTAATGAAATATGACAGTGTGAAATTCATTCTCGGCCTCATCGGCGGATATGGCATTGCTACCGAGGCAGGGTTGATTTCGATCAAAGCTGAACCGTCAATGACCATTTCATACGTTACCTGGGATCCGTCGATTAACAGGCCGTTTTCCAATCTGCTTCGTTCCGAGCTTGATCAATGGCAGTTTATTAACCGGTTGGGGATCACTCTTACGCTGAACAATCTTGATATTCCCAGCAACCCTGAAACAGGATATTTTCTTTCGCAATATGTGGGATTTACCGGCGCGTTTTTGTCCGGCAGCCGTCATTACACACGGCTGATCACTGAAGCTGAAGTGTATGTCCGGCTTTTTGATATTCCGGTCGGCGATGACTGGCGGTTCAAGTGGATTATGGCCCTGCACTCACAGGTGTCATTTTTATTACCGCCGGTATTCGGAGATAAAGTGAGTGTTGAGGAAGACAATTACCGCATCGACGGGATGCAGATCGGCCGGGGCTGGTGGTCACTTCGTTTCAGGGGTGAAGCGATGTGGGACAACAAGTTTGAAATCCGCATGCCGCTTATCGAAGATGGAATCTGGTGGACAGTGTTTTTTGCGGACGCAGTTGCCTTGTGGCCGACAGTTTCCGACATGACAGAAATGCAGCCGGAAGATTTTTACTTTTCATTTGGAACAGGACTGCGTATTACTGTTCCGGGACTGCCGATTCGGCTGTATTTTGCAAAACGCGGAAAATTCTCGGAAGGGCAATGGGAATGGCAGCAGGGCGGAATTACTTTCTGGGATGGATTTGACCTGGACTTTGTTTTTGCTGTTGACATTAACCCGTTTTGAGGATAAAGAATGATTTTTTGTTTATGGCTGTAAGGAGGTAGACAATATGCCATCTTTAAGAATAATTTTTGTTTTACTGTTGATTTGTTTTTCCCTTTCCCAGCTTTCAGCTGAACAACTGACCAAGGTCGGTGTCGTGGATTTGGGACAGATCGTGACAGCATTTTACAAGGATTCAAAAGCAATCCGTGAACTGCAGGAATTCTGGGCGAATACTGAAAAAGAACTCGAGAAAGCAAGCAAGGAAATTTCTGAACTTGAAAAGCAAATGAAAAGTTCAAAAGAACAGGGAGATGACCTGAAAGCGCTTCAGTATGAAAAAGAAATTGATAAAAAGATTGAATACCGGAAGCAGTATTATAAAACACAATACGACCGCTATAAGAGCATGTATGACAATTTCGGTAAAACCGATGACTTTTTTATTAAAGTACAACGGGCAATTGCCGCAGTAGCAGTGAGGGATTCTTATTCGCTTATATTGAAACATGATGATACCTCAATCGTGTATTATTCAAAGGATATTGATATTACCGAAGATGTCCTTGAATATATCAGAAGGTAGGGCAAAAAAAGTTGGGGGGGGTGAACGGGGAATTCACGTCCAGGCCCCTTTTTTTTGAATGAACGTATGGGAAGACTGTGTGCAATAGATCTGGGGACGAAACGTATTGGAATTGCCCTTTCCGATGAAGCAAAAATAATCGCCTCACCCTTCCAGACAATTCCGTATAAAGGCGATGAAAAACTCATCACAGCCATTCAGTCCCTTATACGGGAAAAAAATATTGAAAAAATGGTGATTGGACTTCCTCTGAATCAAGATGGATCAGAGTCTCCGGGGTGTTTCCGTGCCCGTTCATTCATGCAGAAACTGGAAGCAAAGGGCATTTTCTGCGAACTTTTTGATGAGCGCTATTCCAGCGAGGCGGCAGAAGAAGTTTTGTATCAATTCGGAAAAACCAGAAAATCATCAAAAGGTAAAGTGGATATGATCGCAGCAGCGGTTATTTTAAAAGGATACCTGGAAACACAGAATACATGATTATGTATCAGGTATCATCCCCGGAGTCTTCAGGCTCCTTTAAATTGGCAGCATTCTCTTCACGCTGTTTTTTTTCCATTTCAACTTTTTTCTCCAGTTGCTCCTTGAGAATCTTGAATTTGATTGCATTGTTTTCGGAAATATCAATGAGGTCTTCGTGGGCATGGAGCAGAACCTCTGCGCTCGGTCGCAGCCGATCATCAATTTCTTCCATTAAATCCGGGAAATCTTTCCGGTTGGTATCGATGTGAAGGAGCCGGATAATATTCAGGCCTGCAAAAAGAGAATTACATTCATCGGTTGGGCATACTACCGTTATGCCCTTGCCGGATAACTCCTTTAGTTGTTTGTTTATCCCAATCAGGATCCCCATAAAGGTGGAGTCCATGTAGTCACATTGCGACAAATCAACAAAGATGTCGTGAATTTTCGGTGTATTGTCGAGACGGGAAAAAACTTTTTCACGAAGTCCGTGGCATAGATTGGCGGTCATTCTTCCGATTGCCCGGATATATATTTTCCCGGTTTCTTCCTGGTAGAGCAGCGATGTCGTCATAACTATATATTCACCGGAAATGATTTCAAATTCCCGGGTATTGCATGCCTCCTTTTTTTTGAATGAACACAGGGGACATATTGTCTGTTATCATTAATCTAAATATAATCATTTTATGGCCAAAGCTACAACACCCATGATGATACAATATAAAAAAATTAAACGAAACCACTCGGATGCCATTTTGTTCTTCCGGCTCGGGGATTTTTATGAAATGTTCGAATCTGATGCCAGGGAGGCCTCACATATCCTGGATCTCACGCTCACCCAGAGACATGGTATTCCCATGTGCGGGATCCCCTATCATGCTGCATCGGCATATATTCAGCGGCTGATCAAGGCGGGCAAGAAGATCGCGGTCTGTGAACAGACACAGCTGCCTGCTGACGGCAAAGGCATTGCAACACGTGAAGTTGTGGAAGTCATCACACCGGGAACCCTGGTTGATGAAAAAATGCTTGACCGCAGCCTGAACAACTATCTTGTCGCCATCGCAGCAATGAAAAACAGGATATCATTTTCCTATATTGATCTTTCCACTGCTGAATTCTGTGTTACCTCCTTCGAGGCTGATGAACGTGAAGAACAGCTGAAAAGCGAACTGTACCGCCTTTCTCCCCGGGAGGTTATCATCAGCGAGGATCTCTATGAATCGGATCCCGTCATTCAAAGGCTGCTTCTGGAAAAAGAGGGAATTTTCATCAACCGTTTTCCTGTATGGTATTTTGATGCGGAATCTACAGCTGAGCGGCTGAAAAAGCAGCTCAAAGTAGCCAACCTGAAAGGATTCGGGCTTGCTGAAAATTCCCCGGAAGTTATCAGCGCCGGCGCTGTGCTTTCATACCTTGAAGACACTTCAAAAAATATGCTCGGACATATCAGCAGTATCACCGTGTATGCATATAACAGTTTTGTTGCATTGGATGAAGCAACACAAAAGAATCTTGAACTGGTAAGAAACATTTCAGACAACAGCAGACGCTATTCTCTTTTGGAGGTATTGAATCATGCTAAATCAGCAATGGGGTCCCGAAAGTTGTACACCTGGATATTGAGCCCGCTGGTTGACCCAAAAGAAATAACAGACAGACAACAAGCAGTAGATTATTTTTACCACAACCAGAAAAAACTTTCAGAAGTGAGAGAACTGCTGGGCAATCTGCTGGATATTGAACGGCTTGCCGCCAGGACTGCGATGGACCGGGCGCACGCAAAAGACCTCGTTGCGATCAAACGGACATTGACCGCGGTATTGGAACTGGGCATTCTTTTGGGCAGTGATTGCAGACTCCAACGGTTTATGCAGCTCTATGACACCCATGCTGCTGCCATGAACACACTCGCTGATTCCATTGACAGGGGGATACTGGATGATCCTTCAGTATTGCTTACCGAAGGCGGAATCATCCGTGACGGATTTGACGAAGAACTCGACCGCCTGCGGACAATACGGGACAATGCAAAAGAAATATTGAAAAAATATCTGGAGGCAGAACGAACTGCCACTGGTATTAATTCGCTGAAACTTCGGTACAACAAGATCATCGGGTATTTTCTGGAGGTCTCAAAGCCGAATCTGCATCTGATACCGCAGCATTTTTCCAGGCGGCAGTCTCTTGTCGGCGGGGAAAGGTTTACCACGCAGGTACTTATTGACCGCGAAACAGAGATCAATTCAGCCTCGGAAAGGATTGTCGAGTTGGAACGGGAACTGTTTTTGAAAATACGCGATCAGGTGAAACAGGCGATTGGTGTGTTCCGGGAAATAGGCGATTGTACCGCCGAAATGGATGTGTATCAGTCATTTGCATATGCCGCAACAATCAATGGATATGTGTGCCCCAGAGTGGGAAAGCACAGCACGATCACTATTAAAAACGGACGTCATCCTGTTGTGGAAACATACCTGCCCGCCGGGACATTTGTACCGAATGATGTTTTTCTGGACAACGAAACCGGCAATTTTATTCTCCTTACAGGCCCGAATATGGCCGGGAAGTCAACCTATCTTCGCCAGACCGCTCTCATTACGCTTATGGCGCAGATCGGCTCCTTTGTCCCTGCTGACGAAGCAAACATCGGCATTGTCGACAAAATATTCTGCCGTGTGGGGTCCAGCGACAATATTGCGCGCGGTGAATCAACCTTTCTGTCTGAGATGAATGAGACCGCCCATATCCTGCGGCAGGCGACCAGCAGGAGCCTTATTATTATGGATGAGGTCGGACGGGGCACCAGCACAAACGACGGGCTTGCCATTGCCTGGGCAGTCTCGATGTATATTCTGGAAAAGATATCAGCGAAAACCCTTTTTGCAACGCACTTTCATGAACTGTCGGGGATTTCGCACCCGCTCATGCGGAATTTATCTTTCGCTGTTGCAGAAAGGGATGACACAATTGTTTTCCTGAAAAAGATAAAGGATGGGCCGGCAGACAGTTCCTATGGTATTCATGTCGCAGAGATCGCAGGACTGCCGGCAGAGGTGATACAGACGGCATATGCGTTTCAGGAGAATCCAGGGGCAGGCCCTGCGGATTCCCGGAAAGCCCCTGTGGTGACGCATGTCCGGCCGCCCAAACAACAGCCGCAGCTGTTCAAACCGGAGGAGCTTATTATTGAGTCAATAAAAGGGCTTTCGATTGAAGAACTCAAACCGATTGATGCGATTAATTTGCTGGCATTATGGCAGGACGAACTGGAAAACCAGGATTCCTGAGAATATGTCAGAGATACAGTAGAATTACCGGAGCAAATCCATGATCCGCGTACGTTCAATGTTGAGTTCGGGAAGCCCTTTTCTGCGCAGTGTCGCGGTAATGCTTTGGACCAGCGATTCGGGATTTTGTGATTCAACTGCCGCGAGATTTTCGGAAATTGTTTCGTTTTTTGCATACTGATGCAGCTGCTTTTTTGTGTCTTCCGTGAGCCGAAGCAGACGGTGAAGGTCATTATCGCGGACAATTTCCAGAAGCTGCGGTTCGTACTCCCTGAGGATCTGTTCATTCTGAAAACGGGTCTGGGAAATAATGGTTTTCAATGCGCTGTTCTTGTCATCGGGGTTTTCGGTATTTTTGAGTGCAGAGTAGAGCTCGTTGAACCCGCTGATAGTCCGCTGAATGCGCAGTGTCATTCTCCCGGAAGACATGTTCGCATCGGTATGGTCGATAACCGGTTCTTCGGAAGTTTTTGCCGCGGATTTCCCGGCTGTGTCTATTGTTTTCGCCTTACCGGCCTTGTTTTCCTTGATTGAGCGTTCAAGAGGATCGGTTTCTTGTGATGGAAATATTTGCATAGCAGAACCCTCCCAGTTTCATAAAATGCTTATCTATTATAGCTCTTTTTTTTAATTCGTGTCAAAGAGAAATGGGATAATATTTACCGTATATGTGCCGTTTTATCTGGTGCGAAAACGGGTCTCAAAACTTCGCCCCAAGGCGTATTCCGTTGAGACCGGGTATGATATAGGGTCTTGTCCCTTTTTCCGCTTCCCGGAGTGTAAGCAGTTCCTTTTCTTTATCAGATGGTGATGGTTGTGAAAGAGTATGACGACCGATGAAGATTCCTATGACAAGGAAAAAGCCGCCGGAAACAACCGCCGCCGGTCCCATTATTGTAAAAAATAAATCTGGATCGGATCCATTGAAAATCAGCATAACAATGCCAAGGACCAGAGATCCTATTCCCGTAGAAATGAGGGAAATGGAAGACCCTGTACAAAAACATGAACAGGCATTCTGGAGGGGGGCGCTTCTCTCTTCGTCTGCCATCGGTACCGGTTTATTTGCCGTTGCAGGAGACAGCAATGATATAGAAAATGGTTGAAATGAAATGTCTTTCGTTTCGGAATACATGATTGTATTGAAGGAAATGATTCCCAGCAGCAGAAGCATGATTTTCCTGTTCATCAAGGTGTCATCCTTTCATTCATAGCTATAATAATAACACAGGAGGCGATGAAAATCCACACCGGATTTCAAAAAAATCTATTCCTGCTTGACAATAAAAAAATGATCTGATATGGTGTTTCTCCATGGAGAAACACCTGAAAATAAATATTGTTGAATTTGCAACATGGCGGTGCACCACATAACCGAAGATCAGATTTGCGGGACTTCGGTGAAACTATTATAGCCGATGCCTCCGGGATATTCCGCCGCAGGGCAGTACAGGGCCGTGCGGCTTTTTTATTATATACGGCAAGACATGACATGAAAGGAGTTGTTGTGGAATCAGATTATATAAGTTTTAAAAACGGCATGATGAAAATCGTCGCCGGTGAGCGGTTTACCCCGTATTCATTGGCAGAGAAGCTTTCGGCCAAAGTACTTTTGGAATCGGCCTCACTTGAACGGGGAAAGGACCGGTACTCGATTCTTTTGGTGGAAGAGGCTGCGAAAATCATTCAGCAGGGAGATGATATTTTCATGGATAAAAGCGGAAAGCGCTTCAGGCTGAAAACCGGCAAGGATATCCTCGATGTGCTGTTATATTTTGCAAACCAGCATGCGGGTGTGGAACGCGAGTTTCCGCTCCCTGCCGGCGGGCTGGGCTATCTTTCCTATGAATACTGCGCCCGTTTTGACACCATAAAGCTCACGGCCAAAACCGATGAACTGGATTTGCCCGATGCCCTGTTTATTTTGGGGCATATTTTTCTCATCTTCGATCATTATACCGATACCATCACCATTGTCGGCTTGAACTACAAAGAGGCGGAGATCGATCTGAAAAAGGCCATCCAAAAAATAGAGAAACGCCTGAACGATCTGGATTTCAATTTTATGCAGACCTCGGTCGAGGAATTTCCGGCAGAGGTGATCGATTCCCCGGATGAGGAAACAATCTATATGCGCGGTGTGGAAAAAGTCCGCGAAGAAATTATCCGCGGGAATCTGCTGCAGGGAGTGCTTTCCAGGCGCGTGCATATTAAAACTTCCATGCCGGCCTTTCACGGATACCGTCACCTGCGTTCGTTTAATCCATCACCATATATGTTTTATATTAATTGCGGTGAGTTCGAATTGTTCGGGGCATCCCCGGAAGTCCATGTAAAAGTGAAAAACAACCGGGCGATCCTCCGGCCGCTTGCCGGCACCCGGAAACGGGGAAAAACACAGGCAGAGGAAAAGGCAATTGAGAAGGATCTTCTTTCCGATGAAAAGGAAAGGGCAGAGCATTTGATGCTGGTTGATCTTGCCCGAAACGACCTTGGCCGAATTTGCCGGCCCGGAACGGTGCAGCCGACAGAGATGATGGCCCTGGAGAAATACTCTCATGTGATGCATATTGTTTCAGAAGTTGAGGGGATTCTGAAGGAAGGGAAGACCGGGCTCGATGCGCTTCGTGCGACGTTTCCGGCAGGGACCGTGTCGGGGGCTCCAAAGATCAAGGCTATTGAGATCATTGATGCCCTGGAAAAACACAGCCGTCGGTTTTATGCAGGGGTTGTGGGATATATTGAACCGGGGGGAAACCTCGATACCTGTATTGTCATCCGCAGTGCGATGAAAAAAAACGATCTTTTGATACTTCAGGCGGGCGCGGGGATAGTGTATGATTCCCTCCCGCACAAGGAATTTGAAGAAACATCGAATAAACTGGGCGCTCTCGCAAAAGCCGTGGGCGTGGAGGTATAGCATGTATATCATTATCGATAATTACGATTCATTTACGTATAACCTGTATCAGTATTTCTGCGAGATCACCGACGAAGAAATTGTGGTATACCGCAACGATACGATTACCGTTGAAGAAATTGTAAAGTTGAATCCTGACGGGATTATCATTTCCCCGGGACCGGGACGGCCGGAGGATGCCGGGATTTCCCTGGCTGCGATCAAACACTTTGCGGGAAAAATACCCATCCTGGGCGTGTGCCTGGGACATCAGAGTATCGGCCATGCTTTTGGTGCCCAAATCGCCAATGCCGGGAGGATTGTCCACGGCAAAGCCGAGGAGATGACACTCGACGGCAAGGGGCTGTTCCGGAATCTTCCCAAACGGGCGACGTTTACCCGGTATCACTCTCTTGCAATCGTGAAGAACACTTTACCGGCAGAATTCGAGATTACCGCTGTCGCCGATGACGGGGAAATTATGGGTGTCCGGCATCGGGAACACATGATCGAAGGGGTCCAGTTTCATCCCGAGTCAATCGCGTCCGAGACGGGCAAAAAACTATTGTCCAATTTTCTGCATTACAAACGGGATGCGTATCCGGCACAGCACATGCTTTCACAGGTGATGTCGGGAAACGACCTCACCCAGGAGGAAGCAGCAGGCTTCATGGAAGAATTAACCGACGGCAATCTCAACAATTCCCAGATCACCGCCTTTCTGGTAGCCCTGTCAATAAAAGGCTACACACCGCAGGAGATTGCGGGATGTGCTTCTGTATTGAAGCGCAAGAAACAGGCCATCAATTCAGCCCGCCCGACACTCGATACCTGCGGCACCGGCGGCGACGGTCTGCACACTTTCAACATTTCAAGCTTTTCCGCTCTCATTGCCGCAAGCTGCGGGGTGGATGTTGCCAAGCACGGCAACAGGGCAGCTTCTTCAAAATCAGGGAGTGCCGAGTTTTACTCACAGCTGGGAATTGCAATCAACATGACCTATTCGCAGGCAGAACAGCTGTTGGCCGATACGAACTTCACGTTTTTGTTCGCACCGGTGTATCATGGCTCCATGCGCTATGCCGGCCCGGCGCGCAAGGAGCTTGGGATGAAAACAATCATGAACTGCCTGGGGCCGCTGGCAAATCCCGCAGAGGCAGAATCCCAGCTGATCGGTGTCTATACCGAGGAGCTGTGCGAGAAAATGGCGGAAGCTGCGCGGCTTTTGGGGGTTAAGCGGGTTATGGTGGTGCATGGGAAGGATGGTATGGACGAAATATCGGTTTCTTCCCCGACCCGGATTGTGGAAATACATGAAGACGGAAAAAAGAAAGACTATCTATTCAAACCCGATGAAGCGGGTATTTCCGGCCACACAACAGAAGACCTCGCCGGCGGGACCCCGGCAGATAATGCACAGCTTGCAAAGGATCTTCTGGCCGGAAAGGGGAGGCCAGCCATTAAAGACGCAGTCTGCCTGAATGCCGGCGCTGCGCTGTATATTGCGGGCAAAGCAGCCTCAATCAAGGCAGGGTATGCCATGGCAAAAGAAGCATTGGAAAAAGGCAAAGTAGGGAAAAAGCTTGACGAAGTGGTTCACCATTCGCAGAAACTTGTTGCGGCAGGTGCAACTGCATGAATATCCGCGATGAAATCGTTGCCCGTCGTATAAAGCGGATTGAAAACCTTGGACATGAAATGGGAGCCGGTGTGCCCGAAACGCGGCAGGTGCCGCTGGTATCGTTTGCCAGACAGCCGTTTCTCATCTGCGAGATGAAGCGCCGTTCGCCCTCAAAGGGAGATATCGCTGCCGGAGCAGACCCTGTCACCCAAGCGGGAAATTATAGAGCGGCCGGGGCGCAGAGTATTTCGATTTTAACAGAAGAAGAATATTTCGGCGGCTCCTTGAACGATCTGATGGCGGTGAAAAAAGCATACCCGGAAACGGCGATTCTTCGAAAAGACTTTCTGGTTGATGTTGAAGATATTGACGTGTCGTTTCGGGCCGGTGCCGATGCAGTATTGCTGATTGCGTCGATGCTCGAAAAACAACTTTTCGGCACAATGCTTTCCCGTGTACGGGAACTGGGCATGGCCGCACTGGTAGAGCTTCACTCGCAGGAAGACGCGGAGAAGGTCTCGTCATTCAAACCCAAGCTGGTTGGAATCAATTCACGGGACCTGGAGACATTCAAGCTTGACCCGGTGATCCCGTTTAAAACAAAACGGTTCATCACATGGCCGTGCGAGGTTGTCTTTGAATCGGGGATATTCTGTCTTGAGGACGCAGTGACCGCCCTTTCTTCGGGGTTTAAGGGTATTTTGGTGGGGGAGTCGGTGATGCGGCAGCCGGGGCTTGTGGGAGAACTGCTGTCGGCCTTTGATTATACAGGCAGTGACTTCTGGGGCAGGCTGTACAGCCGGTACAATAACAGGCCTCTGGTAAAGATCTGCGGTATTACCAGACGGGAAGATGCCCTAAAAGCAATCGAACTTGGTGCTGATATCGTCGGGTTTATCCTTGCTGAATCGCCGAGGAAGACAACCTTGGAATTTATTAAAAGCTGTGCTGATTTGCCGGTGCTTAAGGCTGGGGTTGTCGTCTCCGGCCCTGATGCAGAGATTGATCCGGAAATAAAAGAACTGCTTGAATCAGGAGCACTTGATGTGATCCAATTTCATGGCGATGAAGCTCCTGATGCCTGCTTTGTACGGGCTTTTCCCTATTACAAAACAGTACGTATACAGGGGGCGGAGGAGATTGAAACACTGAAGGAATTCCACTGTCCGCGGGTGCTCATCGACGCGTTTTCCCAATCAGTCCGCGGTGGAACGGGAAAAGAGATTCCAAAAGAACTCGTCGAAGAAGCACGAAAAATTCGCCCGCTCTGGCTGGCTGGCGGAATCGGCCCGGAAAATATTGCTTTGATTGTGGAAAACTTTTCGCCGGAGTTGGTGGATGTTTCAAGCAGGCTGGAGTCGGAACCGGGAATCAAGGATCACAGAAAGATGGAAAAGTTTTTTCGGAAGTTATAATCTAAGGAAGAAATTCGTACAGAGATACTGAGAACACAGAGTGAGGAGATTTACCTCGCAAAGCCCGCAAAGAAACGCGAAGGGAAGAAAATAAAACGGGAATCTCCTCTCCTTGATCATACGGTTTGTGAAGAAAGTAAGCCATTCGGAAATATTCACAAAGGACCCATAGAGATACGCAAGCCCTGAAAACGCCGTTTCACGTCTTTTTATTTTGTCTTTGGCCCCAGTGCCCTGAAAAACTTCACGAGAAGGCCAATCCGTCCGAAACCCACAAAATAAAAACCGCCGACAAGCAGCAGGATCGGGATACCGATTACCAGAATATACAGTAATACGATAAGCAGGTAATACAGGAAAATGAGCAGAAATTCTCCGACACCCCGCAGCCCGCCAAGCAGCGAGGGCATTGAAAAGACCTCTCCCTGTCCCGGCGGCAGTTCAGCGGTGAGCGACAGCGTTGAATAGGATATCTGGCTGGAAAGATTTTTCATGCTTCCTTCAAGGGATTCGATCTCGGTGGTCACATTATTGATCGTCCGTTCCAGTTCCACAAGCTCGCGTGTGTTATTTGCGCGCGCCAGGTAACTTTGATAGCGGGCAAGAAGGATCCGTTTGTTTTTTATTCTGGTTTCCAGATCAAAAAACTGGCTGGTCACATCTTCCACGGTGATCTGTTTGTTTTTGACCATACCAATCGTCTCAATCTGGTTGATAAAATTATCGAAGTTGTCGGCCGGGATTTTACAGGTGAGCGAAATACTGGATTGGTGGAGCAATGAAAAACTGATATAGCCACGGCTCTCTGTGACAAGGTTTTGTATCTGTTTGTCTGCTCCGGTCAAATCTCCCACCTCTATTTTCATGTCAGCAGATTTGATGCGGTACCTGGTCTGGGGAATTGCCGATTCAGTCACCGGAGCAGGTTCTTCTCCTGCCGGGGATGGTGCAGCCTCTTTTTCCATGACGCCGGAATCCAATTGCTCCTCAGTCTCTGTTCCCCTGAATCGGTCATTTGCCCCGCATGCAGAAAAAATGAGTACAAGAATAAAAATTACCCATTTTGATTTTTTCATGGTCACCACCTTGAACTTTTATGATGAAAGTCTATCATACCTGCTTTGTTTTTTCATTAATAATTTATACAATATTCAGGAGGCTTTATTTCTGACAACATTGGGCTTCTGCTGTATTCAGCTTTGTTAAAACTGCACAATACGGAAGGAAATAATTAAAGAATCTGCACCTTGTATTGCGGGATCGTTTTATCGATTGTAAGAATTGTCAATCCGTCGATCATCGCTTGTGCAACAAGCATTCTGTCAAAGGGATCGGTGTGATGAAACGGCAGGTGTCTTGCCTTGTCAGCGTGTTCCCACAACACCGGCAGTTCAAAGAATCCCTGTTCCTTGAGAATTCCGATATAGTTTTTTGGGATTTCAAGTTTCCCGATCGCGCTTTTAATACTTATTTCCCAGATGGACGCTGCACTGACAAGACAGACATTCTCTGTATCTGAAACAGCCTGTCGGTATTTTTCTGATAAGAGCGGGTCATCATCCAGCCACCAGAGGATGATATGTGTATCGAGAAGCAGATTCATTTCTTTTTCATCCCGAATGATTCTGCCATATCCGGGGGGAGTTCATCGAAATCCTTTGCAATTTTGATTTTATTTTTCAGTGCGCCCGGGTACCTGTTCAATGCTGTCGGGCTGTATTTTTTCAGTATGGCGACCGGTTTTCCGGCCCGCTTGATGAGGACTTCTTCTCCCGTTAGAACTTTTTCAATAAGAGATGATAACTGAGTTTTTGCCTGTGTAATGGTGTCGACTATCATTTGACCTCCAGAGCCAGACCAGATCTGGTTATTAATATACTTCAGTTAATAAATAAAATCAAGTATTACAATGATATTATTGATCGCCGAGTTATTATTTCTGACAATATGAGTGGTTTGCTGTATACTGGTTTTGTATGAAGTTACCGATTATCTTGCAGGGTTCAACTTGAATGGGGGATAGAGCAGGCGTGAGTATATTTTTTTTCATTCTTGACTCTTTACTGAATTCCTCCTATATATATAAATGACTATGGCCATAAAAAAACTGACCCCCAATGAAATTACCCTCACTGTACAAAAGATTCGGAAAAAATACGATGAATACAGCTACAAGCACTTTAAATCAAAGCGGCATAAGGCCAATTTCGAGGACCGCTATGTGGCAGCAATTAAAAACGGGACCGATATCTCCAGCTTTCTGCTCGCAGAAATAAGTGCGATCGAAGAACTGCTCAAGGTTGAAGAAGAAAAGGTGCTGAACCGGAAAATCAAGGTTGCAGATGATACGCCGACCGGGGACTTTGCCGATAAAATCATCGAAGAAAACCAGAAAAAGATCGCAAAATACCCGGATCTGGAGATCCACAATGATGCGAATCCGGAGATTCGGCGGCTTTTTGGGGCCCTCAATACGCTCGAACAGCAGTATTGGCCGAATTTGTACGGGATTTTAAAAAATACTGCCTATTCCTTAAGTACAAAGAGCATGATTACCTTTGAACATCAGCTGCACCAGCTTGGCGGCAGCGGCCGGGACGGGATCGCCGTCCGCCTAGAGCGCTATGTCGCCCGCTTGAACCGTTTCCCCCGCGATTATCCCATGATCGAGAAGGAAGAAAAAGATTATATTCTGGAATCTGCGTTTCTGCTGCATGGAGTGTACGAGGTGCTGATGTCGGTAAAAGAAAAGAGACTGGATCTGGAAGAAAACAAAAAACAAGACCTTCAGGAAATTATTGATTACATTTTAAATATTATAATTGATTTCAGAATGAAAGATCTCAAGAAAAAATAGGAGGCATGCGATGAGCAGCGAAGTGACCATCACAAAAGACAATTTTCAAAAAGAAGTGCTGGAGTCTGATATCCCGGTACTCGTTGATTTTTGGGCTCCCTGGTGTATGCCCTGTAAAATGATGGAACCCATTCTTGCACAGCTGGCAGGTGAAAATGCCGGAAAACTCAAAGTGGGAAAACTGAATGTCGATGATGAAGGCGAGATTGCCGGTGAGTATAATATTGTGAGTATTCCAACTCTTCTGCTGTTTTCAAAGGGAAGTATTGCCGAGAAACGCGTGGGTGCTGTCCCCCGGCAGGTTTTGGACGATATTCTGAAACCATATCTGTAAATCGTACCCGCTGACACAATTACGGAACATGGTTTTCATCCGAATTCTGTGTTCCGAAAGTGTACCCTTTTGTGGGGACAATATGCCAGTCGGCTTTGCTGTCGGTGTCCACACCGGCAGACATTCTGCAGACAGAACGCGTCGCAGTTGATTCTTCAATAAACACCGCATCTTCGGGCGCAACAGATAAGCCGGTTATTTTCCACCCTCCGTCCTGTTCCAGCTCTATTGCCTGTTCCATGACTGTTCTTGACCCGAATCCCATGTAATCAGTGTCTGATGCCGATGTCCTGTTCGTATACAGCACCGCATCAAGTATTGTGCCGAACGGCTGATTGTACAGTGTGATCGTCCCGTTATTTCCCGATAACCCGCTCCCCTTTGGAATCCAGAAATCAAATGCGGTTGAGGAGGCATCAAGGCCTTCGGAAACAGTTTTGTCATTTGTTTCGTTGATTTCATCCGGTGTGCCAACAGGTTTTGTATGCAGGAGAATATAATCGCCGGGTTTCACCTCGCACGCCGGAAAAACAAAGCGGTACTTGAACAATGTCTTTGTCCCGTGAAAAAAACATATCCCGGCGAGATTTCCTTCCTGTAAAATTTTTATTTCAACGCAATCAGGATGCGTTTCCGAGCCGCGGGTAGTGAATTCATTAATCATCAGCCCCGGGATTGAACCGTTGTATCCGTAAAAACGGGTGATCAGAAACATGCTGTTTTCTTTTCTATCTCTGGCCTCCGCGCGGATGATATACTCTTTGCCGGGCTGCAGCTCATTGTGAAACTGAACTGTCACTGTATTGTCGGTACTGGATGTCGAGGCTACCGATAGAGACGGTTCGGTGATGATTTCCTCTTCAGCAAGCATAACCCCTTCATCGAAATACAATGTGACTGAGCGGTTGTCGGACACGACAACTTTTTCAAGCGCCGGGGGGGTCAAATCAACATCAGGATCTATCCCCTGGGGAACCGGCAAGCAGCCGGCAACAAGAAGGATGAAGCAGAAAAGAATTATTCGGTATTTCATGAAAAACTCCTTTTTTAATGGATAGAATGACCAATTTGTATTTGGCATATGTCTAAAAAACCGATATACTGTTTTTTTCCATTCTGTTTTGCTTTCTGTATAATATATACAGGGGAAAATGATCCCCTGCTTTCAGGCAAGATGGAATTTTTTAAAAAATTATTTCCAGGGGAGTATTGCATGGGCCAGGATACATTACTATTTGAGAATTTCGGGAAGGATATTGAACCGGACAGGGTGATCTTTTCCGAAGGTGATTCCGGTGACCGCATGTTTATCATTCAGGAAGGGAAAATCAAGATAACAAAGAAAATTCAGGGGAAAGAGCACCTTCTGGCGATCCTGGGCAAGGGAGAGTTTTTTGGAGAGATGGCTTTGGTCAACCAGATAAAAAGGACCGCCAGTGCCGCGACGATGACGAATGTGCGGCTGCTGGGCTTTGACCGTGACGAGTTTCAGAAAATGATTGAAAAAAATCCCGGTATCGCCTTGTCAATTATTGACCGGCTCTGCCGGCGGTTAAACAGCGCGGTGGAAAAGATGAAGCATTTTATGACCCGGGGAGAGGACGGCGTTGTCGCCCTGAACCTGTATTATGCATTCAAGGAATCAACGAAAAACAGGAAAATTGAGGATTATGAAGCGATTCTTGATGAGATCGGCCTCCATCTGAATATCCCCCGAACCCGGCTCGAAGCGATCATGGAATCCTTTTTAAAGGCAGGGATACTGAAACTCAAGGGGAATGAACTCTCGCTGGTAAATGAGGAGAAGCTGTATCAGCTGGTGGAAACCCTGTAGCAGGAACGTGTTCTTGAAAAAAAACAAGTATTTTTGTAATCTTCTCGATTAAAAATGGAATTTACGCTATATTTGCTTTTAAAGAACACATTTTTACCATAATTTTTAGCGATAAATATCAGGCACACTGTTTTCCATATTTTACGTGTCGATCAGGAGTTATCTATGTGCGGAATAATTGGTTATTGCGGTCCGCGTCAGGCTGCACCGATCCTTCTTGACGGGCTGAAGCGCCTTGAATACCGGGGCTATGACTCTGCGGGTATTTCAGTGGGGATAAACCATGAGTTGACGGTCATCAAGCAGACCGGCAAGATCCATGACCTGCGTGTACATGTCCCGGCCGAAATTGCAGGGACATACGGCATTGGGCACACCCGATGGGCAACTCATGGCGGGGTGACCAATACCAATGCCCATCCGCATGTCGACAACAGCGGCAAGATTGCCATTGTTCATAACGGAATAATCGAAAATTATACTGCGATCAAAAAAAAGCTGGAGGAGAAAGGTGTCGAGTTTTTTACCGAGACCGATTCCGAAGTTATCGCCCATCTTATTGCCCAGAATTATACCGGCGATCTTGAAAAGGCGATGAAAGATACCCTTCCGGTTCTGGAGGGGACTTACGGAATTGTCTGCATGCACGCTGATGAACCGCACAAACTGGTGGGTGCGCGAAACGGTTCGCCTTTGGTAATCGGAGTTGCCAATGACGAAATGTTTCTTGCCTCTGATGTAACCGCTATCCTGGCACATACAAAACAGGTGGTGTACCTGGAGGACGGCCATGTTGTCACGATCACAGATGACGAGTTTACCATCGTGGATATGTCCGACCGGGTCGTCAATAAAAAGATCGATGAGATCACCTGGGATCTTCAGGAAATTGAAAAAGGCGATTTCAAGCACTTTATGCATAAAGAGATTTATGAGCAGCCGGAGTCGGTTGTCCGTGCGTTCCGCGGTCGAATTGACCGGGAAGCGGCCACCGCGCGGTTGGGAGGACTTAACCTGAACAGCCGTGAGTTGCTTGATATCGAAAGAATTAAAATCATTGCAGCGGGAACTTCATTTCATGCGGGTCTTGTTGCATCGTATATGATCGAGCAGACGGCACGAGTGCCGTGCAGTGCCGAGCTCGCATCAGAAGTACGCTACCGAAATCCCATCGTTGAACGAAATACCCTTTATTTTGCTGTATCGCAGTCCGGTGAGACAGCGGATACGCTTTATGCCATGCGCGAACTGCAGCGAAAAGGAGCGAGGGTACTCGGGATCTGTAATGTTGTCGGGTCTACGATTCCCCGGGAATCTGACGGCGGGGTCTATATACATTCCGGACCGGAAATCGCGGTTGCTTCTACAAAAGCATTCACTTCCCAGATCACCGCATTATACCTGTTCTGTCTGGTCATGGCACGCATGCGTCACATGTCCTTTGAATCCGGCGAGTGGTATATCAGGAATCTCACTGATATACCCGATAAAATTGCCGAGATATTCAACACAGCGGACAAGATGCAGGTGATTGCCAAAAAATACTGCAGTTTTACCGATTTTCTGTTTCTGGGCAGGGGGATAAACTATCCGGTCGCTCTTGAAGGAGCCTTGAAACTCAAGGAAATATCCTATATCCATGCAGAAGGCTACAGCGCGGCTGAAATCAAGCATGGCCCCATTGCCCTTATTAACGAAGAGACACCAAGCGTATTTCTTGTGCCGGACGACCGGCTTCGCGAAAAGGTAGTCTCAAATATGAAGGAAGTCAAAGCCCGGCGCGGCCCGCTGATTGCCATTGCGACAGAAGGGGATATGGAAATTCTGGATATCGCCGACGATGTTTTTTTTGTTCCAAAAGTTCCTGAACTGTTTTATCCTTTTATCATGGTCGTGCCGCTGCAGCTGCTGGCTTATTTTTGTGCTGTGGAGCTCAAACGTGATGTGGATCAACCGCGGAATCTTGCAAAGAGTGTTACGGTGGAGTAACTTTAAAAGAATGATCCCGCTTGTTTTGGTTTTTTCCCTCTGTTTTCCCGGTTCTTCCCAGGAGCTGAAGAGCGGGGCTGTTTTTTTGAAAAGCGGGCCGGTATTGAAAAACACTATTGAAATCCTGCCTCCGAACACGTATCAGGCGTACAGCGCGGAATATCAGACCGGGAGCGGCCCAGTCAATGTGATATTTTCCATGGCACATCCGCGGTATTTTGGCGCGGCAGAGTACTGCGGCGGCCTCATTTTGACCCGGATCGCAGGAACTGATCAGAACGTGTATGCGGTTCGTATCGATACAAACATTCTCTTCTTTTTTGTATTTCCAGGGAATTATGAAACACATTGCAGGTTTATCAGTGTATTCACCGAACGATTTTTATTTTTCTGGAATACCTCTATCCACAAGACCGATATTCCGTTTCCCGCGGTACTGGAATTGTAACTCCTGAAATACTTGACAAATTCAGGTAAAGACAACACTCTATAGATGCGAAACGTGCACATTGAGAAGGAGAGTGGTGTTGAAAAATGCCGGATATCAGTGTAAAATTGTGTTGGAGCATGTTATATTTTCACCGATAATAGGTATTATGGAAAGAAAGAAGTATTTCACCATCCTGTTATTCAGTATTTCTCTTTTTGTACTGCATGCACAGGACAATCTTGCCCTGGCGCCGGCTGACATGATTATTCAGTATAATGCAGACGGCGGATATGACCTCTGGATTAAAAAAAAGCCGGAGATTGAGAGTGTTTTGCTCACCGAAACAACCGCTGACCCCGCAAAAAAAGATGCATCCTATGCCCTTCGAAGTTCAAAGTGGCATCCGGCGAATGGTGATGAAAAACGGCTTCTGGAAGGGAAATTCATCAAGCCTGAAAGCAGGCTGTATTCTTTGATTGATTCCACTGCAGAAAACCATCCCCAATTGGGCGAAGCTTTCCATATTTTTATTCCCCTGGTGGTGATCTACGGATATCCGTGGACGCGGAGCGGTTTTTTACAGATTGATAATGGTGCATTTATCAATATACGGACGTTTCAAAAACCATATGGTGATTATTCAGGCAGATATTATGACAATCCCTTTCAGTTTGTGAAAACAGACCGGCCGGTTGAAACGAATGTCGCTACTGCCGAAGATTCAAAAAATATCAGGGAAGATACACTGCGTGACTTCAAGGAAATCGCCGAAGAGGGCGGCGGTGAAGCCCGTGTTTCTCTTGGTGAGGAAGATATTATCACCCAGATTGATGAAATCATCAAATCCAAGGTGGGGGAAAGCCTTGATCTTATTCTTTCTCTTGATACCACCGCAAGCATGAAGGATGATATTTTCTATGTAAAAAATGCATTGCTGACAGTAATTCAGAAATACCGCGCACGCTATAAACAGCTGCGGGTTGGCGTGGTTTTCTATAAGGATTATCTTGAGCAGTATGTCGTGAAAACCATACCCTTTACCGAAGACTATGAGACAGTCTCGAAAATAATTGAAAGTGTTTCTACCCAGGGCGGGAGAGATATCCCCGAGGCCGTCTATGAGGCGCTGGATGCAGCTGTACACCAGTTTTCCTGGAATTCCCAGCTGAAACTTGTTATCCTGATCGGTGATGCCCCGCCGCATCCGGTTCCCCGGGGAACGGTGACAAAGGAAAAGGTATTCGCAGATGCAGCGGCAAAGGGAATAGAACTTCATTCCATTATCCTTCCGCAGTAAGATTCCCTGTAGAAAAAATAAAACAGGCAATAAAAAACCGGCTGATTTCAGCCGGTTTTTTATTGTTTTGTGGTGCTGGATGTATCGACAGGCGGCGGAGTTGATTTTTCCTGTATCTTTTGTTTTACTGTTTCAGCGAGTACTTTTACTGCTTTCGGCAGTACTCCTGTTTTATCCTGTGCAAATAATGCAAGCAGTTCATTCAGCAATTCAATGGATTTTGCATCATCGCCTGTTTTGTGGTAAAGAAAAGCAATTTCATACGATGCCCAGGTATTCTTTTCCAGATTGTCAGGGTACCGTTCTTTGAATTGATAATAGTACTTGAGAGCGAGTTTGTAATTCTCATGATCAGAAGCTTCCTGAGCCCGCTGAAAATAATCTTCTTCGATCATATCATCGGTAATAACAGGTTCCTCTGAAGCACAGGAAAGGAATATTCCTCCTGTGATCATTATAAGAATCATGCCCGCCATCAACAGTACATGCTGTGATTTAAAATGTGTAAATTTCATCTTTAATCGGCAAACTCTTTTTAAGATCTCTTAAAAAATCCTTAAGATCTCCCATGGGTTCATAACTTTCACAATTTTCAAGGCTCCGTCTCGCTACCGTGAAGTACTTGTAGAATTTTTCTTCGCCAAGTTTTTTCTTCCACTTTCCTGCATTGCAGCGAACCCGAAGGTAATACTGGCTGCCGTCATTCACTGCAATCTTTACCAATTTACAGTGGATACAGTTTGCACAGTATACTTTATCCAAGAAAATATCTTCATCGGCCAGCGATGTATTCGCGTATGCCATCGAAACCTCCAATTTTCTTGAAGCTGGTGTATACTAACATGATCGACTTTTTGGTGTCAATAGTTAAGGGGAAATGACTGATTATCTTGTGGTTCCGATTGTTTCACAAAACGCTCTTTGGTTATATCCTGCTTCCGGAAACCAGCAAAGTACGGGAGGAATCCTACCGGGAAAGCAGTGCAGCCACCTGTTTCCGGTCTTTCTTTTTTGCCAGGTCAAGGGGGGTCTCGCCCTTGTTGTTTTGCAGGGTGATGTCTGCCTTGTACGATACCAGAATCTCCACTGCTTTGAGCGCATCCGCCTCCCATCCGCGCAGGATTCCGTCAATATAGTTTTTCGCCAGCTCAGCGCTCTTCTCGTCATCCGGTTGCCTGATGGTGGGAAGGTCATATTCCCGGTCACAGACAAGATGCAGCGCGGTCATCCCATCAGCATCTTTCTCGTTCACTTGAGCTCCCGCATCAAGCAGGGCGGTGATGACTTCTGCGTCAAGGCCCCACGATCCGAACATGAGCGGTGTTTTTGCGGATGTGGTTTTTTGCTCCAAATTTGCCCCGGCTGCGATAAGTTTTTTTACTATTACAGGATGTCCGGCAGCCGCAGCCGCCATGAGCGGGGTAAACCCGTCTGCAGCAGCAGTATTGATGCTTGCCTTTTTGATCAGGAGTGCAGCAACAAGATCCTCTGACCCCATAGAGGCGGCATAGAGAAGAGCATCCCAGCCGTCCGCCGAGCGGATGGTGAAATCGGCTCCCCGGGCAACCAGAAATACTGCCGCCTGCGTGTTATTTGATTCACAGGCGATGAGCAGAGCGGTCATTCCCTTGTTGTTTTTTTCGTTCAGCAAGGCTTTGTTTGCGATGAGAATCTCCGCGCCCTGTTTCTGGTTGGTGTAGATCGCGTGCATCAGAGGGGTCCATCCGTCATAATTTTTATGGTTGACCTGGCTTCCCTTCTTGATCAGGTATTCGATTACCCTGGGATCAATATCCTCGGACGAAAAAGCGAGAGAAAGCAGGCAGTTTCCCGCATTGTCTGTTTTTTTTGGATCGGCACCCTTTTCGACAAGAAACGAGACCACATCCAGATGCGAGAAGGCCGCGGCATAGGTGAGGGCGGTCCACCCTTCATCATCCTGGATATGAATATCAGCTTTGTGCCGGACAAACAGTTCGGCAATACCGGCATACCCGTTGCGTGCCGCGAGCATAAGCGCGGTCTGTTTTTGGATTGCCTGAATATCGACACGGGCGTTTTTGGCCAGGAGTGCGGCCGCGGTGCCTTCATGTCCCTTGTAAGCCGTCCACATCAGCGGGGTCCATCCCTTGTTGTCCTGGATATTTATTTCTGTGGTTTTTGCACACAGGTATTCCATGATCTGTGCCTGTCCGAAATAAGCCGCGGTATGCAGGGGGGAAATGCCTTTGCTGTTGAATGCCGAAGGAGAAGCGCCTTTCGAGACGAGTTCTTTAACGGTTTCAAGGCTTCCGTCTTTCACCGCATTGATCAGGGCATCGGTGGAAATCGGTTCGGCATAAAGAAACAGGGAGCTGAACATAAAAATTAGAAAAATCAGGCTGATTCTGACCGGGAAACAAGTGCTCATACATTCCTCCAGTAAAATAGACAAGGTCGCGCCGCGAATGGTTGCCGTGAAAAACGGCCTACAGCGTTCCGTTGACAAGGTGGCTCATCAGTGTATATCCCTGCGGGATATGAAGCCCTGTTTTGGCGGCTTGTTCTTCTGTAAAATATCGGTTCTGTAGCCGGGAAGAATCAGCATTTTGTGTGTTGTCAAGCATCGCAAAAAGCACTGGTTCGTGGGTATGGGTGCGGATGGTGCAGGGCGTCGGGTGATCGGGAAGCACAAGGATTCTCCATGGCTGTGTTCCCTGCCCAAGTGCCGAAAGGATCGGCCCGACAATATGTGTGTCGATGTTTTCAAGGGCCCGAACCTTTTCTGCAGCATCGCCCTTATGGCCCGCTTCGTCCGGTGCCTCGATGTGGACACAGACAATGTCGTATTTTTCAAGCGCCTGGACAGCGAATTCGCCTTTCCCTTTGTAATTGGTGTCAAAATAGGCTGTGACCCCGGGCACATTGATACTATCCCAGCCAACGAGCTTTGAAAGCCCCCGGACCAGGTCAACACCGGTAATGCTTGCACCGCGCAGTTTGTATTGTTTATAAAAGTTTTCAAGAAATGGTTTCTTTCCTTCACCCCAGAACCAGATGCTGGTTGCCAGCGGGTTGACCGCATGTTCTTCCAGAAGTTTCTGGCTCATTGAGATAAGGTCGTTGAGCAGGGGAGCGGTTTTTCCTTTCGGGAGGTACTGTTCAATGTGCTGGTCGAGGATATTGTGCGGCGGGGTTGTCACGATATCGACGTCGTCATGGTAGACCATGAGGTTGCGGTAACTGACACCGGGGTAAAAGGTAATTTTTTCGGTGCTGAGTTCATTATTCAAAATTCTGATTATTTTTACCGCCTCATCCTGCTGAATATTCTCTGCGCTGTGATCGAGCATGATATTGTTTTTTATGGTAACAATGTTGCACCGGAACACCCAGTCGGTCTCTGATACTGCGATATCGCTTGCGACCGCTTCAATAGGGGCGCGCCCTGAGTAATGCGTTTCGGGGTCATATCCCAGCACTGCCATGATTGCAACATCTGAGCCGCAGGGAAGGGAAAGGGGAGCATTCTGGACGGTTCCAAATATTCCCTTTGCAGCAATGCTGTCCATGTGCGGGATGTTCGCGGCTTCAAGAGGGGTTTTTCCGCCGAGTTCAGCAAGCGGGACGTCCGCGGCACCATCTGTTATTATAACGACATATTTCATCGTAATTCCTTTCCTGTCAGCTCTGTGTTTTATGGTGTTTCCATTCCGGATGTTCATCAATGATGTTTATACAGACGCTTTTTGACTGTACCACCGCAAGCTCATCGACTTCCCTGATTGCCTCGAGGACACTGTTCTGCCTTGCCGGATACGTGGTGATCAGCACCGGAACTGCCTCGGGCATATCGGCATCAGGATCCTTTTCTTTCTGGAGAACAGAACTGATGCTGATGCCATATTTTGCCAGAATCGAGGCGATCCCCGCAAGCACGCCTGGTTCATCCGATGCCATGACGCGGATGTAAAACCTGCTGACTGGTTCAGAGACCGGCATTGCCCTTGATGCATCAGCGATGTCGGGCCAGATTGTACAGCCGAAAAACGATGCCCGGGCACTCCCGTTTACTACCGAGAGTATATCACTGATGACAGCTGATGCAGTAGGATCCCCTCCGGCACCGCGGCCATAGTACATGGTGTGTCCGGTTGCGTGGCCATAAATGCTTACGGCATTAAAGGGACCAGAAACCCATGCGAGTGGATGCTCGCGTGAAATAAACGACGGCTTCACCGCGAGAGTAATCCCGCCGTCCTGCCGGATGGATATGGCAAGCAGCTTCATCACATATCCCAAATCCATGCCGTACATGACATCACAGAGTTCGAGCTGGTCAATTCCGGTGACATCCACCGCATCAAGATTGATTTTCTGGCCGAATGCGAGTGCGGCGAGGATGGCAAGTTTGTGGGCAGAATCTCCGCCGGATACATCAAGTGTGGGGTCGGCTTCTGCAAATCCCTTTTTCTGTGCTTCGGAAAGAGCAGTCTCATAGGTTTTTCCATGGAGAGTCATCTGCGTCAGAATATAATTGCAGGTACCGTTGACAATGCCGAACAGGGCATCGATTCTATTTGCCAGGAGCCCGTCATACAATGCACGGATCACCGGGATGCCGCCTGCACAACTTGCCTCAAACGCCAGGACGACGTTGTTTTTTCGGGCAAGCGCAAGCAATTCATTACCATGATGGGCCAAAAGCGCCTTGTTCGCGGTGACGACGTGTTTACCGGCATTTAAAGAGCGCTCGATGACCTCTTTTGCGAACGTTGTCCCGCCGACAAGTTCCACAACACAGTGAATCGACGGATTTTTCAGTACCGATTCAAGGTTTTTTTCAAAGAGTGTTTCATCGAGCCCAAGGCTTTTGGCCCGGTCAAAATTAATATCCACAATTTTAACAAGAGAAAACGATGTGGTTACCCTGGCCTGCAGCATTGAGTGGTCGCGGGACAATATTTTTGCAACCGAACTGCCGACGATTCCGCAGCCGACAATTGCAATACCCTGCATATTTTGGGATTCTGCCATGGTTTTCTCCTTCATTCTGCGAATATAAAGTTATTTTTCAGGATTTTCATCCTACGGGGAAGCAGACCATCTGTCAAGCTGGTCGCCGTATCTGATGATGTCCGTATAATTCAGCCCCTTCAGATATACAATATTCAGAATAATCCCATATTCGGCTTGCTATTTGAGCGTTTCCTTTTATACTTGAATTTATGGGGTAGTTTTATGGCTTTTAAACCTGCTTCCGGCAGAATAAATTGAAAATTATCATTGGGAAAAATGGAAGCGAATCAGTCTTTTCTTCAGACACGGTTGTTGCTCATAGAGTATGCGTTAGGACATTCGCTCGATGAGCTCCTTGTTTTTGCTCTTGATCATATCTGCGATATTGCCGCAAGTCCGATCGGATTTTATCATTTTGTTTCTGATGACCAGAAGTCCCTGACATTACAGCAGTGGTCAACCAGAACACTCAAAGAATTTTGTCATACTGATGCAAAAGGTATGCACTACCCGGTTGCCGATGCAGGCGTATGGGTTGATTGTGTTCATCAGAAAAAGCCGGTCATTCACAATAATTATGAATTATTGCCGCACCGGAAAGGTCTCCCGGCCGGTCATGCCAAACTTGTTCGGGAGCTGGTTGTTCCGGTGATGCGCAGGGATAAAGTTGTTGCCATCCTGGGAGTGGGGAACAAAGCGACCGACTACACCCCTGACGATGCACGGGCAATTTCCTTTTTTGCCGATGTTGCCTGGGAGATTGTCCGTACCAAGCGGGTTGAAGAGGAACAGAAACAGACAGAAAGGAAATATCGCCTTGCAATGGAAGCGGCTCAGGAAGGCTTGTGGGATTGGGATATTGAGCACAGCAGTGTGTATTACAGTCCAGGATGGGCCGCGATCCTGGGGGAAACTGAAGTCCCTGCTCTGTTCAAAAGCTGGGAGGACCGGATTCATCCGGATGACAGGAAAACTACGAGAAAAACATTACAGCAGCATCTCGACGGAAAAACTGAATTCTGGCGGTATGAACACCGGCTCCGGATGAAAGACGGCAGCTGGAAGTGGGTGGTTGTCAGGGGGCGAATTGTTGAGCGCGATATGCAGGACCGCCCCAAACGGATGATCGGCACCATGATTGATATTTCTGCAAAAAAGCAGGCAGAGGTGGAAAAAGAACAGGTTCTGAAGAAGCTGGAAATGCGTCAGCGGGAACAGGATGCGCTGCTTCTGGCATCGCGCGAAGTTCTGGGAAGTACAGATTTTTCCGGGACCGCGCGGAAAATATTCGATATGGTCTGTGAGCTCACCGGTGCAACATCGGGATATATCGCATTATTGAATGAAAAGGGAGACAATAATGACGTCCTGTTTCTTGAGTCCGGGGGACGGCCGTGCAGTGTCGATCCCGCTCTGCCCATGCCGATTCGAGGACTTCGGAGTATAGCTTATGAAACGGGCCAAGTAGTTTTTGAGAATAATTTTACTGAATGTGAATGGAATCATCTGTTGCCCAAAGGACACGTGGTGCTCCGTAATGTCCTTTTTGCACCCTTGAAAAACAAAAACATTGTTGTCGGTGTACTGGGGCTGGCAAACAAGGCGGGAGATTTTTCTGAAAACGACAAACGGGTTGTGGATGCTTTTGCCTCTCTTGCGGCCATTGCGCTGCAGTCCAGCCGCAATGTACAGGAACTGAAAAAGGAGCGGGATTTTTCTGAAAGTATTATTGAGACGGCACAAGCCGTTATTATCGTTCTCGACACTGAGGGAAAAATTGTACAAATAAACAATTATATGGAGGAGCTTTCCGGATACCGTTTGTCAGAAGTGATGGGAAAAGACTGGTTTCAGACATTTTTGATACCGGAGAATCAGAAAACAACCTGTGAGCTTTTTATGCCGGCAATTTCCGGGAAATCAACCAGGGGGAATATTGATTTTATTTGTACCAAGGACAACCGTATTATTCCCATTGAATGGCATGAGAAACCGCTGAAAGATGAATACGGGAAGACGCAGGGGCTGCTTGCTGTGGGGATTGATATTTCCGAGCGGCTGAAGTTGGAAGCGCAGCTTCGCCAGTCCGACAAAATGAAGGCCATTGGACAGCTCGCCGGCGGCATCGCACATGATTTCAACAATATTCTGGGGGCGATTATCGGGTTTGCCGAAATGTCGCTCGACGAGGCAGACCCGGAAAGTTTTATTGGAAGAAACCTGTATCGGATTTTATCCGCGGGGGATCGGGCCAAAAATCTTGTCAATCAAATCCTTGCGTTCAGCAGGCAGCACGGCGAGAAAAAGGTGCCGATATTCATCCGGCCAATTCTGAAGGAAGTGATCCAGCTGCTGCGTGCAACGCTGCCCACAACTATTGATATCAGACATACACTGGCCGGCGATACGAAACCGGTGCTGGCTGATGCAACCAGAATACACGAAATTGTCATGAACCTCTGTACCAATGCCGCTTACGCGATAGGTGAAAAGGGCGTTATCAAGATAACCCATTGTGAAAAAAAAGTCGAGTCGATGCTCGAGAGCCGGTGGTTTATCACTCCGCCGGGATGGTATTCGGTGATTTCCATAAAAGATAATGGCATCGGTATCCCTGTAGAAACACTGCCGAATATTTTTGAACCCTTTTTTACCACAAAGGCAGTGGGTGAAGGAACCGGTATGGGGTTGTCTGTGGTATTTGGAATTCTGGAGAGTCACGGCGGGAATATTTTTGTTGACAGCAGGCCGGAAAAGGGGAGCTGCTTTACCGTTTACCTGCCGAAGACAGAAGAGCGGTATATTCTTGAACAGGATGAAGAAATTACGGTTCAGGGCGGTTCCGAGAGAATTATGCTGATTGACGATGAAGAAATCCTGATGATTGTTCTGAAAGAAATGCTTGAAAAAATGGGTTACAGTGTTCAGACTTTCAGTAGCAGTAAAAAAGCACTGAAGGAATTTGTCAGGAAGCCTGATGCATATGATCTGGTCATCACGGATCAGACAATGCCGGGGCTCACCGGCATAGAGCTGGCGCAGTGTATGCTGAAAAAACGTAAAGATCTTCCGATCATTCTGTGTACCGGGTACAGCAGAACGGTCGATGAAAATACCGCGCGGGAAGCCGGCATAAAGGACTTTGTCCTGAAACCTGTTTATAAAAAAGACCTTGCTGCGCAGATTCGGCGTGTTCTTGATGAGTTCGGAAGGAAACATTGATGGCGGTTATTCTTTTAATAGATGATGATGATTTTTTCAGGGATATGATGATTCAGATGCTTTCACGTGAAGGTTACCAGGTGCTTGGAGCAGAAAACGGATATGAAGCAGAAAAACTGCTGGACGTTGAGGCGATTGATCTGGTTATTACCGATATTGTCATGCCCGATAAAGAAGGAATAGAGACGATCCGTGATATCAAAAGCAATTGGCCAGATATGCCGATTATTGCCGTTTCCGGCGGAGCCCGGATAAAGCCCGGATTCTATCTTGATGTGGCTGCCAAGCTGGGTGTTGCCTACACCTTCCAAAAACCGTTTGAACGAAAGACATTAATAAATGCGGTGAAGAAGTGTCTTGAGATGAGAAATCAGGTAAAGGGGTAACTTCTTTTTTTGCCAGCGGGGAATACTGGTTTCTATTTGACTACCCTACCAGGGTATAGTATATTGTGGATAACGGGGGAAAAAGCATCATGATGTATGAACAGCAAAAAGGTGATGTGCTCACCAGATTGAACAAGATCGAAGGCCAGATACGGGGTATCTACAAGATGATTGATGAAGGAAGATACTGTATTGATATTTTATCGCAGACCAGGGCAGTAGCTGCTGCGATGCGAAGGGTTGAGGATATAATCATGCATCAGCATCTGCATACCTGCGTGGCAGACAGCATGAAAAGCGGTGATGTGAGTGATCAGCATGCTAAAATAGAAGAGATCATGGATGTGTTTTCCAAATTCAGAAAAAACGGGTGAGGAGGCCTGTATGAAAGGATTACTATACAATATAAAAAATAAATGGAAATGTTATCTTGAGCGTCTTGCAAAGACGAACAGGGAGTTGTATGGATCAGGCCGGCTTGATTGTTGTGATCTGAACAGGCAGCATAAACCGGAACACAATAAATAATACCGGGAGGAATTTATGGCACAATCAATCACATTAAAACTTGAAGGAATGTCTTGCGGGCATTGCGCCATGACTATTCAGAAAGCATTGAAGGATACGGCAGAGGTAAATGATGCACATGTTGATTTTGATAAAAAAGAGGCATATATAACCGGAGCAGATACAGTCAAAGCATCTTTTTTAATTAAAGCTGTTGAGAATGCAGGATATAAAGCGGAGATAAAATAACGTTTCACAGAGAGGTGAATGAAATGACCCGGAAAATAAAACTTGATATAGAGGGAATGAGCTGTACTTCATGTTCAGACCGGATTCAAAAAGCTTTGTCAAAGATTGATGGTGTCCGACACGCGAATGTCAGTTTTGCATCAAAAAACGCCTTTATTGAAACAGAATCCATGTTTTCAAACAGTTTGCTGATCGAAACTGTCAAAGGGGCCGGTTATGACGCTTTTGTTTCATCGGATACTGAATCGACAGATAAAACATATATGGTGAGCGGGATGTCTTGTTCCTCCTGTGCGATTACTGTCGAAAAAGCATTACAGTCTGTTCCCGGAGTGGAAAAAGCAACAGTCAGTTTTACCGACAAAAAGGCGGTTGTTTCCTTTAAAAAAGGGACTGCTGATTTCGGGCAATTCAGTAAACAGGTAAAAAATGCCGGTTATGAGCTGATTGAAACCGGACAGGCTGAATCAAAAAAACTGAGCCATCTGGAAAAAGAGAGAAGACGCCTTATACTGGCATGGGCAATTTCCATCCCGCTGACATTCAAAATGCTTGGGGAAATGTTTTTTGGATTTCATATAGGCGGGCCGCAGATTTCCTTCTGGATCGATTTGATTCTTGCGTTTCCCGTGATTTTTATCATCGGTTTTCCGGTAATCCGGGCGACTTTTTTTTCCATCCGAAAACTTTCTTTCACTATGGATTCACTGATCGGCATCGGGACAATTGCCGCGTATTCAACCGGTATTCTCAAACTGTTCGGAATGGATATCGAGAACTTCGCGGTTGTCGGTGCCATGATCATGAGCATTAATTATATCGGGAACTATCTAAAAGAGATGGCCACCGGAAAGGCTTCCCGGGCGATCAAGCAGCTTCTGGAACTCGGCGCAAAAACCGCGCACCGCGAAAATGATGACGGGACATTCACCGATGTCGGGGTAGAGGTCTTGCAGATAAATGACCGTGTGCTGGTCCGTCCCGGCGAAAAAATCCCGGTGGACGGTGAAATTATTGAGGGCAGTACTGCAATAGACGAGTCAATCGCCACCGGGGAATCGATCCCGGTTGACAAAACCGTATCAGACAAGGTGATCGGCGCGACGGTAAACCAGCAGGGTGCGATAAAAGTAAAAATAGAAAAAATCGGCAAGGATACTTTTTTATCACAGATTATCAAAATGGTGGAAGAAGCGCAGGGCACAAAGGTTCCGATTCAGGCATTTGCCGACAAAGTAACTTCCATTTTTGTTCCAATTGTTTTATTGATTGCGGCTGCGACATTTCTGTTCTGGATGATATTTCCCGAAGCAGGACGCAGTATACTTTCATCATTTTCAGCATACATCCCCTGGATTAATCTTGACAGAAATCTTGTGTCGATGGCGCTTTTTGCTTCAATTGCCACACTGGTGATTGCGTGTCCCTGTGCGCTTGGACTTGCCACCCCCACTGCGCTGATGGTCGGTATGGGCAAGGGGGCGACGAATGGAATTCTTATCCGTAATGGTGAAGCGATTCAGGCCGCGCAAAAAATAGATACGGTGGTGTTCGACAAGACTGGCACAATTACCGTCGGCAAGCCTTCAGTAACCTCGGTTTCAGCAAATATCAAGGAAAATGAATTTTTAAAAATTGTCGCCTCAGTCGAAAACCTTTCGGAGCATCCGCTGGCCCGCGCAGTTGTTCAAAAGGCGGAATCAGACGGTGCAGGGATAGGAAAGCCTGAAAAGTTTACAGCAGTCACGGGAAAAGGGATTGAAGCGATTTTTGACGGAAAAAAAATTGTTGTGGGAAGCATTAATTATTTCCGGGAACTGAATATCGATACGAATGAATTTGATTCAAGGATTGATGAACATCTCAATAAAGGGAATACAGTCATTATTGCTGCTCAGGAGAATAAAACAATCGGAATGATTGCTGTATCCGACCGGATAAAAAGCGACTCTGCTCAGGCGTTAAAGGAACTTTATGCACTGGGAATAAAAACAATAATGCTCACCGGCGACAATAAAAAAGCGGCTGATGCGATAGCACAGGAAGCAGGCATTGATGAAGTGAAAGCAGAACTGCTTCCATCTCAAAAAATAGCAGTGGTAAGAGAGCTCCAGGAACAGGGCAGAATTGTTGCGATGGTGGGTGACGGGATTAACGATGCCCCTTCGTTGAAGCAGGCGAATGTCGGGATTGCCATTGGAACCGGAACGGATATTGCGATTGAGGCTTCGGATATTACGCTTGTTTCAGGCAGCTTGATGGGGGTCGTAAAGGCGATCAGGCTTTCCAGGGCGACATTCAGAAAGATCATGCAGAACTTGTTCTGGGCATTTTTTTATAATGTTATCGCGGTTCCTGCCGCGGTACTGGGAATACTTCATCCCGCAATTGCGGAACTTGCGATGGCCTTCAGTTCGATTAATGTTGTTGCCAATTCTCTGCGCCTTAAGCGGAAATCGCTGGAAAAAGATTAGCAAAAGAGGTTTTTACAAAGCTCAAGAAGTTCACAAAGGAAAGAGGAAGATTTATAAAGTCCTGCTGATTGATTTAAAAATGTAGCATATTCTGTATTTTAATTTTTGTGTTCTTTGTGCCCTTTGTGTAAAATGTATTCTTGCACTCACACTTGATATTTATCCGCACACATCACAATTACCGCAGGCCGGTTCATCTTTAAACCCGAAATACTCCTCAATATACTGTCTGCGGCACTCTTCGGTTTTAAAGTAGTTTACCACAGCTAACAGTTTTTTCCGGTCGGCGAGTATTTTCTCATCGTGACGGCCCTGATCGACAAGGGAATCCGGCAACGGGCCGGTAATTTTCAGATTCCCTGTTTCAGGGTGTCCGCTTGCAGCACCATGCAGTTCGAGCATTCCCAGTGCAGTTTCAAGACGGAAGTCGAACCGATTTTTAAAAACGAGCTGGTCGCGCATATAGTCCAGTCCAAGTGAGTTTATGTTTTTTATATTTGTTTCACACAGCTGATACAGTTTTTTATAGAACTCCGGTTCTGGATTTGACCATTTTATAAATTCCATATGGGTGAGCAAATCATCCTGATTGTATAAAAGTCTGCAGACAGAGTTTTTACCGTCCCTTCCGGCACGGCCGATCTCCTGATAGTATGATTCAATCGAACCGGGAATCTCTGCATGAAGCACGTAACGGATATCGGCCTTGTCTACTCCCATGCCGAATGCGTTTGTGGCGAGTACCGGAAGGCTGCCTGACATAAACTGATTCAATATTTGTTTTCGGCCTCCGGCATCAAGTTTGCCGTGATAAATCAGATGCGGTATTTGTTTCTGCTGAAGCAGATCGGAAAATCGTTCAAGAATTTTTATTAAAGAAAAGTATACAATTCCGCTGCCGTCAGTTTCTTTTATTGTATTGACAATGTTTTCAAGCTTCTGGTTGTCATCCATTACCTCGATCGCTTCCAGCCTGAGATTCGGTCGGGTAATCCCCTGATGGAATACTTTTATTTTATCAGGAGTTATACCAAGTTTTTCTATTATATCGTGCTGAACTTCTGTTGTTGCAGTTGCAGTGAGGGCAATCGTCAAGGGATTGCCCAGCATTTCACGGATTTCATGGATACGGCTGTAATCAGGACGAAAGTCATGACCCCAGGTCGAGATACAGTGGGCTTCGTCCACCGCGAGCAGGCTTAAGTTTACGCGCCGGATCTGCACTGCAAATTCCTGCCGTTTGAACCTCTCCGGCGTGACGTACAGCATTTTGATGTTTCCGTATAAAAAATCATGAAGCCGCTTCTCGCGCTGCATACGTGACACCGTGGAATTGATAAACGCGGCCGGGATGTTCCTGGCTTTCAGGTTGTTCACCTGGTCCTGCATCAACGCGATTAACGGACTGATGACAATTGTTTTTCCGGGAAACAACAAAGCCGGTATCTGAAAACAGAGCGATTTCCCGCTGCCGGTGGGCATGAGTACAAGACAGTGTTTTTTTTCTTCAATTAAACGAGTGATCACTTCTGTCTGAAGTCCGCGAAAGGAATCAAATCCAAAATAATGTTGCAATACTGATTGAGGAGTGTGTTCTTCCATGGAGAGGGTATATAAGCACAGAAAGCGCCTTTTGTAAACAGGAAAATAGGAGAAGAAAAAGGAGTGCTCCGCATTTGTGTCAGAGGAGAGTTTTTATGATGACTAAATTGGAATGCTTATTTTTTCATATAGAACCTTGATTTTTCCATCTGTGTCGGTCAGCGGTTTATTTTTATTTCTTCTCCTGGCCACACCTTCGCGTCCTTTGCGTCCTTCGTGAGAGATTTTCTTTTAACTGCCGCTTGGCGATGAGCCGTTTCTTTGATACCTTAATTCCATGACCATTTCACCCTTTGAAGCCCTGCTCTCCATGTCCGGTGAGTATGACCTGTTTCTGGATATAAAAGCATGGCCGAAGCTTCTTTTTGAAAATAACCTCACCCCACCGGTGATCCTTGCCGATGACGTGCCAATATGGGGATTTTCCCTGATGCGGCAGGCACGGGATATTGGAATCCCTGAACTTCCCTGCATGCGGATTTCCCCGGCTGAAAAAAAGGATCTGCTTTATATTGCGATTGCCCTGGAGAACAGGGCGGGAAGTTATTCCTGGGAAGAACGCAAAAACATACTGGAGTTCTGCCTTATAAACAATATTGCTGTTGATGATGCAATAATTCAGACCATTGAAGCGGGACGGTTTACCGACTGGCAGAAAAAAACAGAAAAGTATATCGGTTTTCCGGATTCATTAAAAAAACTCGTGCAGAGCCGGATGCTTGATATAAAATCAGCGGAAAAGATTGTCAGCCTTCCGGAACCCTGCATTGCACTGGTATACGAAAAGAAGGAAAAACTCACCCACAGCGAGCGCCGCATTTTTCTCGAACAGCTCCATGAGGTCATGCAGCGTGACGGGCTGGCAGAAAAAGAAACATCAGCACTCTGCCGTACCATGTTGGACGCGCCAGATCCGGTAAAACTTCTTGAGGCTGCCCGGTATCCGAACCTCTCTTCCATGCAGAAAGAATTTTTGCAGCATGCACAGCTGCTGCGCAAACAGGGGATTGCCCTGTCGGCTCCAGATAATTTTGAAGGCGAGGCATTTTTTATCCGGTTCCCGTTTGTCTCAAGGCAGAATTTCAATAAAAAGGTGAATGCCCTGCAGGCATTCGAGAATCATATCGATGAATTATTCACACTTCTATAACGATTATATTCATGCCGTGTATGCAACCCCGGCTGCAAAGGATTCTTTGGCCGCCTGCCGTGTCACTGAACGGCTCCCCGGGGTGCCGTTCAGTATTGTCGCATCGAAAGATGACATTCCGGAAAAACATAAAAATCAAAAGACTGTTTTTTTAACTGCAACTCCGGGAAAAAAGTTCGGCCCCTGCCCGGGCTCAAAGCGGCACCTCTGCTGCAATTATCTGACAATAAATTTATACGAGGGGTGTCCGATCGGCTGCAGCTACTGCATTATGCAGGCATATCTCAATTTTGAACCGGTGACCGTTAATGTGGACATTGAAGCGATCACAAAGGAGCTCGATGAGGTGATCCAATCCAATCCTGATACCCCGATCCGGATCGGCACCGGAGAGACAGGGGACTCACTTTTTTATGATCCTCTTTTTGAACTGTCGAAGAATTTCATCGAACACTGTGCACAGTTTCCGAATGTATATTTCGAGGTGAAAACAAAATCCCATTTTGTCGATCATCTGCTGGGTATTCCAAACAAGGGAAAAGCTGTTGTCGCGTTTTCCCTGAATCCCCAGGAAATTATCGATGCAGAAGAAGGGATTGCCAGTTCTCTTGCACAGCGGCTGGAAGCGGCTGACAAGGCAGTAAAGGCAGGGTATCTTCTTGCGTTTCATTTTGATCCGATTATCCGTGTGAAAAACTGGCAGGAAATGTATCTGAACGTTGCAGATCAGCTGTCGCAGTTCGAAAAAGGGAAGATTGTCTGGATAAGTTTGGGAACCGTGCGCTATCCTGCTCAACTAAAAGACAGGCTGGGATCACGTCCGTGGCTTTATGACGAGTTTGTGCCCTGTCGTGACGGCAAGCACCGCTATATCCAGCGGATCCGTACCGAAATCTACCGCTCAGTGGCCGGATGGCTTACCGAGTCCACCGGCGCCCCGCTGTACATGTGCATGGAAAGCCCTGCTGTCTGGCGCCGTGTTTTCGGCAAAATATCTTCGAAAATTGATAATTTATGTGCTATATTTACTAAGGTACACCGGTAATTGGGGGGCATGCTCTGTCCATCCAAAATATTTGTGTTGCATAACAATTCTTTCACAAGGAAGTGGATTCCTTTGCGATGAGGGGTTATAATGTTTTATATGGAGGATCTGAAATGAAAAAAAGAACAATTCTCTTGGCCGTTTTGTGCCTGCTGCTTTTAAACGTTGGATTATTTGCAGCTCCGAAAATCGGAGAAATCACCTATCTTGACGGAACTGTCTCGATTACGCGAAACGGCAAGGTGATGACCCAGAAAACCCTGAATATCGGGGATCCAATAGAAAACTATGATCTCATTAGAACCGGATATAACGGCATTGTCGAGATGGAGATTGTCACTCCCCAGCGCCAGCGGATGAATTTGAATATCGAAGGGAATACAGCCCTCTCGGTAGAGCTTTCAAAATTAAGTAATGGAGGGGAACAGACTTCCTTTGACATGGTTTCCGGTTCAATCGGACTGAATGTCAACTCGTTGACCGGAAAAAATGACGTCCAGGTACGGACACGAACCGCTGCAATGGGTGTCCGCGGTACGGTATTCCGCGTCAGCACAGCTCCCACCGAAGACCTTTTGGTCACCTGCAACGAGGGCTCGGTCAAATGTGTTGATGAAAGCGGAAAATCATTATACGCAAAGCCGGGAAAAGTGGTTGAAAAATATGCTGATAACGGCAAGTTTTCCGAGGAAAACGTCACGGAAGCAGATATTGAAAAGTACCGTCAGGGATGGTTTCAGAAACGTCTTGAACTTTTCAAGGCAAATGCCTCAAAGGCGATCCAGGGCTTTGCGGTACGGTTTGAAACCGCGTACGAAAAACTGAAGGCCGCCTATGACGACCTGATGCTGAAAAAGGACATTCTGCAGAAATGGACTGATCAGGACAAGGAGGGGCTTGCTCCGCAGTCCGGTGATGTCATGCAGGAAAAGGCAAAAATTATCGGCGCATTGTTCAAGGTAAAAGGCAACCTGGTGCTTTTTGAAAGAGTGTATTTCCGGCTTCTGGAGCTTGAATACTATTACAGCCAGGGATACGGCTCGGGCGATGTCCGCCCCGGCCAGTCGATCAAGCAGTTTTTTGAAAAACTCAATGAACTTAAACCCGAAATTGACGGGTATTTGGCCCGGATGAAATACGCATTAAAACTTTATGCGCTTCGAAACGGCGGGTATTTCCCGGTTGATGCGTTCGGCGGTTTTTCCGACGACAAGGATTTTTTCGGCGGCGATGATTTCATGAAAAAATAACAACAGAAACACGTAAAAAAGAAACGCCCGATGGCCGCATGGCTGTCGGGCGTTTTTTATTGTCTGGTTTAATGGATTTTTTCTGGAATCTGTATCTTGTTTTTTCTACAATTAGACTATAGTTATGGACAGAATTATTAATTTGAAATTACTGCATACCCTCATTAACACCATTCCGATTCCGGTCTTTTACAAGGATAGAGAAGGCAGATACCGTTTCTGCAACTGGGCGTTTGAAAGATTTTTTTCAATACAGGAACAAGATATCGTCGGGAAAACGGCCTTTGACCTGTGGCCGGCGGATAACGCAATAAAGTATGATGAAAAAGACAGGGAACTCTTTGAGAATTCGGGGATGCAGGAGTATGAATGGACGGTGGGAGGGGGTGACGGATCCCCAAGAGATGTTGTATTCAGAAAAGCGGTCGTTGTCAATGATGACGGGAAAATAATCGGGCTTGTCGGGACGATTCAGGATATTACCGAACAGAAAAGAAACAGGGAGAAATCGCAGCGGGAGCTCGCGGTGGCAAATGCCCTGGCGCGTTTGTATATTCCATTAATTACACCTCGGATTTCCCTTTCTGACATTGCACAGGTAGTCCTTGAAGAAGCAAAAAAAATCACGTCGAGTGCGCATGGCTTTGTGGGCGTTGTCAGTCCGGTGACAGGGGATTTGATTTCGCTGACTCTCACCGACATGATGCAGGGTCAATGCACCATTGAAGATATCGAAAACCAGCGGATTGTTTTTCCGGCAAATAACGACGGGTCGTATCCTGCACTCTGGGGCCATGCCTTGAACACCGGAAGGGTGTTTTTTACGAACAATTCGCCGGAGCATCCCTCGGCGAAGGGAATTCCTCCGGGACATATTCCCCTGAAAGGGTTTTTGGGAGCACCCGTCCTGCTGCAGGATGAGAATGCCGGGCTTATCGGCCTGTCTCATCCGGAGGACTGCTATACCGAGGAGGATGCCGCGGCAGTCAAGCGGATTGCGGAATTCTATGCCCTGGCCATCCGTAAAAAACGTGTGGAAGAACATGTGACCGCACTGTTGAACGAAAGCATCAGTGCCAATGAAAAACTCAGGGTGAGTGAACAGTCCCTTGCCGAATATTCTGTCTCGCTGGAGAGGAATATACAGGAAGCAATGGCGTGTCAAAAGAAACTTGTCGCATTGCATTTCCCTGTATGCGGGATAATCCAGGCAGCAGGCCAGTACTTTCCCTGTGAAAATATCGGCGGCGACATTTATAATGTGATTCGGGTAAAAAACAAGATCGTATTTTATTTGTGCGACATTTCCGGCCACGGGGTTTCAGCGGCGATGCTGTCCACTTTTGTGAAGGCGTATCTTGACGACTGGATCCGCTTTCACAACATAACCTCGCCGGAAATTCTGATGAAGCGATTGCAGAACCTTCTCGTCGAGCACGACCTCTTTTCCGAGAACTTTCTCACCATATTCGCAGGAGCATATCATCTCTTTTCAAGGAAGCTGGATTGGATCAGCGCCGGGCATCCGTTGCCCCTGCTTTCGAATTCCCGTCTTTATGCCCTTGATGACATCGGAAAGGTCGGACCGCTGCTGTCGGGTATATTGTCTGCGGCCGAATATGAAAATAATGAAACAACGATACCGAAACAGACACGAATGCTTTTATATTCGGATGGTTTGATTGAATGGAGCAGGAACGGTGATGAGGTTTTCGGGACAAAAGGCTTGTACGGGGTATTTCGTCAAAATGGACTTTCTGCGGGATCTGTCGAAGCGGTGGTTCACAAGGTACAATCCCTGATCCAGAAAGATGATGTTTCGTATATCTTCTTCGATTTTGCTACCGAACTGAAAAAGACATATCATCTCAGTCTGGATACGGTGAAAACCGTGCTGGATGAGTTTGAGCAGTTCATACATGGACGTTACATGGGGGATGTATTTATCCGTGCCCTTCAATGTTTTTCAGAATGCGTCCTGAATGCGGTTGAGCACGGAAACAAAAATAATCCCGAACGGAAGACATCGGTAACGGTATCCTGTTTCAAAAAGAAAATTTCTTTTTCTGTGCAGGATGAAGGGGGAGAGCTGCGCATGCCGTTCCTTCAAAATATCAGGAGGCCGCATCGCGACTCGATTCGGGGCAGGGGGCTGTTTCTTGTAAATAAATTTGCAAACAGGGTGAGGATTATCGAAAATAAAAATGTGATTTCCTGTGATATATTCTGATCCAAAATTGTTCAATAATAATTCTAAAACAACATCGGGCGTTATGGCATCGGCCTTTCTGCACGATTACAGGGCGGCAGCAAGTGTGTGAACAGGAATGGAAATGGCGAGAAAATATTCCGGGTTAACAGAAAAAAATATGCTATCCGCAATATCCTGGCAGGTGTGAATGATTTTTTAAATGGTGATTTTACCCGAATTACCCAAATCAGGTACAATCTTGACCGGCTTGCTTTGCTGATAAATATACCGCGCAGTATGTATGGTTTTTTGACATTTCGAAAACTGCTTGTACGGCATATCGAACAATGCCTCGATCACGGTGTTATTGATGCTCCTGACAGCCTCAAGACGATTTTGTTCCTCGTTTTTTCGCTGCTTTCTTTGACGCACATCGACAAGACGCGAAAACTCTACCGTACAATTCTGGCATATGAGACTAAAAACAGAATTGAATATTGTGATATGGACAACCGGATTCCTGCACTGGGGAATATTCAGATCTGTGCGCAGTACCATCCCACAGGAAGGTACTGCGCCGACATATTCAGCGTCGTCCGACGAAAAGAACGCATCATTATTTGCTTTTCAATTTTTCTGAAGAACTGAGGCGCGACTACCGTCTGGATTTTGGAGGAATCGATGCGGTACTGGAAGATTTTGAAAACTTCATCACCGGCCGGTTTTCTGTGAGCGTTTTTTGCCGCGCACTCCAATGTTTTTGCGAATGCGTGCTGATTGCAATGGAATGTGGAAACGAGAATGAGCCGGACAGGCGGATTTCAGTATGGGTGAGATGTACGGAGGAGGGCAGCCGGTTCTCTGTGCAGGATGAACGAGGTTTTCGGGGTGTGAGAGAACCCCGGTCCGATGAAAATTCAATCCTGAGCCGTATCCGCGGTCTCGGTTTTTTTCTGATAAAAAAACTTGCAAACAGGGTAAAAATAGTAGAGAATAAAAACATGATTATCTGTGATATCTACTAAATAGTAAAAAACTCTAATATATCAAATATTGTATATTGAAATAATGAGGAGGGTGCTTTGTTAGTAAAAATCAACAGCCGGATGAGTGAGGCGGATTTTGAGAAAATCGACTGTTCCTCCGAAAAGACGGTTGAACTGGATTGCGGCGCGCTGAAGTTTTTTACCAGCAAGGAAATCAGCCGGCTTCTGATTTACGCGACAAAATACAAGAAAACTATTCTTCTGAAAAACACGAATGATCATATCAGGGAAACGGTTCATCTGCTGAAACTGGAACACATTTTCAGACTGGATGAATAAGGGAATCGTATATAGCTGGAGAACAATGTGACCATACGGGACGTCGAAACAATTTTGACAAATTTTTCCGCCGGTATTCTGGAATATGAAGACGGCGATTTGATGCTGATGTCGGATCTTATCGACAAGGCCGCCTCGATCGAAAAGGAATTCGGGATCCATCGGGACCTTGACGGCCTTTTTCCGAATATTCTGGAAATATTGAAATATCTGCTTGACGGGGGAGAATACAGACAGGTGGATGATGTTCTGTCTCAAGGGATTGATCTGCTCTCCCGTATCGTCCGCGACATGCAGCGTGGCGACATTGCCCTGACAGCTCTTGCGAAGTCGGGGATACTGAAAAAATACCTGGAAGAAACAACGCAATTTACAGAAATCGCGGATCACCGCCTGCAAACCATCAAGAGCAAACAAGCCGGCGAAGCACGGCCCGCCGCGGGGGTGAAGGAACTGGAAATGCGGATCAACAGCGAGCCCTTCAAGGTGTTTCTTGCGGAGGCTGTGGAAAAGGTGCTTTAGGCCCAGGACCTCATTCTTGAACTGGAAAAAGATCCCAAAAACAAAAAAATCATCAACAATCTCTTCCGGATATTTCATACCATAAAGGGTGAATGCGGCTTTTTGCGGATTACCACGCTCGGGGAGCTTGCTCATAACCTCGAAAACCTTCTCGACCTGATGCGCGAGGGAAAACTGGTTGCCGATGCTGAGACCATCGATCTTCTGCTCTCGGGCATTGACTATACCAGGAACATGATCGAAGCGCTTCGTCACGGCGATATTTCCCTGTACAGCAGTATCAGTATAGACGAATTTGTTGAACAGGTGAACAAACAAATCCGCAACATAAAAAACAATCTTGGAGAGATACTCCTTGCGCAGGGGAAAATATCGGAGGCTGATCTTTCCGCGATTCTCAGGAAACAGAAAGAACTTAATTACGTAAAAAAGTTCGGCGAGATCGCTGTGGAAGAAAAGTATATTTCCCCCGAGGATCTTGAGGAGAGTCTGCAGGACCAGACAAAGCATGCGCCGAAGGAAAGTGACGAAAAAAAACAGAATGAATCGATCATCAAGGTCAGGGCGTCGCAAATCAACTTCCTGGTCGATATGGTCGGCGAGCTTTTGATCACCGAGGCCCAGCTTGACGAGTCAACGCAGAATCTTTCCCAGCTGAAAAAAATAACCCGGGAAATCCAGTACGCATCGATGCAGCTGCGCACGGAAAAAGTAAAGAATCTCTTTATTGTCGTCAAACGCCTGGTACGCGATGTCTCCCGCAAGTTGAAGAAACCGGCGATTGCTCATTTAAAGGGTGAGGATCTGGAGATCGACCGGGACCTGGTCGAAAAGCTTGAAGAGCCGCTCATGCATATTATCCGCAATGCCATTGCGCACGGCATCGAGAATGAATCCGAGCGTATAAGACTGGGGAAACCGGCTGTCGGAAATATCTTTATTGTGGCCGAACGGCGGGGAAATACGATCGCAATTTCGGTAGAGGATGACGGACGAGGTCTGGACCGGGACAAAATATTGCATCAGGCGTTGAAGAAAAAACTCTTTGGGGAAGCGGATGCGGCCCGGTTATCCGATTTTGAGATTTACAATGTTATTTTCGAACAGGGTTTTTCCACTGCGGATGCCGTCGATTCCGTTTCGGGGCGCGGAGTGGGAATGGATATCGTAAAAACCGTTGCCGCTTCTGCCCGCGGACGCGTCGAGCTGAAAACGGAAAAAGGAAAGTACACCCGGATAGAAATGATATTCCCGCTGAGCACCGCGATTATTGACGGAATGATTGTAAAGAGCAAGGGGACCCACTTTATTATTCCCGTATCGAACATAATCGAATCCCTGAATATGGAGGAGGAAAAAATATTCACGGTTCAGAACAATATCGAAGTGATCGATCTGCGGGGAGAGATCATTCCCGTCATCGCGGTCGAGGATTACTTTGCGCAGGATGTCGCTTTCACGGAAAACGGGACGGGACGTCTTCTCGCCGTGATTGTCGAGAACAATGAAAAGAAAAAATACGCGCTGCTTCTCGACGATATCATCACCAAGCGCGAGGTTTTTATCAAGTCGCTCGGCGCGAAGTTCAGGGACCTGCGGGGGATATCTTCGGGGACCATACTGCAGGGAGGGAAAATCGGATTTGTGCTCGATATAGATTAGATCTCAAAACAGGTTGACGGCGGTGTGTACAAACAGACGGCGGGGGGTCAATGAAAAATCGGATGATCATATATATCAGTCTCCTCGTGATTTTGCTTGCGGTTATCAATGTGGTTGAATTGGCGGCTGCCGGTGATACTGTCGCTCCCCTGCACTTGTATTTGTTGTACGCTGAGGGAGTACTGCTTCTTGCCTTTCTGGTATTGGGGATAAAAAATCATGTTGCATTGCATCACCAAAACGGGAAGCTGGAAAAAAAATTCAGCGAACTGGTCGTGTCAAATAAAACACTGCTGGAAACCGTGTTTTATTATTTCGACAGCAGTTTTCTTGTCATGAACTATGTATTGCAGGAGACAAACGGAAATCGTCATTCCCTGCAGGAGATCGAGCAGCGGATTTCGGATTTCTACCGGGAGCATGCAGTGCATTCGGTGATGGAACAGGCTGCGAACGGCAACGGCGCGGACGGCTCCATTCTGGAGCAGGCGGAGGAAATGATGCTTCATCATCGGAATATGGCGTCGATGCTTTCGATTGCATCGAAAAAAATGCCGGATGACCTGCTTGAACGGCTGGAATGCAAACAGAAGAACGAGTCGCTCAACAATCTCGTCGCACGGGTGATTAATTCCTACGATTTTTATTCGGAACTGATACACGAGTTCTTTAACGCCATTATTGTGGATTTGGCCAAAAGTTCCCGGCCGCTGTCCGAGGAGATTCTCGCCATCAAGGAAAAGGCCACCGAGTTTATCAGCAAAATTACCGTGTGGGAACAGGAGCTGACGAATTCTACAAGCGATAAAAATTTCAGCAGACTGATCGGCTTTTATGAACGTCAGAACAGCAAGTTCGGCGGGCTGTTTCAGTCTATATCCGACAACTATCACAATCTTGAAAAACGGCTGGCGGACGTGTCGGAAACAGTCGACCGGATGTTCAGCAGGAGCAGCGAAATCCGCGGGATTGCGGAGAAAATCAACATTCTCTCGATTAATGCCTCGATAGAAGCATCCCGGGCAACGGAGGCGGGCAAGGGATTCAAGGTCATCGCATCCGAGATCAACAAGCTGGCCGATATGACGCATTCGATCATCGATGATGTCCTGCGGATCATGTCGGATGTGCACACCGAGATAGAATCCACAAAAAGGGATTTCAGCAATGAGGGCGACTCCATCAGCCAAACGATCAAGCAGCAGCAGGGCGAATTCGAATATTTTTACCTGATTCTTACGTCTTTTGAAAATTATTTTAAAGGCATTTTCACCTCGGTACGCGATCTGACCGGGGAAATTGACGTGCACATCAATAAATTCAATCCGCTGTTCCAGCTGCACGAAATCGCCATTCAGGAAATGGAAAATCTTAACCGGATTATCAGTGACTTTTTACATGACCAGAGCGGTGAAATGAACAGGCTGACGGCAGGTTATGAACTCGCAGAACGGGACAATTTTATCAAGGAATTAATCCTTAAATTTGAAAAATCATCGATCAGTCAGCTGGAGCTTGACGTGCTCGAAAAAGTCGTCACGCATTACCGGTATGACGATTCGGTGAAAATTGCCAAGGGAAGTACGGAGATCCAGTTATTTTAACCAGCAAGGAGGAACCCATGAAAAAAATACTGCTTGTCGATGACTCGACCGCGATCAGAAATATTTTAAAGACAGCATTATTCGGGGAGTTCGATGTGATCGAGGCCGAGAACGGCCAGCAGGCACTGGACAGGGCGAACAGCGATTCAGTGGATTTCTTTCTGCTGGATGTGAACATGCCGGTGATGGACGGCATTTCCGCGGCAAGGGAAATCCGTAAACTATCGAAGTACGGCTCCACGCCGATTGTCATGCTGACGACGGAATCCAGGGACGAGCGGCGGCAGGAGGGCAAGGCGGCCGGTGCAAACGGGTGGGTGGTGAAACCGTGCGAACCGGAAAAACTGCTTGAAGTAATAAAAAAAATGATCTAAAGAGCCTGCGCTTCGCGCCCGGCGCGAAACAGGAGGCTTCCCGGAAGGAGGGAAAATGGAGATTACCAAAAGAAAAACACTGACAGGGTCGAGGTATCTGAGTTTCGTTCTGAACGATGAAGAGTACGGTATCGAGATCCTCAAGATCAAGGAGATTATGGGGATGACCGAAATTACCTCAATCCCCCAGACCCCGCCGTTTATCCGGGGGGTGATCAATCTCCGGGGAAAAATTATTCCCATCATCGACCTCAGGCTCAAGTTTGAGATGGATGAGCGGGACTACACGGATCGCACCTGCATTATCGTCGTCGAGATCGAGTTCGAGGGAGAGATCACGCTGATGGGAATTGTGGTGGATTCGATTCAGGAGGTCGTGAGTATTCCGGAAGAGAAAATATCGGAAGTGCCCTACATCAACTCGAAGGTACGCAGCGAGTACATCCACGGCATTGCTGAAACCGGCGAGACCATCAAGATCATCCTTGATATTACGCAGGTGCTCACCGAGGAAGAGTTTGTCATGATCCGGGATGTGGGCCGGAGCAAAATGCATGCTGAAACAAAAAAGGCCGACAGTACTGCAACAGAAGATGCCGGAAAAGCGGCTGTAAAAAATATTAAAACAGGGGAGTGAGGAGAAAAAATTATGGCATTAAAATTACGAACAAAATTATTAATCGGTTTTATTGTGGTTGCCTTGATCGGTGCGGCAGTGGGAATTTTCGGTGCATTCAATATGAAAATACTTGACGATAATGATACATTATTGTACGCAAACATGACCGTTCCCATCACAAATCTGGCACAGATTTCGGAAAAATTTCAGCGGATCAGGATCAATGCACGTGAACTCCTGCTTGCTGAAAACCTTGCGGAAATCAAGGCGGCAGAAGACGCGATTAGTGAATATACAAAGGTTATTGAGGAGAATTCTGTTGAATACGAAAAATCCATTCTCACGGATGAAGGGAAAAGGGAGTTTGCCGCTTTTGCAGAATCACGCAAGAAATACCGGAATCTGCTTTCCCAGGCGATTGAACTGGTGAAAGCGGGCAATAAAACCGAAGCACAGGAACTTATCGAAGGCCCCGGATTTGAGGCCGCGATGGACGAGCAGGAAAAAATTGATAATCTTGTAACGAATAAAATCGATTTGGCAAAAAAGACCTCTGATGACAATACATCGGCCGCGAATATGACAATCGGGATCATGATTACATTAACGGTAGTTGGTTTTCTTATCTCGATAACCCTCGCACTCTGGCTCGGCATCAGTGTTATCTCAAAACCCCTGATCAAAATATCCGATACGCTGACCAATGGCTCAGTGCAGATTGCCTCGGCCTCCAATCAGCTGTCCAGTTCGTCGCAGGAGATCGCCAACGGCGCGACCGAGCAGGCCTCAAGTATCGAAGAAACCACCTCTTCCATGGAAGAACTGGCAAGCATGGTCCGACAGAATCTGCAGAATGCCAAGGAGGCCTCGACACTCGCCGACAAGGCCTCGACATCGTCGCAGGATGGATTCGGCCAGATGGAAAAAATGCTCGATTCCATGGAAGAAATCAACAAGGCCTCCGACCGGATTTCAAAGGTTATAAAAATAATTGATGACATTGCGTTTCAGACAAACATCCTTGCACTGAATGCCGCGGTCGAAGCGGCCCGGGCAGGTGAGGCCGGCATGGGTTTTGCCGTGGTTGCGGACGAAGTAAAGAACCTTGCCAACAAGAGCGCGGAAGCTGCCAAGGAGACATCAGGCATGATCGAGGAATCCATCAAACGCACGGAAGAAGGTCTGGGCATGGCACGACGGCTTGCGGAAGTTTTTAAGGAAATCCTCAATAATTCCCAGAAAGTGGCGGAGATGTCCAAGGAAGTGGAAACCGCAAGCACCCAGCAGGATTCCGGCATTAACCAGGTGAACAAGGCGATTGTCCAGTTTGACGAGATTGTGCAGGCGAATGCCAGCTCGGCGGAGGAAACCGCAAGCAGCGCCGAGGAACTGCAGGCCCAGGTGGAGACCATGAATAATATGGTCACAGAGCTTGAAAGACTGGTCAACGGCAGGGCCCGGAACGGCAATGGCCACGCGGCGATACCTACGCATGGGGTAAAGCATGTGGAAATTCCGCATTATGCAGCGGTAAAGCCGCGGGCGAAAACAACGGTGAAAACCGCAAAGCGAAAGGAAGTGAGTCCGGAACATCTTATCCCTTTTGAGGAAGATGAGGAATTCAAAAACGCGGACAAGGATTGATATCCTTGCAGTGACGGTCGGGAGCGGATATTCCGCTCCCGTTTTTATCTGACATGTGCAGACCGGGAAAGAGAGACAATGGAAGCGATAAAACAGGAAATTCGACTGGATGAAAATTATACCGAACTGTTCCGGGAACTCATCCACAGGCAACTGGGAATTTATATTTCTCCCGACAAGAATTATCTGCTCGAAAACAAAATCAGCAGGCTTGTCAACCGGGGCGGGTATCAGAGCGTTCAGGAATTGTACAAGATGCTTAAGGACAACAAGAAAGGGACAATGGAGGACCTTGTCCGGTATATCACCACCACACATACTTTTTTCTTCCGGGAAAACAAGCACCTCGCGATTTTAAGAAAAGATATCATGATCAGAAATATTGCGCATCCGCTAATCTGGGTCGCAGCTTCATCAACCGGCGAGGAAGTTTATTCAATTATTATAGAGCTTTTGGAGCACGGCATTTCAGACTTTTTTATAGTGGCCACGGATATCAATACCGAGGTGCTGCGCCATTGCAAGCGGGGGGTGTATTCACGGGACAGAATGAAGGAACTGAGTGAGGATATCCTGCGCAAATATTTTGACCGTGTAGATGAAGGGCGCCCGGGCGAGTATTTTCGGGTAAAAGAATATCTGCGAAAATATTTTATTGTAAAAAAAATCAATCTTATCGATAACCTCCGGTTTGAGGCGAAATTTCATTATATTTTCTGCAGAAATGTGCTCATCTACTTTAATCTGGAGACACAGCGGCGGGTATTGGATGTGCTGACGGCAAATCTCCGCGATCTGGGATATTTGTTTGTCGGCCATTCTGAAAGTCTTATCCATATTACCGACAAGCTTGAATCGGTATTTTCCTCGGTATACAATAAAAAATTATAGATGAGGGGAGATACCCCGATCGAGCCGGGGTATGACACAGAAAAACTCCGGGGTATAACGTGGACGTGTTAAGGGAGTATGCATATTGTTAAAGGAGATTTTTGCAAAAAAAAATAAAAAATATGGAAATTGCCCGCAGTGAATACTATTTAAAGCCCGGATATGTGTATGTCTCCCAGACTCCGACGATAATTACCACTATTCTTGGCTCGTGTGTGAGTGTATGCCTTTTTGATTCAAAACACGGATTCGGAGGGATGAACCACTTCCAGTTGCCGGAACCTCTTCCCGGAGACGCAAACACAACCAAGTTCGGAACGGTGAGTATAAAAAGCCTGGTTCAGTCCATGGAAGAATTTGGTGCTGCACGGAAAAACTTGCAGGCGACGCTTGTCGGCGGGGCATCGATTTCAGAAAATCATCAGTCACAGCTTGTCGCTGATCTGAATATTAAGGTTGCCTTTTTTCAGCTTGAAAAATATAAAATACCGGTAATCCTTTCGAAAACAGGGGGACACCGTGGAAGAAAAGTTTTCTATTACACCGACAGGGGAAAAATGACCTGTCACTTTGTTGATGATGTTTCCGATGAACCAGAATTGTTGAAAGAGTTTGAGGCCTGACCGCATGAAAAAAATAAATGTGCTGGTAATTGATGATTCCGCGGTAGTTCGCGAAATACTCACAACGCGGCTGACCGAATATCCTGAAATCAATATTGTCGGGTCCGCGATTGATCCGTATATCGCGCGGGAGAAAATCGCCCGCAACACAGTCGACGTCATTACCCTTGATATTGAAATGCCGCGCATGGATGGGCTTACATTCCTGAAATACCTGATGAAATCCTGGCCCATTCCCGTTGTTGTGGTGAGTTCACTCACGGACCGGAAAAACCGTGCATCGCTGGAGGCGCTTGAATTGGGGGCTGTCGACATTGTCCCCAAACCTGGTGGGCCATACAGTGTGGGGGAAATCATCGATATCGTAGCTGAAAAAATCATCGCTGCGTCACAGGTCGATTTTGAGAAAGTGAAGGAAGCCGCGAAACAGCTGCAGCGCAAGCCGAAGCACTACACCAGGTTTTTAACCCATATAGAGACGACCGACAAAATTATTGCCGTTGGTGCGTCCACCGGGGGCACCAGCGCGCTGGAAATACTGTTCAAATCGTTTACAAAGAGCTTTCCTCCGACCCTGGCGGTGATCCACATGCCGGAAAAGTTTACCTGCACATTCGCCGAGCGCCTGAATTCTCTCTGCGAAGTCGACGTGAAAGAAGCCGAACATAATGAACATATTCTTCCCGGCACCATCTACCTTGCACCCGGAAATTTTCATATGATGGTCAAGGCTGTCGGTACGGAAAAAATTATAAAAATCGTGAAAGCACCGAAGGTATTTAACCAGCGGCCTTCGGTTGATGTCTTGTTTCAGTCTGTGGCAAAAAACATCGGCAAAAACGCGGTGGGGGTACTGCTCACCGGTATGGGAAGGGACGGCGCGGCCGGGATGCTTGAGATGAAACAGCAGGGAGCATATACAGTTGCACAGGATGAGCATACTTCCATTGTCTTTGGTATGCCGAAAGCCGCGATTGACCTGGGGGCGGTTTCAACTGTGCAGCCGCTGGACAAGATTGCCGGAACAATAGCGGATTATTTGAAGCGGTGATGTGC
>JAFGJO010000013.1 GCA_016929065.1 Spirochaetales bacterium | reverse complement strand
TCAAAAGGCCCGGATATTTTATGAGGAGTGCCTTAAAGGTATCGCAGCTTAAAAAAGTTCTTGACTTTTATCATAGCTGCCTTCCTGCTTTCATTATTGAAAATACTTATAATAAAAAAAGAGATGAGCGGGCTGTGCTCAAACCTGTTTTTGGGCCCGGCGCAAAAAGGCCGGTCAACCCGGAAAACTAATTCCTGATTACCTCATCGGTCTGCGGAATGCTGTTTGTCTTTTTTTCCTGTTTTCCATTCGGGGTTATCAGAGTGTATTCTTTAAAGCGGATCTCAATGCTTGCTTTCCAGTCCGGTGTATACACCCCGAAGTGCAGATGGGGGATACCCGAATATCCGGTGTTTCCCATCTGTGCAATCACCTCTCCGGCCCTGACAGCCTGTCCCTTTACGACTTTTGCAGAGCCTTTCTTGTTGTGCGCGAACACATAATGATAACCATTGCTGTCGACGATAAAAATGGCGTTCCCGTCGCCGAGAACAGCTGATGCACTCGGCACACGGTCTGCATACGAATCACTCACATCCTCGACAATTCCGTCAACCGGGGAATAGATATCCGCACCAAACCCGTAATAGTCTTCGTTGGATTTTCCGGGCCATGTAATTCCCGGTTTTATAACGGTCCCGTTTTCTGAAGAACCCATAAAATCAAAGCAGTACCTGTTTAAACCGGCGTGGGTGACTGCCTCATTGCTGTTGTTGCCGCCGACCCGGAAAGTTCCGCGCAGGGGCAGGGGGATGGTCACTGAAAGGCGGGATTCGGGATGTGCGGCAATATACTGTTCATATGCCTTGTTCACCAGTGCGATGCCTTCTTTTTTTTCGCCATGGGTAAAGGAAAGAATCCCCTTTAATTCTGTTACAAAGTATGCGCCGGGCATGGCTTTTTCGAGATTTCCAAGAAAGCGGTTTGCTGTATCCCATTGATTTAATTCTGCGAGTTTCCAGACAAGCCTGCTTGACCTGAACATGAGAACATCTTCTTTTGACAAAGGGAATGGCTTTCGGTATTCCTGCGGTGAAGCGAGCTGTGCGAATTCAACAATATAAGATGCGCTGTCTGCGTACTTTTTTTGTTCCCATGAAAAATCGATACACTCAGCCAGAAACCAGCCTTCAAGAGGAAAACGTTTTCGTGCTTTCAACAGGAAGGTGATGGCCTGGTCATATTTTTTTTCTTCTGCCAGTGCGTGTATTTTTTCCTGCCAGGCAAACTGAATATTCCCGATAAAGTAGTCGTTCTCGGGATACAGTTTTTCTCCTTTTTCAAGAAAAGTGATTGCTTCATCATACTGACCAGTTACACTCAGGAATACTCCATAGTTGAGCAGGACGCCTTCATGGTCTGGATTTATTTTTTGTGCTTTCAAATAATATGTTTTTGCCTGGTCAAAGAGCTTTGATGTTGTTTTCTTATTCGTTTGTTGCTGTCCGATAGCCCCGTCTTTGATGTTGTTTGCATGAAGGATATACGCCCAGATCAGATTTCCTTTTATAAAATCATTTTTCGGATACTTGTTATAGCCATTTTCCAGAACAACAATCGAGTCGGTAATGAGCCCGGTTTCGCGCAGGACAGCACCGTAGGCATTGATCGCCCATTGATCGTCCGGCGCCAAATCAAATGCTTCTTCAAATAATGGTAATGCCCTGTTGTACTCTTTCGCGTTAAAATAATCCCACCCGAGCGAGAGAATCACCGCATTCAGGTTGCCCTTGATTGTTGTGTTCGACGGAAAATCCTTTATTGCCTTGGTTAAAACTGCTATTGATTTCTCTTTTTCCCCGGTATGGGAGAGGATATACCCGTAGGCATTCACACTCCATTCGTTTTTGGGATCTGTCCTATGTGCAAGGGAAAAGTAATTTTCGGCAATGGTATACTCTTTCTTTCGGTAGAATTCCCAACCGGCATCGATGAGCGCATACACATAGTTATCTTTCAGCCGGGTTTCTGCGGGATTTTTCAGAAAATACGGCTCAATAATTTTCACCGCATCGGAAAAACGCTGCTGCTTCCGCACGCTGTAGGTCAAGTTTGTGACATATCCAATTTCATGGGGGTACTCTATCAGGGCTGTCCGCATTACCAGTTCTGCTTTCACCCAATTTTCCGAACCGATTGCCGTTGTATACTGGTTATAGTATTCGGTTTTTGATTCGGCGACAATTCCAAAAACCGTGATTGCTAAAAAGACAGTAATCAATAAAATACGCATAATTCCATTGTACAGTCGTGAACAGCAATTTGCCATTGAATTTCAGGAGCCAGGTTTGTGGAAAGCATTGACACCGCACTCAGGCTGAATATTATTTCTTTTTCCCTGCAACAGCACGGCCGTTGGAAAACTGATCAGCGAAATCAAATTGCGGATCAATCACTGTGTTGCCGTCTTTATCGGCATATCCGAACTTTCCGCCGGAGTATACAAGATTGAGTGAGCGGGCCGGATCAATCTCAAATGTAGATGACAAAGGCCTCACTGAACTCCCTTTTT
>JAFGJO010000012.1 GCA_016929065.1 Spirochaetales bacterium | reverse complement strand
TGCGTAATCTGTGTACGCGCGGATAATCGCGCGGGAATCTGTGGTTTATTTTCTTCTCTTTTGGCTGACTTTTCACACAGTCTGTTTGCGTGCTTCGCGCGAAATTCTTTCTTCAGTCTTCGACTGGTTTTCGGGCGAACTCTTTTTCCAGGAATCTGTCCGGCCGCTCCATAAGATAGGTAAAGAGCCGGTGGTGGGCATTGTCATTGAAATAGGTAAACTCAAGCCCCACTTCCCGGTCAATGCGGGTGATTTTGCAGTCAAGCGAGAGAAGGTTTACCCCCACTTGCAGCGAGCAGCGGGAAACCATGTCGCCGACTTCAAGCCCGCTGACCATCTCCGCGTGCAGCGGGCGGAACATCATCCCCTGGATTGATATATCCCGGATTGTTCCGGTGACAAGTGTATAATTTTTCGGATTGGTAAAAATAATCGAGAACAGTTCGTCGCGGACAGGAATGACCCGCAAAAACCGACGGTGGTCCTCAAGCGACCGGTACCGTTTGAAAATTTCAGTAAGACGGAAGACTTCCTGTTTATCTTTCGGGTTGTAATCGACAATCCCGTTTACGCCAAGATAGATGGCCTTGGCGGCTTCCTCGAAAGGGAACTCGCTTGCCTTGATAAGAATAATGACGGTCTGTTCTTTTGTATATTTCTCGCGGATGAGTTTGACCAGCGGCTTCCAATGACGCGGAAAATGAGAGACGTCAAAAATGACCAGATCGTATTCCATATCAACCGATTCTAACAGGCTGAGGGCATCGTTAAAATGCGTCAGTTGAAATTCAAGCGGTGCCAGATGAAACGAAAGATGTTTGATGAGGTCATCATCCTGGGAAACGATTACTGTCTTCACATTATCTTCCGCTTTCATTGCTGTTTACCACGGAATATTTGACAATCTCCCAGGTATTGGTGGGATTGGCTTTGGAAAGGGTATAGGTATATTGTCGCGGTTCCCGGTAATCTGGATGCAGAAACACCTGATTGACGACCACTGTTGCATCAAACTGCCTGTAGAACGTGCTGACAATGGTATATTCATGGGCCTTCAGCATAAACAGCCATTCCTCTTTGGATGCCCAGATCTGTTCTTTGTATTGGGTTATCCGTATCTTTCGTTGTTCTTCGGACAATTTCGCGAACTGTTTTTTATTTTCATCGGTTGTAAGATAATTGTTTATATAGAGCTTTTCAAGATTGATGTACAGAAAAAATTTGTCCTTGTGTTCAGTCTTTCGTGCATCAAGCATGAACCTCACCACTGCATCGGGGGAGAGCGTTTCCCGCTGCATGTCGCGGGTAATTTCGGCTTCACGCTTGCTGCGCTGATCCATGTCACTTGTTCCAGGCCTTATATTTACGGTGATTCTATCGGAAAGGAGCGCTATGGAAGTTTTTTCATCGATAAACAGTTCGGGGTAAAACTCGGCCTGCAGAATATATTCGTTAGGTGCTGCAAGTTCAACGAAATCATTCAGATTAACTATAAAACTGTATTCTTCACCCGGGGAAAGACTGATGTCCCTGTAGAGCACCGGCCGTGAGCTGTTGCGTTCGCTCTTAAAATATTCAGAGTGGACCATCATCGGGCGGTTGACAGCTGTTGACACGATAAAATCAAGGCTGAATACCTTGCGGTCAGCGATCTGAAACTGAATTTTTTCGGAAGAAATGTTTTTTACCGATACCCGCATCTGAACTGTATCGTGCAGAAAATAGATTTTCTGGTCATACAGGCTAATCGAAACCGATAACCCGGTTTGGGCGCCTGCATTGCACAGAATCGCCAAAAGTAGTATAAAAACATAAAAATTTTTCAACGCCGTACTCCGCTTGTTTTCAGGCTGTCAAAAAGAGTGTATCTTTTAAAAAGCCGATAATTCAGAAGTCTGACAGACAAAACGACAGTACAGAACTTCTGCGCACTGCATCAGGCCCCGGGCAGGGGATTCCCTGCAGTACGTATATATTTTCGGTAAAATTTATGATAAGATTATTCTTAAACAATGTAAAGTCTCGACTTTTGGAAAATGGATCTTTTCGCAAATTAAAGGCAATGTTCGAAACCGGCTCTTTCCCGGTAAATGTATACGGTACTGAACCGGGATTTCGGCCGTTTTTGCTTTCCGCGCTGCTCTCTGATTACGGCTCAGCCGCTCTTGTCGTCCTGCCGACCGAACAGGAAGCGAAAGATTTTCATGCGGATCTCTCATTGTCGCTCCAACAGCGGGCAATTCATTTTCCTGCCTGGCAGACACTTCCGTATTCGGATATCGACTCTCCGGCCTCGGTGCACATGTCGCGGGCGCTTTGTCTCCAGACCCTGCTTTTGCAGAAAAACAGTATTGCGGTAACCAGTCTGCGTGCCCTGCTGACAGTTTTGCCTCCTGTTTCCTATACTCAGTCCCGGCTTCTGCGTTTTGTGAAGCAGCAATCAATAAAGGTCCGGCAGCTCGAAAAACAACTCGCTCTGTTCGGGTATGAACGGGTTCCTCGGGTAAGTATTCCGGGTGAATTTACTGTCCGCGGCGAGGTGATTGACATTTACCCTGCCGGGCTCAGCCAGCCGATAAGAATCCTCATGGATTTTGACTGCATTGAATCGATCCGTAGTTTTGACACGATCACCCAGCTTTCCGGAGATCCGGTGAACAGTGTTGTTATTTCTCCGCTTTGCGAGTTTGCAATACCGCAAAAGGACGCAGATGTCCTGTATGGCAAGGACCACGGCATCGAGTATATGCTCCCGAATTATTATACCATCCCGGCCTCAATCCCCGAATATCTTCCTGCCCATGCGACAGTCTTTTGTATTGACCCGGAACGCCTCATGCAGCAGGCGGAAATTCTGACACGCGAATACAAGACGCGCTACAAAATGTCATCAGACATGAAACAATACCTGGCATTGCCCGAAAAGGCCCTGTTTTCCTATGAGACAATGAGCGCCTCATTCACGCGGGCAATGTATTTTCCAATGCACAAGGAAGAGTCCGGCGCTGGAAACGGGGTGCGTTTTCTCTGCGACCCCTCCCGGTCCTTTTTTGGAAATCTCGGATATTTTACCGGGGAAATGCAGCAGCTGTGCAAGCTGGGATATTCGGTGTATGTGTTCGCAGATTACGAAACACAGGCAGAGCGTCTTCGCCACATTGTCAAGGATATTGATGTGACGGTCATTCCCGCATCGATTTCCCAGGGGTTCGGGCTGCCGGAAGTAAAACTGATTGTCCTGCATGAAAATGAAATATTCCGCAGAAAAAAGTATGTTGCGCGGAATCTCCAGAAAATAAAAACCGACAAGATTGATTCGTTTGTGGATCTGGAGGAGGGCGACTTTATTGTCCATTTCCAGCACGGGATCGGCCGGTACTGCGGGATGGAACGGATGACCGCCGCGGGCAATGAACGGGATTATATGAATCTCGAGTACGCCGAGGGTGAACATCTGTTTTTGCCGATCGAACAGGTGAATCTGGTCGAACGCTATGTCACCCCCGGCAGCCGCCTGCCGCGGCTGGACCGCCTTGGGGGCAAGTCCTGGAGCGCGCGCAGGGCAAAGGTAAAAAAAGCGGTTGAAGAGATTGCGGAACAGCTTCTGCATTTGTACTCGCTTCGGAAAAAAATGCAGGGTTTTGCGTTTGCGAAAGACTCGGAGTGGCAGGAGCAGTTTGAGGCGGGGTTCCCGTTCGAGGAAACTCCCGACCAGCTCACCTGTATTGAAGCGGTTAAAAAAGACATGGAGCTCCCCGCGCCCATGGACCGGCTCATCTGCGGGGATGTCGGATACGGGAAAACAGAGATTGCTTTGCGGGCAGCATTCAAGGCGGTCATGAACGGCAAGCAGGTGGCACTGCTCGCGCCTACAACCATTCTGGTAGAACAGCATTACGAAAACTTCTGCGACCGGTTTGAAAACTTTCCGGTGAGCATTGCCATGCTCTCACGGTTTGTGGCTAAAACTGAACAAAAAAAGACGGTTCAGAAACTTCAGCATGAAGGAATTGATATCGTCATTGGGACCCACCGCCTCGTACAAAAAGATATCGCGTTTAAAAATCTGGGGCTGTTGATTATCGACGAAGAACAGCGCTTCGGGGTCAAACACAAGGAAAAAATAAAAGAACTCAAGGCAACGGTTGATTGTCTCACCCTTTCGGCCACTCCCATCCCCAGAACCCTCTATATGTCACTGGTGAAAATACGGGACATGTCGGTCCTGGCGACCCCTCCGCAGAACAGGCTCCCCATCGAGACATTTGTCATGGAATTCAACGAGGACATCGTGGCAAAGGCAATCAGCCTTGAGATCGAACGGGGCGGGCAGGTATTTTTCCTGCACAACAGGATTGAATCCATCGAAAAAATCCACCTGATGCTGAACAAACTGTTTCCGCACCTGCGGGTCGCGGTCGCACACGGGAAGCTCGAGGGTGAAGAGCTGGAAGACATCATGCACGATTTTATCCGCGGAAATTACCATGTCCTATTGTCAACAGCAATTATTGAAAACGGGATTGATATTCCGAATGTGAATACCATCATCATCGACAGGGCGGACATGTTCGGCATTTCCCAGCTGTATCAGCTCCGCGGCCGGGTGGGCCGAAGCGACATTCCTGCATATGCATATCTTTTGTATCCTGACCGCAGGGCCCTGTCAGAGAGGGCAATGAAGCGTCTTAAAATTATCTCGGATCATACTGAACTCGGTTCGGGATTTAAAATCGCCATGAAGGACCTGGAAATCCGCGGTGCGGGAAATATTCTGGGTGCCCAGCAGCATGGCGATATTCTCGCGGTCGGCTTTGATATGTATGTAAAACTTCTGCATGAGGCAATCAGGGAGATTGAAGGGGATGCCGATGAATCCAGGATTGATGAATTATACCTTGAACTGGAATATTCCGGTTATATTCCGGATACCTATATCAGCGAGCCGATTGAAAAAATCGAAACCTATAAACAAATTGCCTCGATTACCACAGAAGAAGAATTTGACAGTATTTTCAGAAATATCGAGGACCGTTTTGGCCCCATGCCGGATGAGCTGCAAAGTATTCTTTCAATTGCGGAATTGCGCATTCTCTGCCGTACACTGGGCATTAAATCGCTGCGAGAGAAGCAGGGAACGGCCAGGATTGAGTTTTCGCGTGTATCTGCCATAAATGCTGACAAGGTGATCAGATTGATCAAGGAGAAGGCAGGAAAGGTGTATTTGAAATCCAATGAACCCGCTTGTATTTTTTTAAAGACCGGCACGATCGGTTTAAAGGAAAAATCGTTATTTATAAAAGAACAGCTGTCCTTTATGCTGTAATGGTCAGAAAAGCGTTTTTTTCATGAACAGGACAGTGAAGGGAAGGTGGTCAAATGTTTTTGACTGGCCGGCAACAAATCCATGATTTTCATACCAACGGCGCAATATGGCACTCTCGGCGATAATGGCAATGGAGACGGTCTTCCCGCCACAGCTCTTTATTTGTCTGTCTGCTTCCTGCAATAGCTGTTTTCCGATCCCCATATGCCGCAGCTTCTGGCGTGAGTTGAAAATCCTGTGCAACCGTTTGAAAAGAATCACGGATAATCCGGGCAATGCTCTCAGGGGTCCCGGCGTCTGAGTATTTTTTGATTTCAATTGACTGTGTATTCATTGCCAAAAAATAATCGGAATGGTGAAAATGTGCAAGCTATTTCAGTCGAATTTCTGGCGGTCGATGATTTCCTTGTCGAGACGCAGTTTTTCACGGGCAATTTCCATGAAGTCTTTTGCAGGGGTGTATTCGGGATCAATTTCGAGTACTTTTTCCCAGAGTGCGATGGCCCCTTCAATGTCGCCGGCCGCGTACAGTTCAATACCATGCAGGTACAGTTCATCGGTCTGGCCGGTAAGACTGGATCTTCCCTCATCGCCCAGATTGAATTTTGCCGCGATGCTGAATTTGTCCAGCGGGTCAATCGTATTGGTGAGGTCGAGAGAATAATTCACAACAAATGCCATGGTATCCAGTTCGATGGTTGTTCCCAGTGCGAAAATGGGGTTAGCGCCTTTCAGTTTGACGCCGCTGAGCAGCATCACATTCGGGGTGAATGCGAGCGACAGGCCTCCTGCAAGATACCAGTTTTCTGCGGGGAATGCAGGATCAAAACTGACCGGCAGATTGAAATCAACCGCAATGGTCAGCGGGCGAATCGGTGCATAGGCAATACCTGCAGAAAACATCGTCGGGACAGGATCGAGCGTGGGGATGGGAGAGAAATTCCTGAATGTGGCGCCAATCGAGAAATTATTGTCATCAGCAGTATAGAATTTCAGAAAATTGAAGCGGGTGAGAACTCCTACATCAATGAGTCCGGTCAGCACACTCTGGCCCGGATAAATACTGTCGGAAATGCCCATGTACGCAAGCTTGATATTGCTGCCCACCGAGAGTCCGTGAAAATAAAAATTACGGAACAAGTTATAGGATATATTTACTGTACCAATTGTTTCGGTATAATAGCCGGTCCCGTCTGTGCGGCCCCATTCGTCTTTCCCGGTGAACGGGACATAGAGAAATTTACCGGAAAAAGCAAGTCCCATATCATCGAAGCGGGTTGCGTATACAACACCTTCAATATTGGAGTCCATGATCCAGCTGTGGTGGAGGAAGCCAAGCTCGGTGTTTTTAAGGGAAGCGCTTGCGGCGGGGTTTGATTCAATAAAGGAGATGTCGTCGGAGACGGCGGTATACGCCGTTCCCATTCCCTCGTATTTTCCGCCCATGGGAATAAAGAGGCTTGGAAACATGGTGAGGCCGGCATTTTCATCAAGAAACGGGTTAAAGAACTGAGCCCATGAATAATAGAAATCAGACCCGTCAGCAAAGCCGGAAGTACAAAGAAAAATCAACAGTAGTGCGAACAGGACTCTTTTCATTTCTATTGCAATTATACTACTAAAAAAAGTGAAATTCCACAAGACTGATTGAAATTCAATATCATAACAGCCCTGCGGTTCATTAATATTTTCGAACTGCTGGCGCTGTTTGATAACTGTATTGTGTGTAAAATCTCCGAAAAATAATTGTTTTGCCAGTTTTTTATTGCATTCTGCAGAAAAAGGATGTATTATTATAAAAGAATGAGCGTTCGTTTTGAAACATAACCAGTTATAAAAGGAGAACCACAACACCGTGATTGCAGAAAAACTTGCCGGATTTATAATAAAGTTCAGAATCCCGATTATTATCGGGACTATTCTCCTCGTCATCGGTTTTGCTTTTTTTATCCAGTTTTTGAATTTTGAAAATGACATGACTCTCTGGGTGGATAAAAACTCTGAAATAGGCAGGATGCCGCATTATATCAATGAAACCTTTGGGAACAGTACACCGCTGCTGATTGCAGTAAAGATGGAAGACCTGTTTACATACGACAATCTCTCCCGTCTTCAGAAACTTGCTGCTGATCTCAAAAAAATCGAACAGGTTGAAGAGGTCCTTTCCCTGACCACGGTCGATGATATCGTTCCGACTGAATACGGGCTGAAAATCGAAAAACTGATTCCTGACCGGCTCCCTGATGGTTCACTTGCCCTGGAGTCCCTCCGGTCAAAAATACTGGCCAACAAAAATTATAAAGGCCGGCTTGTTTCCCCGGATGGGACTGTCGCAATGATCATTATAAAAACCCGTTTCGGATCGCAGGCAGACAAGGTCGCGACTGTTGTCCGGACGGTCGCAGAATCGGTGTTTCATGGTACAACCGCTGAATTGTACTTCAGCGGTAATCCATTTCTATTGAATTCAATTTCCAGGATTGTATTTGCCGATTTTGTATTTCTGATTCCCCTGGTGACGCTTATTGTGCTCGGTGTTTTGTTTCTCTCTTTTAAATCAATGCGGGGTGTGCTGCTTCCGCTTCTTGCCGTGCTTTTCTCCACAACAATGATGATGGGGATTATGAGTCTCCTGAATGTCCCCCTCAATATGATGAGTTCAGCCGTGCCGGTCATTCTTATCGCGGTGGGGAGCGCGTATGGGATCCATGTCATCAACAATTACAATGAGCAGATCACCCGGCTAAAAGACAAATCAAAAATTATCGCCGGAGTCATCAAGGATGTCGGATTGCCGGTGGTGATGGCAGGACTGACGACCATGGCAGGATTCCTTTCCAACATTACCGCAGAGGTGAGTATCGTAAAGACATTCGGCATTTTTACAGCCGTCGGGGTGGCCCTTTCCGTGCTGATCGCGCTGTTTTTTATTCCATCGATTCTGTACACGCTGAAAATAAAGCCGCCCAAAAAACTTCAAAATAAAAAAAAGACATCAACAGGAAAATCATCCGGTATCTTCGATAAACTATCCGCAACAGTAATAAAACGAAAAATACCGGTTTTAGCCGGTTTTGGCGTGATTGTCCTTGTCTGCGGATTTTTCGCAGCATTTATCACCGCGAAAGTTGATATTCTGGGGTATTTCAGCAAGGATTCAGAGCCGCAGACTGCAAGCAGATTTGTCACAAAGCACTTTGGCGGTTTTAACCCGCTCAACATCTATATAAAGGCTGATGCTGCTGATCCTGATGTATTGAAAACATTAGTGTTTTTAGAAGAATATCTGAAAGCGTTCGGGGAACTCCCGGCTCCCTCAAGCGCGGCAGGCATTGTCACCGAGCTCAATAATGCGATGACCGGTTTTTACACCATTCCCGAAACAAAAGCAGAAGTGGAGAATCTCCTGTTTTTTGTCGACGGCCAGGAAACGATTTCATCCATGATGACGAAAGAAAAAAATGAAACGCTCGTGAGTGTGCTTGTCCCGTCAATCGACAATATATATCTTCAGAGCCTTTTTGATTATATAGAACTGTTCCTCGATAAATTCCGCAAAGGCATCATCATGGAGGAAAACAATCCGCGCCATCCAGCCCTGCTCCAGGCTGAGCACATGCTGATTGGAAATCTGCTTTCAGAAGAACATATACAAAAAAACGATGTGGAAATTGCCGAAACCATCGCTGCGCTCTCCGAAGTTTTTGCAAATGCTGCGCCAAAAACAGACATCTCCGCTGTATACAGATACGCAGTGAGTGACGAAGCGGAAATCATCATGGAAGATGAGGAAGCACGTATCCTGACCGGCAGAATCGCGGCAATGAAAACACATACATTTCCCGGATTGATTCATGCGGTAAAAGCATCATTCCTGTATCCCGCGGATGTTACTGATGATGAAATTGAGTGGTTCGCAAAAAGCCTTCTTCAGCGGCTTCAGGAGTCAGGAGAAAAAAACAGACTGGCCCTGCTTGTCAGGACGCTGGAAGAAAAAATACCGGAATTAAAACAGACATCAGTTTCCGCAAAAGCGTATACGTTGGCGCCCTTTTTATGGAAAACGATTCCCGTAAACATGGTTGTCTCTGAACCACAGCGTGCCGGTGTACCCGCAGCGACTGGATTTTCGAATGACAATAGTATCCGGAACACTCCGGTTGAAACAATGGAAATATCCGGAACAGCACGATTAATCGAGGACATGCGGAAAAGCATCTTTTTTAACCAGATCATCAGTATTCTGATTGCATTGGCCGCTGTCTTTATCCTGAACACATTGACGTTCAAGTCGGTAAAAGAAGGGATGGTCTCGCTTGCTGCGATCATCACGACAATTATGGTGAATTTCGGCATCATGGGGATTTTTAACATCCCCCTCGATTTTGTCACTGCAATCATCGCGGGGGTGGCCATTGGCACGGGTATTGATTATACCATCCACTTTATCTCCAGATTTTCGAGTGAAATGAAAAAAACCCGGGATGTTGTCGGTGCGTATAAAACGACACTTGTAACAGCAGGGAAGGGAATCATTTTTAATGCCGCGGCTGTGGCACTCGGATTTGCCGTGTTGCTGGGGTCAAATATCATCCCGCTGCGCACAGTGGGGATCCTTCTTGCGGCGACCATGGTGACGAGCTCGATTTCCGCTTTAACATTAATGCCGGCTCTGCTCCTGGTTATTCATATATTTGAAAAAAAACGGGTACCGGAAATAATAAAAACGAAAAAGACTGTCCCTTCTCTGCGTTCGCTGCGTGAAATACTGTCCGGTTTTTTTCCCGCAAAGTTGGCGAAAAACGTAAAGAAAGAAACAAATTGATGGAGGAATGAAATGAAAAAGATGATGATAATTGCAATTGCAATTTTACTGGTCAACAATGCGGCAGTCTTCGCCGAAACGGGAGAAGCAATTTTAACGAAAGTCGAAAACGCTCTTTCGGGGCCGAAAGACTATGAGTGCAGGGCTGTGATGGTGCTGGCTGACATGAACGGCAGCAACCGTGAACAGCGTGAATTGAAATTGTGGCTTGCGGGAAAAGACAGCAGGGTGATAAAATTTCTTTCACCGGCAGGGATAGAGGGCATTGGGCTTTTGACAGAGGGCGATGAGGGCATGTATTTGTATCTTCCCGCCCAAAACCGCATCAGGATGATCGAAGGAAGTGTAAAAGACCAGAGTTTCCAGGGAACTGATTTTTCGTATAACGAGATGGGCAGTTATGAATACAAGAAAGACTATACATCGGAAATTACAAAAGAGGATGCAGGGAGCTGGACGCTGAGACTTGTAAAAAAAGCGGGAAGCGACCGCGCCTATGACCAGATGGTCATGGTCGTGAACAAGGAAAACTATATCCCGGTGAAAGTGGAACTGTACGAGAAAAACGTGCTCAAGAAAGTGCTGCTGATGCAGGAAGTGCGTCAATTCGGAAAATACCTTCTTCCGGTAAAAATCCGCGTCGAGAATCTTGCGCAGAACCATTATACCGAGATGTACCTCGAGGACATTGTTTTTGATCAGGGCCTGGAAGCACAGGGAGTCTTTACCAAGCGGTTTTTAAAAAAACGGGTTCAGTAAGGAGTGGAATGTGAAACGATTTTTACTGGTTTCATTGTGTTTGATTGCTGCGGCTATAGCATATTCTCTGGATATAGACGGAAACTTCATGACAGAGCTGCGTATTTCTTTAGAGGACGGCAGTTATGTATTTAATCAGGAGAACGGAACACTTGCATTTGAGCATCAGGTGGATGACAACCTTTTTGCTATGGCAAAACTGAGGTTCCGGTATTTTAACAGTCCCCTCGGTCTGCAGTCCGGGAGTTCTGTGCTGTCTGTCAGTGAATTGTCTGTTTTGTCGGCAATTGGCCCGGTGGAAATTTCACTGGATGAGGCATATTTTGAATATACAAACTTTCTTGTCGACGGGCTGGATATTTCCATGGGAAAGCAACGCATTCAGTGGGGAACCGCCGATGTGCTCAATCCCACCGATATTCTAAATTCGCTTGATTTGTCTGATCCTTTTGACTTTGGGAGGAAAATTCCATGTATTGCGGCGATGCTGCGTTATACATTCCCTGAATCAGAAGCATTTATCCTGGGAGTCTGGGAACCGTTTTCTCCGGTTGCACGGTCAAATCCGCTGGTTGCGATGGGTATTGAAGCAGGGCTTGTCCAGCCGCCGGCGATTTCTGCGGTCAATGCGGATTCCGGAACAGTACTTACGCCGCAGCCTGAACTTTCTAACAGCCTTTTCGCGGTGAAAGCTGGAGTTCCTGTTGCAGGTTTTGACTTTTCGGTAAATTTTGTAACACGTATCAGCGACATCCCTTTGGTGTCTGCTGTTGCTGTAGACGGATTCGGCGGTAATGTTACCTCATATACATTGTCGTATTATCGCGAATATGAAGCAGGGATTGATGTTGTCAAGGACTGGAATGTGCTGCTCACCTGGGCGGAAGTTGCTGTTTTCTGGCAGGATGCACAGACAACCGAAACCGATATTTTCGGAATTGGAATCTCGACGGCAACTGCACTGCCCGCTGATCCGTATGTAAAATATACCGTTGGATTTGACAAACAGTTCGGATCCTTCTTTTACCTGAATGTCCAGTATGCACACGGATTTTTTACCGAACGGGGCAATACCGGCCCGGGAAGACTCCAGGATTATTGTATGATGCGGTTTGAAACCAGGCTTTTCGATGACAGGCTGGTGATCGGGCTGACCGGCCTTGTGAATGTGAATAATATGTACGAGGCAGTCGCATCTGATGATTTCTTTGGGTACATAGCCGACAATTACGGTGTTCTCGGCGGGCTGGAAATTGTGTACAAACCGTCTCTTTCCGTGAAACTGTCCATGGGGATCATGCTCTTTGAAGGAACCTCAACGGCGAATATCGGTACCATGAAGGACAGTGATTTTGTGTATATGAAGGCTGAGTTTTTCTATTGAGGATAGCCACGAATTACCCGGCAATGACACGAAAAAGAAAATTGAGTGAGGAAACCATGAAACAGGGAAGAAAGCTATAAGGAAACCAGGAAGGCAGCTATGATAAAAGTCAAGAACTTTTTTAAGCTGCGATACCTTTAAGGCACTCCTCATAAAATATCCGGGCCTTTTGA
>JAFGJO010000011.1 GCA_016929065.1 Spirochaetales bacterium | reverse complement strand
TTGTCCGGAGTTTTGACTTCGTCAAAACGTCCATAACCTGATAACCAGTGGAGTGAAAAGGGCGGCTGTGCCATTGTCATGGAATTGGAATTGCCGTAAACGAGCACTTGCCACTGAACGTTCTGGTAAAGAATATATAAGGAATTCAGGAAATAAAATAAAATTATTCGGGAAGAGTAGTCTGATTCCAGAGATTCCTCCGGAGACGCCCCATAATCAGATTTTTCTGCCTGCTAATATACCAGCCATTTTTCAAGATACAATAACCCTTTTAATTTCAAGCGGTATAGTATTGAAATTCAGGATCAATCCATGTTTCAGATTGCATGCTTTTAAACAGGACCGGGCGATGGCAAAATGAATGTTTTCTATACTTTTGATGGCTTTTAACTCTATCAGAATTTTGTCTTCTACAATCAAATCTGTCCTGTGCATCCCAACCTGATAGCCTTTGTAGAATATTCGCAGTTCCTTCTGCTGGACTACTTCCAGGTGTCTCTGCTGTAATTCAATCGCGAGCGAGTTTTCATAGACAGATTCCAAAAATCCCGGCCCCAGTTCTTTGTGGACATCGATTGCTGCGCCAATTATTTTTTGAGTCAAATCCTCATATTCCAATTCCATAATGCACTCCTTTCCTGTCTTTCCTGCGTTCTTTATAGATATTCTTTGAAATGAAGTCCGATATCATTTCATTGTTGTCACCGCTATTTCTGTCTGTGACAGACGCGGAGCGGCCCTCTTCTCCTTTCCTGCCTTTCCTGCGTTCCTTATAGAGATTCTTTTCCTTTAATTCCTGTTTTCATTATTTATACTTACACACAAAGATGTTCTCCTGCTTTCATTGCAAAAAAAAGTGCGTGATTTTTGTATCTTTTTCGGTGTAGTATATAGGAGATGAGGTATGACAGCGGTTTTGTTGCCCGGCTTAAAAAGCGGGAAGAACAGGCCTTTAAAGAACTGTATGAATATACAGGGACACGTTTATACAATTATATCCTCTTTCGAAGCGGCAGGAACAGCCACGCAGCCGAAGACATCCTCGCGGAGGTGTTCTGCGATGCGGTCGACTATGCCGGTTCCCTTACCCCATTGCATAATGTCGAGGCCTGGCTCTGGCGGATCGCCAAAAGTAAAATTGCCGATCATTTTCGTCGTCTGGGCAAAGAGGGGAAATGGCATTCTGCAACCGAGGTTGAAACTCTCTCGAACAACAAGGGGCCCGGGAGAGATCCCGAGGCCCAGGTCATGGAAAATGAAGACAAGCACACAGTGCAGGCAGCATTCGCGCAGCTTCCGGATGAATACCGGGAGGTTCTTACCCGGATGTATGTCGAGGAAGAGAGCATGAAAGAGATCGCGAAGATTCTCGGCAAAACCGAAAAATCCGTGGAATCTCTCCTGTACCGTGCGCGCAAACAGCTGGAGAAGGAACTGGCCCGGCTCCAGAAAGACAAGCCGGAGAAAGTAAAGGAATTCGGGTGATGGCACAGAAATCTGATAACGAATATATAAAACATCTCGTCAAAACAGGCAGCGGCCTGGTCCCGGTCCCCAAAAAAACCAATGACCGGGTACTGGCGGCTATCGCCCAAAAAACACGCGAGTATAAAAAACCACGGCTTATCACCCTCATTAAATACTCTCCGGGACTTTCCTATGCGGCCGCCGCTTTGATCGCGGTTCCCATTGCAGCCATTCTGACAATCATGTTTTTATTTTCCGGCTCAAAGACAAACAACTTGACGATCGCTTCGAACAAGGGCGGAATTATCGAAAACAGGAATGTTTCGGCGGAATATCAAAAATCTGTTTCCAATAATGATATTATTGTCACTGGTTCAAAGGAGCAGGTGACCCTGGAAAACGGCGAGTATCTTGCAGTGCATGTCTTTACCAACTCACGCCTCCAGGTGAACCGCTCCAAAGACCTGAATGCCGATTTTACGCTTCAGAGCGGATCGGTGTATATCAATAAAAATTATCCTGTTCAAGCCGATGGCATGGTGGCAGTCCGCGTCGGGGATATTTCATTCACTCTTTCCGGAACGCGGGCATATTTTTCTGTCGACGAAAAACATGTAGTTACGGTAATCTGCTATGAGGGGATGATTGCCGCATCCAGACAAAAAGAGCGGCCTGGGGAAGAGCCGCTTCCGGTCATCAAGGCGGGAAATAAAGCAGTGATTGCCAACGGCATCTGGCGGTTTGTCGAAACCAAAGACTGGTCAAATGAAGAAAAGCGGCTCGATAAAGAACTGGAAGAGACAGTCTCCCCGACAGAGCTGTTCCAGGAGATTTCAGCAGCATCAGCTGCGCCGCAACAGGAACCCGAACAATTGCCGCCGTATTCGGTGACCCGGATCGCCAAATTCAGCGGAATGGATAATTCAAAAACCAACTATTTTACCGCAATTGTTTCCGGCACATCAGCATATATCTTTTCACCAACTCACTATGTTATTCTCTCAAAAAATGGAAGTGTTTCTCCGCAAAAACCGTATCCTGCCGGCATTATTATCAAAAACAAACCGGCATTAGCCGGAACATATCTCTGTCTCCCGTCGACAGCTTCTGTTGAAATACTTGATGCGGTTTCCGGCAGGCAGATTTTATCGGTTCCCCTTCCAAAAGACGGGAGCATCGATCACAGTTACAATCCTGTTGCATGGGGCGCCTTGTTTCTTGTGCCAATTCAGAACAAGGGCTATTTTCTTGTCGATCCGGCAGCTGCAACTCCAATGCTTGAATTATTTAAAAATGAGCCGTTTCCGGTCTCGCCGGTTCCCTTTGGCGAACAGGTATATCTGGGGTCCTATTACAGCAAAAACATTGGCCTGTATACAAAAGACAAAGCAGAGGTATTTATAAAAAAACTTTCCGGAAATCCATTCTCGAACAGCGTAAAATCAGGAAACAGCCTTTTTGTTGCTGCAACTACCGATTCAGAGACAATCGTTTCGCGCTTGAACAGTTCCGGGACAATAACCGGCACATGGAAGCTGGGAAACATCATGACCTCTGACTTTTTTATGGCCGATTCTGCAATCATCGGAGTCACCGCGGACGGCAGAATTCTGCTGCTCGATATTGCTTCGGGACGAATATCGCTGCCGGCCAGGGTGTATCCATCGGCCTTGAGCTCACGTGTCCGCAGAAACCTGTTCCCTGCACTACTCGGCAGCCGCGTGTATGCGGGGACTGACAAAGGGAATATCATCGTCATCGATCTTTTTCAGGGAAAAACAATCGAAGAAATCGAGGTTGCATCGAACGGCATATTCAGCCCGCTGTTTGTTCTGGGAAATAATGTCCATGCTGTTTCAAATGACGGGAGTATCTACCGGGTCGTCAAAAACGCAGAATAAGGCCGACGCCGCCGACCCCGCCGGAAATGTTTGTTTCGTCCCAGGTAACCGTTCCGATATTAAAGGGGAAGATCGCCGACATGCGGACGAGATCGATAAAAACCGTGAAGGTGTCGTCGAGGTGAATCATCAGTCCAAGGGCCAGCCCTGTCTTGAAAGAAATCAGCCATGTTTGATCAATATAATAATATTTGTCGATGAGCTCGTCATAGGTGACCCGGTACGCGTTCTGGACAGCGACTGAGGTGATGATATTCAGCAGCAGCCCGATATTCCCGCCGGTCCGGAAGCTGAACGGGACAAGCCGGAACTCATACTGCTGTACAAGGGGGTGGGCAGAGAGCTTGCTGTCCAGCGTGGCCGGGTAGGAAAGAGAGAACCCGGCTCCGCCGCCAATCCCGAAAAAGGGTGTGTAGTACCAGAACGCGTCGGCCTCAAGCCCCACCATATTGAGCATCGGGTGGTACTTTCCGGCAATGGCCGGTTTAAAGATAGTCTGATGGATATTCACGAAAAACTGCCTGGACAAAAGCCTTTCGTTGAAGAGCAGCATGTCAAGTTTGGCCTTGATCAGGTTCTCGTTGTCAAGTTCGCGGGCGATCATGCGGGGAGAAAGCCTCGGCAGTTTTGTCTCGATAATACCGGCGATGCGCTTTGCCTCGGCTTGTCTGTTTGCAGACAACAAGAGCGGAATTTTTAATTTGATGAGCCCGGAGAGTTCCTCGTTCTCAAGCGGTTCATAGAAATAGAGACTGATGACCCCTTCCTTTTTTTCAACCAGCACCAGGGTGTGGCAGTTTCGTTTTTCCAGGAGTTTCTGCAGTGCCCGGTAATCCGGGGACCCGATATCATATGCGAACGAGGAAAAAGTCACCGAAGCGCGCCCGCTGTTCAACAGGAAAGCCGCTGTCTGCCCGGTCAAAAGCCGCGCGGCTGCGATGTCCGGTTCAAGTATCCCGTCAGGCAGGACGATTAAAAGCCGTTCCCTGATTGCAGCCAGATACAGCGACGCCGAGAGTCCCGCAGTTTCTCCCGTGTCCTTTGGTGCAGTCTGGTATTCATTTATTTTCCCGCCGGTCAGTTCTTCGGTGATCTGACGCGAGGTGGTAATGAGATCGCTCATGTCCCCGAACATGCGGGTGACGGTGCAAACTTCCGTGACGCTTCCGATGTCCCAGAGGGTAAGCGCGATCGACAGAGTATTGCCCTCCCGAAAGCAGGTGCCGGTTACCAGGGCGCGTGCCTGCAGCAGTTCCCCGGCCTCGAGATAGGCGCTTTTGTCATTCAGACGGTTCTGCTTGTAACCGAATCCCTTCAGGAGTTTGTTCCGTTCATAGCGATTCATGACAATGTATTTCCCGGTTTCAAAGATGGTATAGGAATACAGGTCAACCAGCAGCTGCATTTCCTGTTCGGTGATGCCCGAATATTCAAAATCGGCCACCAGCAACAGCGTCTGTGTTTCAGCGGCAAGACACACGGCGGGAATAAACAGCAACAAGACTATGGAGAGCAGGGTGAGGGGGGTTTTCATCAGAACCGCACCCCCAGCTGTGCATTGATGGAGAGGCAGAGAAAGTTCCAGGGGGAAAAGCCGTAAAAGTACTTCATCCGGAGCGCGCCAAGGTCATAGGAATCAGGCCCCTCGGTCTCGATGGTCCAGGTGAGTCCATGGTATTTCAGCCGCAGATCAATAAAAAAATTCGGCGAAAGATACATGCTGATGTCGAGGTGAACCGGCACCCCGACGGAGAACCGCTGAACCTCTGGGTAGATGTCTTCGGTACCCCCGGTACGGGCGTGCGGAGCAGATTTCGCATTATAATCCCAGGTGATACTGATTCCTGCGTCCGCAAAAAATGAAAATGAGGACAGCGTATGCGTACCAAAGAGCACCTCTGCGGAGATTTCCTGCTGGTGCGAGTTGAAATCCTGAATGTTAAAGCCCATGTACTCAACGCCGAATCGCAGGTGATAGGGAGCATCGAAAAACAACGAGTATTCAACAGCGACAAGCGGAGAGACCGCCGGCCCCTTTTCCGACCAGGAGACGACGCTTCTGCCAATGCCGATACCGGTAAACAGGACCGCCGATATTTCGTGATGCAGGGCATAAACTTCTTCAACAAGCTGCTCCTCCTGGTTGATTTTCTTCCGCAGGCTTGCGGCAATCTGTCTGTTGAAGACTTCCTCCCGCTCGGTCGGCCCGAGCTCCTGCGCGACCGCCTGTGCGATCCGGGCAGACAGCAGTTCGATATTGCTCAGCATGTCCAGATCCGCGGGCATGCTCTCGATAAAACTGTTTTTAATTCGCAGGGTATCCAGCTCCCAGACATTGACCATGACATTGAGCTTTTCATCCGCGACATAATATTCAGCGATGATCGCCGTCGCCCCGGGAAACCGGTTCTGCAGTTTCTGAAGGTACGGTTCAAATGCGGTTTTTTTACTGATGATCGGTTCGGCATCCGGCCTGTCATTAAGAATGTCGAGCGTTTTTTGTTCCTGCAGGTTTATCAAAAGCACATTGTAGAGGGTGCCTTTTATATAGTCAAATTCCGCACTGTCGGTGAGAGCGGCAACAGGAGAAAGGATAATCTGCCGTTTTTGAATATCAGCCTGCTGTTGGGCAAAACCGAAGAGGGGGGCCAGCACAAACAGCAGCAGAACTGCTTTTTTCATCCAGTGGAATAGTAACAGAACACGTAAATTCACACAAGTAGGTAACTGATTGAATTGGTTCCGCTGCCGGTTTCCGGGGCAATACCGGCAAGTTCGGGATTATCAGAAACAGATAAAAAAAGGCCGTTCACACTGAACAGCCTTTTTTATAAAGAGAAGGGAAACATTATCTTCCAAATCCGGGGCGGCGTTCATTGCGATCCATACTGTTGCCTCGACGGCTGTCATCCATCATTCGGCCGCGTCCATATCCAGAGGTATCTTCACTGTATTCCTTGCCGTTGAAAACGGCCTTTGTTACCATAAGATGCACTTCATCGGCATCGTCAGCGTCTTCACAGTCACAGCTCTCTTCAATTTTATAGCCTTCCACCGTGAGCTTGTCGCCTTCTTTTATACCGAGCTCATCCTCGAACATCCGCGGATAGCGCAGTTCATAGGTTTTGCCGTCGGCTGCAATTTCGATATGGCCTGAATCCTCTGAAAAGGATACAGTTCCGGTCACGGATATTTTTTCTGCTTCAGCAAAATTGTCGTGCATCCGTTCCCGTCCGCCCATGGCAAATGCAGATGCAGCCATTACAAGCAGCAGTGTTATAGTAAAAAGCTTTTTCATAAAAACCTCCCTGTGGTTTAATCTTGATAATAATTTACTCTCGGAATGTGAAGGAATGATGAAGAAGGTATAAAGAGTTCATGGAACAAGGAAAGCAGCTATGATAAAAGTCAAGAACTTTTTTAAGCTGCGATACCTTTAAGGCACTCCTCATAAAATATCCGGGCCTTTTGA
>JAFGJO010000010.1 GCA_016929065.1 Spirochaetales bacterium | reverse complement strand
CGCGATTGACCTGGGGGCGGTTTCAACTGTGCAGCCGCTGGACAAGATTGCCGGAACAATAGCGGATTATTTGAAGCGGTGATGTGCCTGGCTGTTTTTTTACTCGTAATGCTTCACCTGCACTCAGGCATATTTTATCTTGCAAATCATTGAAACACCGCACGGTATGTCTGCGGTTGATACCGGTTCTGTGTTTTTAAATCAAAGTTCTGTTCGGTTGCCGTATACTCATTCACCCGGTTGTCTTTATCCCAAACATATTTGTATGAATGCTCGGTGCGTATTGCGGCAGTTTTGTCTTCCCGGATAATACGGGTAATAAGGCCGTGTTCATACTCATAGCTTGAAATTTCATACGGGACGGCTGTCGCAGCCGGTTTTTCGCCGACAGATTTCACCAGATAAGCTGTTATTCTGCTTATCTGGTTTCCCGTATATTCGGTTTTTTTATACCGGACTACCGTCCCGTCCTGCTCGATGACATGGTCGAATTCAAGGGATGACTGGTCTTTATAATAAAACTCTGTTATGATAAAAAACTCCCGGTTTAACAGAATTGATTTCAATTCTATTTTTACCAGACGATGGGAATCGTCCCACTGCATCTCCATGGTGTACGGGCTGTTTGCCCCGTCTGAGGTAAACTGCCGGGAAATGTCGATTCCCTCCAGGAGCCCGTTTTTCTTGAACCGGTAGGCAAACGTCTGCTTTGACATGCCGGTCTCAAAGGAGCAGGAGGTGATATTGGCTGCGGGAATGAAACGGGGAAAGCGCATGACTGCATCGATTCCCAAAAGGTAGTCGGCCGGCGGGGTAATCAATTGTGTTGAGGCACAAGAGACCAGCAGACACAGCACAAACATCAATTTGATTGTTTTCATTATTTTTCCTTTTTTATTAATTATTCAAGAATACCATGTGTTGTCAATTCCATCAAGAAACAGGGTGTTGATACAAACCCGGAAATATTAATAAAAAAAAGGCAGCCCTTTCGGACAGCCTTTTTAATCATCTAAATAAAATCTAAATTAAATGCACAATTCAGTTTCGATGTCGAAAAATTTGATTTTGTTGACATCTGGTTTGAAGTTTGCTTCGTCACCAACCGTAAATTCCCACCGCGGCGGAACGCGGGTAATGAACTGGTGCGATTTTGTGCTTACATACAAATGAATTTCAGCTCCAAGCGGTTCGATAACTTCGATGCTTGTTTTGATGTTGTTCACTTTTTCGGGCTGTTCAGTAAAGACGAGGTCTTCCGGGCGGATGCCGAGAAGAACGTTTTTGCCGACATAGGGCTTCAGGCGGTCTGCCATGGAGCCGGTGATGGTAATCTGGAAATCACCTTCGTCGGCAATAATTTTTCCACCTTCTTCTTTTACCGCAGAAGTAATGATGTTCATCGGAGGAGATCCAATGAACCCTGCAACAAAACGGTTCTGTGGATTGTTGTACAATTCAAGCGGTGAACCGATCTGCTGAATAAGTCCGTCACGCAGCACGACGATTTTATCGCCCATGGTCATGGCTTCGACCTGGTCATGGGTAACGTACATCATCGTTGCCTGAAGACGGGTGTGGAGTGATGAAATTTCCGCTCTCATCTGCACGCGAAGTTTCGCGTCAAGGTTTGAAAGGGGTTCATCAAACAAAAAGACTTTTGGTTTCCGTACAATTGCGCGTCCAACTGCAACACGCTGACGCTGTCCACCGGAAAGGGCCTTGGGACGGCGGTCAAGAAGCTCTTCGATATTAAGAATCTGGGCAGCTTCATGTACACGGGTCTTGATTTCTTCTTTTGGATATTTTCTGATTCTTAGACCGAATGACATGTTTTCAAAAACGGTCATGTGCGGATAAAGAGCGTAGTTTTGGAAAACCATCGCAATATCTCTATCCTTGGGCGGGACATCGTTCATGAGATTACCGTCAATATACAGTTCGCCGCCAGAAATTTCTTCAAGACCGGCTACCATACGAAGGGTTGTTGTTTTGCCGCACCCGGAAGGGCCGACAAGAACCACAAACTCTTTATCATTTACGGTAATATTACAATCATCAACAGCCTTGACTCCGCCATCGTAAATTTTGGTGATATTTTTCAACTCAACTGTCGCCATAGTGACCTCCAGAGACTGTATTATTTATTGATATTATAACAGAAAGCAAGTTTCTGTCAATTCACATCGCTTCAGGAGAGGACAATTTTTCTCTGCGGATCGGCAAATTCATGGTATGGAAACAGGGAAAATATGGCCTAAGGCGCGTTTACGCACCCGGATCATAGGGGATCGGAATCCATTCTTTCCCGGATGCCATGTCGACAATCCAGGGGAAAATAACATCCCGTTTTAATGTCTGCCAGTTTGCAGGCAGAGGGGGGGGGAATACCAGAGACGCGGGGTTCGGCAGATGGCTGTCAAGCTGCGGATATAATTGGGTAAAAGCGACCGCATTCACCCTGGGAATTGTCGAAAGGCCGCCGGCAGTGCCGAAATAGCCTGTTTTCCGCTGTTTATTGAGTGTCATAACCCGAATCTGCACATCAGCATCAAAAGCCCATTTAAGAAAATCATACGCTCCGGTTCTGTTCACTGCATTTTTTATCACACCAAAATAAAGAATTCTGTCATTGACCGGGATAATCGAGTCTTTTGACAGCCATCGAAAATTGATTTTTTTATCTTTTGGGGCCGGGATACGGATGAGGTCATTCGAAAGCATGAAAGCAAATCCTGTTCGGGAAGGGGAATTGTCAGGGCTGTCCACCAGATTATACGCGGCATCATACAGATACCGGTCGGTAAAATACCGTTCAGCCTTATATCCAAATGCCGATTCGGAAATCCAGGCTTGTATATAATCGATGTAACTTTTTAGTGCGTCTTCCTGGTACAGCATTTTCCCGGATGAATCCGCATGAAAATTACATCCGAAGAGCATGCTGCCGCTGATCAGAAAATCGGTGTTCCATAAAGGAGAAAACCCGATACTCTGCACCGTACTCCCGCTTTTTTTATTGAATTGAACACTTATGGTCCTGAGGGCGTTTATATCAATAGCCGTGTCTGCGGATTCCGGGATGCTGTCCTTTTTATAGATAATCACCGGCAGGTTGAAGGAGAATGGAATCACCGTGCGGGCATCGGGTCTGGCGAACATATTCCGGAGATCCGGGTACAGCTGCTCCGGTTTGATTGCATCCTTGTAAAAGAGCAGGGATAAAGGTTCTATTTTTGACAATGCAAGCGGGGTATCAAGATTTTCGGCAAAAATGAGATCGGGAGTGATCTCTGAATGAAGAAGGTCTTCTATGGGAGATTCGCGGAAAAAAACCTGCACCTTGTATTTAACCTGGCTGTTATTATATTCCTCGACAAAAGAAATGATTTCTTCTTTATTTGTCCACAGCGTAACGGTGTGATTCCCGATTGCCACCGAGCAGGAAAAAAAAGTGAGAAGCAGAAAAATACAGGTGGCAACAAAGATAAACTGGCGCATGTGTGAGGATAGATTATGCTGATCTTTTCTGACTGTCAAGATCAGGGAACACGCGTGGGAATGTCATGCACATACCCCTGCATGAACCGCACTCTGTGATAACTATCCTGACATAGATGGGGTTGAAGGAAAAGAAAAAGACCCGCCCTGAAACAGGGCGGGTAATTCGATCTAATAATTATCTCTTCTTGGTTTGTCGGCAGCTTCATTAACTTTGATATTTCTCCCGTCGACTTCATTACCGTTTAAAGCTTCAATTGCTGCTTTTGCTTCGTTTTTATTTGTCATTTCGACAAACGCAAAACCTTTTGAACGATTCGTATCGCGGTCAACAATTACTTTTGCTGATACAACCTCACCATGAGCAGAAAACAGCTCGGAAAGGGAGGAATCAGTTGTATCATAGCTCAGGTTCCCGACATAGATTTTATTTGACATGTTATGTCTCCTTCTTTATTGAAATTGCCAATACTTTGGAATAATCAATAAAATACGTGTATTATTTATAATTATTACAAAAGGTGATATTTTATAATTGGGCATTCACTCAGAAAGGAAACTTGTATTTTGAAAAAATACGTCTGCAAAACAAATAAATCCAAAAACCAATAAAATATAAACACTAAAATAAAATTATATACTGTTATTATAATACTTTTTTTCTATAATTACAACCATTAAACTGTGAAATTCTTTTCTTCCCGGCTTGACACAACAGATAGTATAATTATTAATTATATTATAATATTTCCACTATAGTTAATTATCGTTTGCCGTAAATACCCGTATTATTAAATAGATACATTGAGTCATAATAATTCTTGGGAATGATTAAGGAGATAGTTTCAATGAAAAAGAGACTGATTACATCAGCATTACCCTATGTAAACAATATCCCCCATCTGGGAAACCTTATCCAGGTGCTCTCGGCGGACGTCTTTGCCCGGTACTGCCGGCTCAAAGGCCATGAGACATTATATGTCTGCGGAACCGATGAATACGGCACCGCCACCGAAACCCGTGCGATCGAGGAGGGGATAACCCCGCGCGAGCTTTGTGACCGGTATTATACCATACACAAGGAGATTTACGAATGGTTCACTATTGCGTTCGATTCATTCGGCAGGACTTCCACCGAAAACCACACAAAAATCACCCAGGAAATATTTCTTGGGCTCGATAAAAACGGGTATATTCATGAGCAGACCATCGAACAGCTTTTTTGCGAATCGTGCAGCCGTTTTCTGGCAGACCGGTATGTGCGCGGCATCTGCCCGTCGTGCGGTTCGGAAAATGCACGAGGTGACCAATGTGAAGACTGCGGCAAACTGCTTGATCCGACTGAATTGAAAAATCCGCAATGCTCGGTCTGCGGCCACACTCCTGTAGCAAAAGAAACCACGCATTTGTATATCGACCTCCCCAAAATATTGCCGGTTCTCAAGAAATGGATGCAGAAAGCATCCGATGAGGGCTCCTGGGCGAAAAACGCGGTACAGATCACCAACGCATGGATCCGGGACGGCCTGCGCGAACGGTGCATTACCCGCGATTTGAAATGGGGGATCCCGGTTCCCAAGAATGGGTTTGAAAACAAGGTATTTTATGTGTGGTTTGACGCACCGATCGGCTATATTTCCATTACCGCGAACCTCACCGGCGACTGGGAGCAATGGTGGAAAAATCCCGGTGACACAGAGCTGTACCAGTTTATCGGAAAAGACAATATTCCGTTTCATACGGTTATTTTCCCGTGCTCACTTCTCGGCAGCGGGACGAACTGGACACTGTTAAACCACATGTCATCATCAGAATACCTGAATTATGAAAGCGGCAAGTTTTCAAAGAGCAGGGGAATCGGCGTGTTCGGGAACGATGCAAAAGAAAGCAATATTCCGGCCGATGTGTGGCGGTTCTATATTTATTACAACAGGCCCGAGAAAAACGATACCAGTTTTGTCTGGAGTGATTTCAAGGAAAAAGTGAATGGCGAGCTTTTGGGCAATTTCAGCAATCTGGTGAACCGGTCTTTGACATTCATCAGCAAGTTCTATGATGGAAAAGTCCCGAAGAGCAGCGGTAATAAAACTTTTTGGGACGAGGTCGTGGAGCGTGAAAAAGAAATTGACGATCTCCTCAATAGAATCGAGCTGCGGACCGCATTCCATAAAATATTCGAACTCTGTTCGGTAGGCAATAAAAAGTTTCAGGATTCAGAGCCGTGGCGGACACGGACCGAGGCTCCCGAACAGGCGGCTGAACTGCTTTTTGATCTGGTCTACCTTGTCCGGGATTTGGCAATCCTGTTTTCGCCGTATCTGCCGGCCACCTCCGCAAAAGTTCTGGGATTTTTTGGTATTGACAAGGCGGAGTGGCCGCAGCTTGGCACCCAAAGCGGGATTACCACGGTCAACAGTCCCGAACTGCTTTTTTCAAAACTTGAGGATGATCAAATCGATGCACTGCGTACCAGGTTTTCCGGGAGCCAAAAGGAGCGAAAGCAAAATATTGTCGAACAGTTCAAGACAAAAGTGGATCTTCGCGTTGCGACTATCACCGCAATTGAACAGCATTCGAAAGCGGATAAATTATATGTTGAGCAGATCGATGTGGGAGGAGAGACACGCCAGATTGTATCCGGGCTTGTTCCCTACTACAAGCCGGAAGAACTACTTGGAAAAAATGTCGTGGTCGTTGCGAACCTCAAGCCGGCGAAACTGCGTGGAGAGATGAGCCAGGGAATGCTCCTCGCTGCTGAAGAAAATGGAATAATCGAGGTTATTTTTGCTCCGGATGCAGTTTCAGGTGACAGGGTTTCTGTTGAAGAAGAAGAACCCTGTGAAGAAGCTCCGGGGGAAATTGATATTGACACTTTTTTTGACATTCCTGTTGTCGTCAAAGACAGCATGGTCATGGTTGAAAACAAACACCTTGCGGTAAAGGGTAAACCGTTGAAAGTCTCCAAAGTGAAAAACGGCAAGGTTGGATAACAGCAGCTGGATCTACTGAGGAAAAAGACAAGGAGCGGGTTGTGAAACAGGAACAGCGACATTGGGGGACTGTCGGGGAAAAACAGGTATTCCTGTTCACTCTTTCGAATGAAAACGGCTATGCGGCTGATATTTCAAATTATGGCGGAATTGTCGCGGGTTTTCGGATGCCTGACCTTTGTGGAAAAGTGAAAGATATTGTCCTTGGATTCTCCTCGCTTGACGAATATCTGAAAGACCATCCCAACATCGGGACCCTGATCGGCCGGTACGGAAACCGCATTGCCAATGCCTGTTTTTCCCTTGACGGCATCACCTACCGGCTTCTGGCCAATGACGGCAAAAACACCCTGCACAGCGGGAACCGGGGATTCGGCAGGCAGGTGTGGAAAGCAGAATCTGTAAACCGGCCGGATGCAGCCGGGATCCGGCTGTCGTATCTGAGTCCTGACGGGGAGGACGGCTTTCCCGGGAATCTCCGGACAGAAGTTACCTACTGGCTCACCGGACACAATGAGCTTGAGATTGAATACCGTGCATCAACCGACAAGCCGACGGTGATTGCTTTCACCAATCATGCATACTGGAACCTTTCCGGAGAAGGGTCAGGCGATATCCTGTCCCATGAGCTCGAACTGAATGCGAAATATATCACCATCGTCCGGGAAGGGCTCATTCCCACCGGTGAATTCCTTGCGGTAAAAAATACACCGTTTGATTTCACCGTTCCCACACCGATAGGACTGCACATAAATGATGAATCACACTTGCTGACATTTGGATTCGGATATGACCACAACTGGGTAATCGACCGGAGCGGGGAAACAGGACTTGTCCAGGCAGCGTCACTTTATGAACCGGACAGCGGCAGATATATGGAAGTATTCACCACGGAACCGGGGATCCAGTTTTATGCGGGCAATCATCTTGACGGGACCCTGGTGGGAAAAAGTAATCTTCCGTATACCAAACGGAGCGGTCTCTGTCTTGAAACCCAGCATTTTCCCGATTCACCAAATCATGCCAATTTTCCTTCGACGGTTCTTCGGCAGAATGAGGACTTTTATTCCAGAACCCTGTATCGTTTTTCTGTACGAAGCAATTAATTTTTCAATACTTTTTCAACCTGCTTTAAAAACACATCCGGCGTGAATGGTTTCTGGATGTAGTTTAATTCGGTGTACAAACTTTCTTCCTGGGTAATGACATTGTCCGTGTATCCGGACATAAAAATTATTTTCAGATTGGGCCGTATTGCAAGCAGTTTTTTGGAAAGCTCCAGGCCGTTCATCCCCGGCATGACCACATCGGTAATGAGCATGTCGATTTTATCGGAATGTTTTTTAACCAGGCTCAGTGCCTCTTTCCCGTTGTGGGCGGATATGACATGGAAACTCGAATGTGAGAGCACCTTGGAAGCGAGTTCCCGGACAAAATCCTCGTCTTCCACAAGAAGGATCGTCGCGTTGCTTTTTACACTCTCTTCCTCGTCAAAAATCGGCTCGGTTTCCGGCAGTGCTTTCCCGAACAGGGGAAGGTAGACACGCATTGTGGTGCCCTTGTCCAGTTCGCTCAACACCTCCGGGAAGCCGCCGCTCTGGGTAATGATTCCGTATACTGTCGAGAGGCCCAGCCCGATTCCCTGGCCATCATGTTTTGTGGTGTAGAATGGTTCGAAAATATGGCTCTGTGTTTCATCGTCCATCCCCTGGCCATTATCGCGCACTTCCAGAATGACATAGCTGCCCGGTTTGATATCGGGATTGTCTACCCGGGTTGCCGTATCAATATCTGCATTTTTTGTCGAGATGATAATTGAGCCGCCGTTGGGGAGTGCGTCCCGGGAATTAATGGTGAGGTTCAAAATGACCTGTTCAATCTGTCCCTGGTCGGCCTTTACAAGATAAAGCGGTTCCGCGAGTTCTGTCGAGAGCTGTATGTGTTCGCCGATAATCCTTTTGAGCATGTCTTTCAGCTGGCGGATCACTGTATTGAGGTCGAGCACGGTCGGCTGGAGCACCTGTTTTCTGCTGAAGGCGAGTAGCTGCCGGGTTAATGAGGCCGCGCTTTTTGCAGCTTTTTTGATTTCCTCGATATCATTTCTTCCCGGATCATAGGGCGGGAGTTTCTGTCGCAGCAGTTCACTGTATCCCATAATGCCGGTAAGCAAATTATTGAAATCGTGCGCAATACCCCCGGCCAGTCTGCCGATCGCTTCCATTTTGTGCGATTGCCGCAGTTCAGCCTCCAGATGTTTTCGTTCTGTATTGTCAAAAAGGAATCCCTGGATTTCGATGAGATTGTCGTCATCATCGAACGTCCCGATGATGTTGCCAATGATGTGTACAGATTGCCCATCCTGGCGGATAAACTCTGCCTCATAATAGGCAATCCGTTTTACCACCGACAGGAGCGTAAAAAAATCTTCAAGAGCAGACCGGTTTGGGTAAAAATTGCCGTAATTTGACCCCATCGCTTCTTCAATCGAGTCAAATCCGAATATGTGCGCAAAGGCTTCATTACAGGCGATGATATCTCCGTTGGCAGCCGCGATGAAATTGCCGGTGAAGTCGTCATCGAACCATTTTTTATATTTCACTTCGCTTTGCCGCAGTTCGGCATTGAGCCGTTCCCGTTCATGAATTTCCCGCTGAAGTTTTTTTCCGAGTTCAAGGATGTCCATTGTTTTCAGGGAGACCTGGGTTTCCAGATCCACTCTGGCCTCATTTATGGTTTGCAGGTGCAGTGCATTGTGCACCGCGTTGGAAAGGCGTTTGCTCAGGTGTGTGCAGATATCAAGATCATAATCATCCATGCCAAGCAGGATGATGCCGATTTGTTTTTCTGTATCGCAGAGCGCTTCCACGATGAGAGTGATACGCGAGTTATCGGGGAACATGCCGGGGGGCAACAACCTGTTTGTCAGGAAATGGCAGGTGCGTTTTTTAATATCGATGTTTTTGCGTTCATAGATCGCCGCCAGCAGGGTTGAGTAGTGCAGCGGCGCATCCTGCTGGTCAGAGAGCGAAAAAAAACAACTGGTAATCCCGAGGCCGGGAAACGTCCCATATAGTATCGCAATAATTTCATCTATTGAAAGTACCGGGAGAATTTTGTCTTCGATTGCCCGAAACGCCTTCGCCCGCTGTTCCGAAAGAAGATGCTGGAAGACAGCCTGATGTTTTGCTTTTTCAGCGGTGAGAAGTTCTGCACGGTGGAATGCTTTTTCGATCATGTTGATGTCAGAAAGGCTGGTCAGCTCTCTGACAATTGTGTTCCGGATCAGCAGCAGGGTAGGGATCCACAATGAGGTATCATAATGAAATATTTCAAGTATATGCAGAAGTTGGGACCATTCATGGATAAAGAATTCGGGATCAGTTTCAGCAATACTTTTTTCTATGCTTTTCACGGCCTGGGAGAGTTTTATTGTACACTGTTCCCTGTGAACAGAAGTGATTTCAGTGTGAACGTCCATCAGCCGGATGGTGAGTTCCTGAATTTTTTTTCCGAACGGGAAATGAAACTGCAATAGCGATTTTTCGCCGTCAATCCGGCTGTACTCGTCTGTGACAACACAGCCGCAGGATTCTCGCACAATCAGGCTTGTCGTCAATGCATCCATTCCTGCCGGTTCGTTGCCGGTTAATTGAGAAATGCACAGTTGCGCCGCACGTGCTCCCATTTCGTAGTGCGGAGGAACAATGGCGGTTAGTGGTAAGGCAAAGTATTGGGCTATTTTTTCGTCTTCAAAGGCGGTCACCGCTATTTTTCCGGGTACGGCAATGCCCCGTTTCAGCAGCTCTTCAATGGCCCCGATTGCCATCCTGTCATTGCACGAGATAATCGCATCAAAACGGGCTTTCCGTGTGTCAATGAGTTCTGTGATTGCCTGACGGCCCGATTCAATGGAAAAATCACCTGCAATAACGAGTTTCGGGTCGCACACAATATGCAGTGATGAGAAGACTTTCAGCACTTCCTTTTCACGGCCGGCAGTCAATCCGGCAAACCCGGAGCCGCAGAGCAGGGCAATTTTGGAAAAATTGTGTTCGCGGGTCAAATGCAGCAGCATCTCCTTTATGCCCTTTCGTGTTTTCTCGATGACTGCGGGCAATTTCTGTGATGAAAAACCGATGGTTACCATGGGGAGGGGATGCAGGCGCTTTAAAAACTGGCCGGGAGATTTTCCCGGGTCAATGATTTCTATCGCGCCGGCGATGCACAAAAGGCCGTCTATGTTTTTTTTATTAATGAGATTGATAATAAAAGAATGCCGTTTTGCGCTCTCTTTGATCGAGGCAAACGCCCGGACATCAAAGCAGAGCAGATTGACATCAGCCTCCCGGCAGTACTCCTCGATTCCCTCGAATAACCGGGTCTGATAAATCGGGCTGCCAAGGTCAATAAGAAGCCCCAGGGTCAGGCGGCGGAAGTTCGGTTCGGGATTATTTCTCACCGCAGGCTCCGTACCATGAAAAAACAGGACGCAGAGGATGCTGCATGGTGTGAGGACAAGCCGTGATTAATACATTTTCTCGCTGCATACATCTCCCCATAGTATAACGGAATTCTCAATTATTTACATAGAAGATACTATTTTTTTAAATTGACGTCCGCGGTCGAATTCATTCAGGAACATGCCGAATGAGGCGCACCCAGGCGAGAACAATACAGTCCCGTCGTCGTGAAGGCAGGAGGAGGCTTTATTCACTGCGGATTCCAGATTGTCAAACGGGCCAAAATAGGAAATTTTGTGTTTGCACAGCAATGCCTCGATTTTTTCGGTGGCGGTTCCGGCCAAAAGCACAATGGCCTGCGGCCGGAAGGCAATTTTTTCATAGGGAGTAAAATCGATGTTTTTGTCGGTCCCGCCGGTAATCAATACGGTCGGCCCGGCTGTTGTCTTCACCGCTTCCACTACAGCGTGCGGAATGGTCGCCGCCGAGTCATTGATGTAGCTGATGCCGTTTATTTCCCTGACCTTTTCATACCGGTGCTCGATGCCGGGGAACTCGGCCAGGGTAGAGGAAATGTTTACAGGGTCAATCTCCGAGCAAAACAGGGCTGTCCCTGCGGCGAGCAGATTCATCCTGTTGTGAGCTCCCGCTATCGTCGTGGTTTCGGGGAGGATGGTGTAGGTGTTCCCCCTGAACCGGATAATTCCTTCCCTGTTCTGTATCCACGCTCCGTCTTCATGAGCGGCCAGCCGCTGTGCAGAGAATAAAAGCTGATGGGCGCAGGATTCCTTCTGGAACGCCGGTGTATACGGATTGTCTTTGTTGAATATAGAGAAATCTTCACTGTCCTGCAGCGCATAAATGATTTTTTTATCCCGGACATACTCGTTCATATTTCGGTAGCGGTTCAGGTGGTCGGGGTAGATGTTGGTGATGATACTGACGCGCGGTTTGAGACAGTTTTTTGTGTCCAGATCCGCCAGCTGCCAGGAAGAAAGTTCCAGGACCACCCAAGCCTCAGGAGAAAGCGATTCAAGAAAAGTGAGGGGGGAGACGGTGATATTTCCGCCGAGTTTTGTTTCGGGATACATGGATGACAGACTGAAATAGAGTGCTGATGCAGTGGTGGATTTTCCTTTACTGCCGGTGACCGCCATGACAGGATTGTTGCTCAATGCGAGAAATATCGAGATGTCGGTTTCAATCAACACATCTGAATCGCGTGCAATGGCCAAAAACGGGGAGTTTGCCGGAACACCGGGATTTTTGATAATCAAATCAGCATTTTGAAAATCGCTTTCCTCATGACGGCCCAGAACAAAGCGCACCGGATAGTCTTTCAGTTTATCAAGTGTGGGTTTAAGGACATCTTCATTTTGCAGATCAGTCACCGTCACACAGGCATTCCGGGCCGCAAAAAAAAGGGCCGAGGCAAGCCCCCCGCCGTGGAGTCCCAGCCCCATAACAGTCACTTTGAGGCCGGTATAGTTTTTATTTTGCTGAAGAAATAATATATTCACGCAATCCCTGGGAGTTTAGATATGACTTCACTATAACATTATCCAATCGGGCGTACAATGCGGAATCAACTTTTTTTTTCATGGCCTGAAAAATGGCCATGTCTTCGGTGAAACTGGCCTTTCGCAGCGTATGCTGGATGACCGGAATTTCCGGCTCAATAAGCCGGATTGCTTCATGCAGCAGCTTCACTTTTGTCTGATGGTATTGGGGATGGGAAATCAGGTCCTGTTCGCATATAGTCCTGTATTTGCAGACAAACGGAAAATAGGGGGAAAGCCTTTTTTCCGGTAAAAGAAACAGGCGGGAAAAAAACTTTGACAGGTCATCATCCATCCATATGCCTTTGACGCGGTAGCCCCGCCCGGTCTCGCCGATCCAGGTTTCCGAAATGAGATTTTTTATCACATACTGATTTTCTGAGAATGTTCCGGGCCTCCTCTCCTGGAGCGGGATATACAGGCCCTCGCAGAAAAGGTATTCGCTTTCGTAACCATGGGTAAGGTCATTGTCTCCGCGAATGGTCATGGTGTGATAATGCGGTTTGAATCCCAGGTCAAAGCGGAACAGATATAAATAGGGATGTCCCTGATACTCGAAGGAACGGTAAAAGCCGGGATGAAAAATGTCGATCGCATCAAAATACCATGAGAGCCCTGCAAACAAATGCGGGACAATCTCTTTCAGCTGCTGCAGAACGCTTTCCAGTGCCTTGATATACTGCCGGTCCGGGTTTTTTTTATCGTTTGAGTGATGGATTAAAAACCGCGGCACTGAAAACGGCTGCGGCAGCCGGAGAAAATAATCCTCGCTGTGGGTGAAATGCTGTGTATAGGCGGAAGCCTCGTCCCGCATTGAGGAGAGCAGGGTGTTGATCGTGTCATTGGAATATTCAGCAGAAATGGTATATAAAGATTCAGCGGTCATCTGCGACCCCTTTCATCGAGTGGAATATTTTATATATATCCCAAAACCGGGCTTTCCACAACATTATTTAATCATGTCTGTCCTCCGGTAAAACTGTGTCATTTTTTTTGTATATCCTTTTTCAAGTACCGGAAACCGCCGAATATGGGTCCAGAAATCCCCTTTCGGGACATATTGGGAAAAAGGCTCAAACCCGTATTCGGAGTGTGCATCTGTTGCCGCCGCCCCGCCGCGGGCTGGAATTGTAAAGACAGTGCCGGTAGCTCGATGTGCATAAGCCGCTGGTGATGATTCAGCCGGAGTCCATCAGTGCAATGTCTTTTTTCCATCTGAAGCGGTTTATTCTATCCCTTCAAGCAGGGAATTTAATTGATCCAGATATCGGCCTGCAGCAGAATAATCTTCCTCTGCCATGCTTTTTTTGTATTGGCGGAACGCTGCGGCGATATCATTCAGCAGTTTCTGATCCGGCGGGGCGTTTCCCGTTTCAACCGCAGCCACTACTTTCCCCGGTTCATCGGCGATTTGTGAAGCAGCCATGGTCCTGCCTTCAAGCAGCATGTCCAGTGCGGTTTCGAACCGTTCGGCCCAGACAATATTATTCTGGTTGCCAAGGGCAATCCGGCGGAGTTCCGGCAGTTTTGCATCCTCCGCCTGCAGGAAAATGGGTTCAACATAGAACAGGGAAACAGTATCGTTCGAAAAAAGCGGGATAGTGAGCAGATTGCCCCGGATTACCTCTGATCCGCGCTGCCCCCACAGGGTCATCGCCTGTGACATTTCCGCATTCTGGTCAATACGGGCTTCCACCTGCCGCGGACCCAGGACTTCAATCCCCTTGGGGAACCGGTAGACGATCAGCTGCCCGTAATTCGGAACATCGCACCGCGCCGCCATCCATGCGTTGATCACGTTTTTTCCCTGCGGGGTAAACGGGACCATCAGGATAAATTCGGCATGTGGATTGCCCGGGAACTGGACCATCACGTAATAGGGAATCACTATTTGAAAATTGGCGCGGTACCGTTCAGTGGCGAATGCCCACATGTCTTCACGCTGATAAAATACATCGGGATCATCCATATGAAAGGTCTGATACATCTCTGCCTGAATTGTGAAGAGTGTTTCGGGATACCGGAGATGACTTTTTATATCCACAGGCATTGCTTCAAACGGCAAAAACAAGTCAGGGTAAATATTTTTGTAGGTCTGCACCATGATGTCGGTTTCGTCCATGATATAAAAATCCACGGAACCGTTAAAGGCATCAACCACAACCTTGACCGAATTTCGGATGTAGTTAATACCCTGAAATCTTTTCATGGTACCGTCATACCGTTGGGCATACGGATAATTATATGAGGTGAAATATGCATCAATAATATAGACGATACGCCCGTCATTGGTAATCACCGCATAGGGGTCACCGTCAAACGAGAGAAACGGGGCAAGGGTGCCGGCCCTCTGTATGATGTGGCGCCGGAACAAAATGCGGGTTTGGGGAGTCAGATACGAGGAGAACAGCTGGTCGTTGCCGTCATATTTCCATGCCAAAGCAAGGCGCTTCAGGAAGGTGTCGAGCAGCACTCCCCCGGTACCCTTGTATTGGGAATAGACATTGTTCTCGCCTTCCGGATAATCGAATTCCTCCTCGGTGGTGTTGACATAGACATGGTCGGAAGTGCGTTCCCCGTAATAGATTTCCGGACGTGTAATGGTAATGTCAATTTCAGACTGCGGCGGGATATTTTTGATAAACAGTTTTGGTTTGCCCTGGGGAAGTATTGAATTTGCCGGAAGCAGGGTAAGGCCGTACCCGTGGGTATATTTCAAATGCCGGCTCACCCATGTCTGGGAATTGATGTCCAGCCTGCTTTTTTCCATCTCGCGGACAGAAAGCATGACCTGGCGGTATTCGTTGTTGATTTTATACCGGTCAATGTCCACATCATGAAATTCATAATAAAGACGGATTTCCTGCTGTTCTTTCAGATTGTCCTTGAGCGCATTCCAGTCCCACAGCCTCACATTATTGATCGTTTCCCTGTTTTTCGCGATTATCTCCGGTGTAATATCCGGATTTACCGGAATAATATTGCTGGTGACGGAACTGCTGTCTATTTTGAATGAGGTCTGGGTGGCAATGATATTGTTTTTCAAATACGGCTGTTCAAGGGTTATTTCATTCGGTTTCAGGACAAGACTGGTGACAATTTCCGGGACTATCGTATTGAGAATGAGTACTGCGAGTACCGCAACTCCGATTATCGCTGCCGGGCCTTTTGCAATGGTTCTTCTTCCCTTAGGGTTGATGCGGCTGAATACCAGTTTTTCGCGTAATGGAGGAATATATTGCGTAATGATCAGTGCAGCTGCAGCGAGTGCATACAGAACCGCGGTACAGATCATTGCCAAGACACGAAAATTGGCTTCAACAAAGCCGATGCCGCTGACCACGCTGGTCTGTGTCAGCATCAAGGAAAAAATATCGAGAATGGTAAATGCTGCCATGCAGAGCAATACGCAGCCGGTCATGACGAGTAACGGCTGTTTCAGTTTTTTCATGTGGCCGCTCACTTTTTCCTGGGACAGGCTTCCGCTGTGCATGACCTCTCCGGATAAAAGATCCTGAGAAATAAAATGCAGAAATACCATGAGCCCGGCCCCGGTGAGTACAAGCCATACAATCCACTGCAGAGCTTCATAAAAGAAGGGCAATGAAAACATATAGAATCCTGTGCCGATTCCCCACAGGGGATCTGCAAGTGTTGAAGGGGCCTGATACACAAATTGAAGAAACAGTTCCCAGAGATTTGCCGCAACAATACCAAAAATCAGGGCTACCCCTGCAAGGCCGATCCGGTAGAGAACTCTCCTGATCCGCTGAAGTGTATTTTTCATCACTGGATGGATACACACGGTTAAAAACAGGAACGAGAGAATCCATCCTGCCATGAACAAAAGAAAAATGGTGATATTGGCAGTAAGAAACCGGGAGACATAGGAAACTGATTCATACCACAGGAGTTCCGCGTAAAAATGAAAGAAAATATTGATCAGAATGAGCAGAATGATATCCAGGCCGATCACAATGATTGACAGGCGAAGCCGGTTTTTCAGTTTTTTTTCATCTGCTTTTCCCCATTTAAGGAGCGTGAGGCCCAGAGGGATACAACCGACAAGAATCCAGAGAATGTTTAAAAACGCAATCATCACAGTACCTCTTTCTGTTTTCAAATTATATTGGATGGCGAAGCATTCAGTCTGATTATTCTTTGATGTATTTTGCCCGGTTTTTTTCGGTTTCCCGGACTTCAACTGCATGGAGATTGATATCCGGGAGCACTGCGGAAATTTCTTCGAAGACTGTCCGTGCGATATTTTCCGCACTTGGATGCATCGATGCAAACCATGGCAGGTCATTAAGCAGTTTGTGGTCAAACTCATCGAGCAGTTTTTTTAATGTTTGTTTCAGCATGGCAAAATCAGCGAGCATTCCGGATTCATCGAGCTCGGTTCCCCGGACAGTGAGGATCACCTTGTAATTGTGCCCGTGGATATTCTCGCACTTGCCATTGTAATTTGGAAGGAAATGGGCTGAAGCAAAATAATCATGAACTGAAACTTCATACATCTCATTGCATAATACCTGTTCCCGCCAAAAAAAACAATGTATATTTTTTACTTGCTCAATGACGGCAAAACCATTTACTATAAATGAAAGCGGGTTAAACATGAATGTTCCGGAAAAAAAACTGTCCAAATTAATCAGGCATATTTCTACAAAGCCTTTCAACCAGAAACATGACAGGGTTGTCAATGCCATTGCCTACGACTCCCGAAAGGTGAAAGAGGGGACGATCTTTGTGGCATTAACCGGTCTCCATACCGACGGCCACCGGTTTGTTGTTGATGCAGAAAAACAGGGTGCAGCCGCTGTTATAGCTGAGGATAAAAAGGCCGTAAAAAAGCTCGGAATCCCCGCATTCGTCGTTGCCGACAGCCGGGAGGCAATGTCAAAGCTTTCAGCTGCCCTCTATGATTTTCCCTCGGAGAAGCTTTTTGTCATCGGCGTTACCGGCACAGACGGCAAAAGCAGCACCGTCTGGTTTATTCATCAGCTATTGGAGCGGATGAATAAAAAATCGGGATTTCTTTCCACCGCCGCACTGCAGACAGCAGATGAGGTTGTTGACAATCCTTTTCGTCAGTCAACACCGGAATCGCCTGAAGTACATCGTGTCCTGTATGAAATGGCGAATAATGGCAAGGAATTTGCGGTGATCGAGGCGACATCGCACGGACTTTCTCCAAAAACAATGCGGCTGGCCGATGTAGTGTTTGACGCGGGGGTGTATACAAATATTGCCCACGAACATCTGGAGTTTCACGGCACCTTTGAACAGTACCGGGAAGACAAATCACGTCTGTTCAGTTCATTGAAGATTCATACCTCACAGCCGCAGGACCGGCCGCGTTTCGCCGTGATCAACAAAAACAGTCCCGCCTGGGAGTTTTTTTTGAATACGGCAACAGTTCCTGTTTATACATACGGAACCGAGACAATTCAGGCAGATCTTTCGGCATGCAATATCCGCACAACACTAACAGGAAGCGGTTTCACGGTGTTGTGGAAGGATGCGCAGATTCCGGCCCGGCTGTCTGTACCCGGCGAATTCAACATTGAAAATGCCCTGGCAGCAATGCTTGTTGTTTCCTGTGCGGCAAATGTTCCTCTGCCGCTTCTTGTTGACCAGCTTCCCCTGCTTTCCGGGGTGCGGGGCAGGATGGACCGGGTTGACTGTTCGCAGCCGTTTCATGTATTTGTTGATTTTGCCCACACCCCGCAGTCGTTCGAAAAGTTATTGCCGATGATGCGGGAAGCAACTCCCGGAAGACTCATTGTGGTATTCGGCTCGGCAGGGGAGCGGGATGTGGAGAAACGGCCAATGCTGGGAAAGGCGGCAGCCGCTTTTTGCGATATCGTTATCCTCGCCGATGAAGACCCCCGCGGCGAAGACTCCATGGCAATCCTGGAAGAAATTGCCGCCGGATGCGGCAACCTTGAGCGGGGAGCCTCTCTGTTTCTGATCCCGGACCGCTACAGCGCAATACAAAAGGCGTTTTCATCGGCTAAAGAAAACGATACTGTTCTGCTTTTGGGAAAGGGACATGAGAAAAGTATTATCTATAGTACCGGGAAAATTCCCTGGGATGAACGTGTCGCTGCCGAGGATGTGCTGAAAGAATCGGGTTATGGTAAAACTATATGAGAATAGTAATATAGCTTCTGTAATTTCTTGTTGAGCCAAATAGAGCGAAATATTTTTTGCCCCCCTCACTACTGCAAGTATGAAACGTTCGGGGGACGAAAAAAATATTTCGCTTCTAAAAATACAGTGAGAAATTACAGGAACAGTTCATGACGTATCGCATCAGGTGAAATTATTGGTAGAGCCGATTCCGAACCTTTTCATTATTATCTGAAAATATTGATGAGCTCGGTTTTGTTGGAGACGCCGCATTTTTTAAACATGCGGGTCATTTGCGTGTTCAAAGTATTCGGTGTGATCTCCAGCTGAAAGCAAATCTCTTTACGCAAAAGCCCCGTCTTTAAGAGCGCCAGAATTTCCATCTGACGGTCAGAGATTCCGTATTCTTTTCCCAGTACTGCCCGGACCTGATCTTTCCCGGCTGCCGGCGGGCCGCTTTGCCCCTGCGCTGTCCCGGTGTTCTGCAGTTGTGCATACAGCTGGTGTCCCAGATGGTCCAGGTTCTGCTGTGATAGCGCCCGGCGAATTGACATCCATGAGTCAATTTTGGTTTTTAATTCATCGATATCAAAGGGTTTATGAATAAAATCGACCGCACCTTTCCTGAGTCCCTTTATCTTGTCTTTGGAGGCTGAAAGAGCTGTTAAAAAGACAAAAGGTATTTCGCGGAAACGCTCTTCCTCAACGAGTTTGTCGCGGAATTCAAATCCGTTCATGGTGTCCATCATGATATCAGAGAGTATACAGTCAGGGAGTTGGTGCGATTCCAGTTTGTCAAGTGCTTCCCGGCCGTCGGCGGCAAATACTACATTGTATTTCCCGCTGAATTTATCCGTCAAAAATAAAAGGAGTTCGCGGTTGTCCTCAACAATGAACAGTGTCTGTTTTCCAGCATCATTCTCTTTTTCGGCAATCCTGATTTGTTCGGCGATCAGCGGCCGCAGCTGCCGGGAAGAATGCGGGGTGAAGCTTATGGCATCAGATTCTTCTGTCCGGGGCAGGGTTACTTCGAAGCAGTTTTTTTCATCAGCGGTCATTTTATGCTGTATCGACCCGCCGGCATCGCTAATAATCTTATTAACAATCGCCAGTCCCATTCCCACGCCCTGGATATTCTGTTTTCTGCGGGAAACCTGATAATAAGGGTCGAAAATATGCTTCTGCTGATCAGCGGGGATTCGGCGGCCTGTATTGAGAACCTGAAAAATACTGTTGTTTTCTGCTGCTGATGAGAAGATGACCTCGATGAGGCCGTTTTCTTCGTTGTATTTTATCGCGTTTTCAAGCAGGTTGTTCACAATACGTTCAAAGGCAAAGGGGTCAATTTTAAGAAAAATTCCCGAATCAATTTTCGCGGAGAACCGGATATTCTGACTCTGTGCAAGTTGGTCAAACAGTATCACCTGGTTTGTGACAAACTCGGATGCATTGACAATTTGATTGTTGTCGTAAAACACCTGCCCTTTCTCAATTTTTTCCAGGTCCAGAAAATGAAGCATGTCACGCCGGAGTTTTTCGATATTGTTGGCAATAATACGGCTCTCTTGCGATTCTTTGTTTTTTTCAACATATTGTTTGAAATAATTGGATATAAGGGTAAGCGGGGTGCGCATTTCATGGGCGATGTTGACGAAAAAATTGGTTTTCTGGCGGGTGGCGGCTTCCAGCTGCGCGGTCCGTTCCAGTACCTTTTTTTCCAGATTGATTTTTAGAATCTCCAGTTCGCGGTGCTCCCGGTTGAAGTTCGAGGTAAGTGCAAACGCAAATATTATCATCATGGCAGTGAACGGAAGATTTAACAGCAGAGGTGCTACCGGATGGTTCTGGGCGATGCCCAGGAAGGCGAAAATAATAAAAGCAGTAAGAATACCGGTGAGCAATACGCCGAATCCGATATAAAACAGGAATAATTGTCTCTTCCTGTACATCTTGTTTTTGATAAAATACAGGGTACCGGGGAGATTGCCGACTGTGGCAAATGCGATCACTGCAATGTAAAAAATATGGTTGATCAGGGCAAAACCATCCGAGAAATAATAGAGTACCGAAGCGATTATTCCCAGAAAGGAAACCCCGGCACTCATAATAATGACAAAATTCCTGAATTTCATGGGAGTCAACCCAATGGAAAACACCAAAAAGGGGAGGGTGGTGATCATAAATATGGTAAAAATATTATTTGCCAACAGTCGGGGAAAACCAAAGTCCACTGCATACAATAAAACCCGATAGCATAAAAATGAAAATGAGACCAGTGAGAACGCTAAATTGGAATAATCCTTTTTTCTTCCCAGCCACACGAACAAATGATAGATGCCGAGTGTAAAATAAATCCCTGCAAATATATTATTCAGGAAAATATTGATAGTAACCAATTAAAGATCCGCCTTGTCACTGTTTTTTGCCGGTATTTTTTATAATTAAAGTATATCACACCCCAAACGAAAAAAAAATTATTTGTCACAGTAAATAGTGACAAGACGATTGTGGAAAGTGGTGGTATATTTACACTGGTATTGAATGTAAAACCCCATTCAATTTTAGGTAAAAAAGTGTTTTTAATAAAGCCCGGCATTGGTCCTTGCAGGGCTTTATTTTTCAGGAGTAAAAAGCCCCATGGCAGCAATGCTTTGGGGCTTTCTTATTTTTATTATGCCCCGAGGTTTGTAGTCCCGGTTCCGACATCTATCCCCGCGCCAATTAACGGACTGCCCGGTTCAAGTCTGCCGAAAACAAGGGGCAGGCTGCCGTCAGCTCCACGGGCTGCTTTGGCTGCGGTTTCGGAAAGATCCTGAAAATCCGCTGCGGTCGGGGTCAGCGAAAGGTTCCATGAGTTGTGGTCCAGTACAGTGTCGCCGGAGAGAGTATAGTTTGTTCCGCATCCGAATACCGCGCAGTTTTTAAGCACGTGATGAGTGCCGTCTTCCGGCTGGGTGGAAAAATAAAATCCCCTGATACTGTCGAAGGCCAGACAATTGAGCATGGTTACCCCCGCACGATTGTTATTGCGGTCAAAAGCCTTGTGTGAAGTTCCCAATCCGTAATTCATGTTGAAGGCGATACAGTTTGTCAGCACATGGTGGCCCCAGCTGTAGTGCTCGTTTGCTTTTGCATCATCCCCGCCGCCGACCTTGAATCCATTGCCGTTTCCGCTCCAGCTGCTCCCGCTGTAGCTATAGCTTGCCGGGTCGCCGTTGTGCCAGGTCCAGCAAAGATCCATCACCACCTTGTAGTCGGCCATATACAAATCCCAGCCGTCATCGGAGTTTTCCCATGAGCGGCAGCCGGTAAACACATTGCCCACTCCCGGGTTAAGCTTGCAGGCAAAGCCGTCGGCATTGCCTCCGTCCCCGGTAGAGCCTCCGATATCGCAGTTCAGGTATGAATCGCAGTTGATTACCTGGTTCCAGGCAGACAGCGAGCCATTGTTTTCCACGCCCTTGTTCAGACCGATCTGCAGGCCGGAATCATTGTTGTGGTGTGTTGCGCACTGCTCGATGATATTATAGTTTCCGGTAATTCTGATGCCGTTTTTTGACGCACGGGTAATTTCAATTCCCTTGATGTACCAATAACTTCCGGTCAAATAAATTCCATTAGAGCTGCCCAGCGCGGTTGCCTGAAAATCAAGTATTGGCTGCTCGCCCGGATACGCCCAGATATAGTACCAGCCGGAGAGGCTTCCGTTTTTTGACAGGCCGATGGCCGGTGTTGACGGATACAGATGTGTTCCACCGCGCACATAAATCACTTCTCCGGGCTGGATCACCGAGACCGCCTTGTTCAGCGTTTTGAATGGTGCTCCGGTGGAGGTCCCCGCATTGGAATCACTGCCGGCAGTGTCAACATAATATGCAGTACCGGTGGGATCTGCCGGAATGGCCGGCGGCGGGGTGTCTTCGTCGATGGGGATGCCCGAACCGCCGCCGGTGACCGAACACGCGAAGAGAAAAAGAATCCCCGCTGTGGTGATCATAACACGGCTGTTGGAACCAGTTTTTTTCATGCATCCTCCCTGTGTTCAGCACTCCGGTTGAACCCAGAGGTAAATATAAATTCATTCAGATTGAAAAGCCAGAGGAATTTATCCTGTGTTGAGCTTGACAGGAACTCCCGGTCACGGGAGAGAGTGATGGGTGATTATCATTTTCTCTTGGAAAGATACGTCTCCAGAATGCCGATTGCCTCCCGATTCTTGTGATCATATGCGATTTGCAGCGGGGTCTGCCCGTTTATATTTTTCCGGTTTAAATCAGCTCCGGCCGCGCAGAGGAGTTCTACAGTCCCCGGATTGTATCCCCGGGCAGCAATATGGAGCGGTGTGTCTCCGTTTATATTCACCGCCTCGAACAGATTCTCCTGTGCATATCCGGTTGCCGCGGATATGATAAAAATAATTATGGAAATGAACAAGATTGTGCTTCGCTGCATCAGAGTTACTCCTTTGACTGTATTTTATTAATCAGCTCATTAAATGCTGTTCGCAATTTTATTTCAAGACCGGCCAATTCCGATTTTTCCCTTATCCCACCTTCCGGTTAAAAAACCATAATAAAAGACTGATACACAAAATATTGGGGGAACAGGACGAGTATATCCATCCTGTAGTCTTAATTGATTATTTTGTTTCCTTGAAAATTCATATCAATTACTTGATATTTCAAGGAAAGTTATATATACATTAAGTATGCATCTCGTCAGCAGATCTATAGATACAACTCTTTTAAGTAAATATGTCAGGCAGTTTCCGGTTACTGCGATTTTGGGGCCGCGTCAGTGCGGTAAAACAACATTGGTAAAATCGCAACCCTTTGATCACTTTTTTGACCTGGAAAATCCCAGGGATTTGGCGAAACTTGATACTCCTCAACTCGCGCTGGAAAATCTGACCGGCCTCATTGTTATTGATGAAATACAGCGAAAAAAAGAGCTTTTCCCTCTGCTTCGATTTTTGGTTGACAACAATCCCAATCAGAAATATTTGATTCTGGGGAGTGCTTCGAGGGAACTTATCCAGCAAAGTTCAGAATCACTTGCAGGCAGAGTAATCTTTCATGAATTGGGGGGATTCAGGTGTGAGGATATTGGACTGGAAAATATCAAAACGCTGTGGCTCCGTGGGGGACTCCCCCGTTCATATCTGGAGGAGACTGATGCAGCGAGTATGCTGTGGCGGGAACAATATATAATAAGCTTTTTGGAAAGGGATATTCCTCAATTGGGGATTTCGATCCCGGCTCAAACACTCCGCAGATTTTGGCTGATGATTTGTGACTACCATGGCCAGGTGATAAACTACTCGGAAATTGCCCGTGCCTTCGGGATATCAGACATGACAACAAGAAAATACCTGGATATTCTGCAGAGTACGTTTATGATCAGAATTCTTCAGCCGTGGTTTTCAAATATCAGCAAGCGGCAGGTGAAAAATCCCAAAATATATATACGTGATTCCGGACTGTTTCACTCACTGCTTTCAATAAAAAGCAATGAAGAAATAGTAAATTCCGTAAAGCTTGGTGCCTCATGGGAAGGATTTGCATTGGAACACACATTGCGGTCTATTGAAAAAAGAAATGAGGAGGTGTTTTTCTGGAGGACTCATGCCGGAACCGAACTTGATTTATTATGGATGGATAAAGGAAGTTTTTTTGGTGCGGAATTCAAATATACCGATGCACCAAAAATGACAAAATCAATTCACAACGCAATCAATGATTTGCAGTTGCAGCATGTCTGGATTGTGTATCCGGGAAAAGAAAAATATAAAGTTGATGACCGGGTTACCGTACTTCCCGTTTCATTTCTTGATCGGGAAAATTTATCCTGAAATTTACCTGATGCACTCTTCGGGGTCCCCCTTACCCCGCCTTCCGTTTAAAGAAATAAAATAATACAGGACAAATGATTATTTCGATTTGTTTGTAAAAGAGCACAATATTTCGGCAGTTACTTTTCTTTGGTAAGAGGCTTTTCCCCATACTTGTTCAAGACAGCAAGTATTTTTTCATTACCCATAGAAGCTGCGATTTGCAGCGGGGTCTGCCCGTTTATATTTTTCCGGTTTAAATCAGCTCCGGCCGCGCAGAGCAGTTCAACAGTCCGCGGATTGTATCCCCGGGCAGCAATATGGAGCGGGGTGTCTCCGTTTATATTCACCGCCTCCAGATTGGCGCCGTTTTGTATGAGTATCGTGCATATTTTGTATGATCCATACACCGCGGCAAGATGCAGCGGGGTAGTCCCCCATTCATTGGGTGCATTAATATCGGCCCCGTGATCCAGCAAATATTGGACATACTTTGGTATTTCCTGTTCTGCTGCAACATGCAAAGGGGTGCTTCCGTTACTTGCAGGTGTGGCGACCGACGCGCCGTGTTCAACCAGAAACATAACTGCTTCTGTGCGCATATGACGGATCGCGACGTGCAGAGGAGTAAAGTCATAGGTGGTATGCGGGTCTACAGAAAATCCCGAGTCAAGCAACATCTTTAAAAACCAGACCTGTCCGCCCTCGGCTGCGGCGTGAAGCAATGAGTATTGATATTTGTCCGCCTGATACAAATCCGGGTTGCAGTCCAGAAACAGTTTTAAAATGCTTTCTCTACCGAGGCGGGCTGCGAGAAGCACCGGGGTCTGGCCATCGCTGTTTTGCATGTTGATATCAGCTCCATCGGACAACAATTTTTCAACAACAGCGATATTGTTGTTTTTCACCGCCTCGAAGAGATTCTCCTGTGCATATCCGGTTGCCGCGGATATGATAAAAATAATTAT
>JAFGJO010000009.1 GCA_016929065.1 Spirochaetales bacterium | reverse complement strand
TTCCCCCTGCCGGGTCTGTAGAGGACTTCCCGTTTTACCGGGTCACCTCCGAATGGGTGCACCCTGCCGGGCGCACTAAAAAAAAGCCATCCGGACGACGGATGGCTTTTTTTTCCCTTTCTGCTGCAGCTGTTACGGACTCTCAATTGATATTTTTTGTCCCAATTCTTTTCCAAGCTGCTTGAAAGCAGTTAGACGGGTCGATTCAAGATTCACTCCGGTCACGCTTTTTGTGAGTGTTTTTTCATATAAAAGCTCTCCCGTCACCAGATCCAGAACCTTCACTGTTCCCCTTACTTTCAGAATATAGCGTGTGCCGTCAAGATAGTAGCTGTCGACCGCGGCATTTCCAATCACTGCCCGGGTGAGTCCGGATGTCCCCTGACGGATAATTCCCACGGCATCTTTATCTGTTTTTCCCAGCAGTACGGCCGGATCAAGACGTGTATTCTTTAATGAAAACCCTTCTGCGGTGAGTGTCTCCGCAATCCCTGATGTCGTGGAATTATTGATTGACAATGATTTGCCGGATTCATCACAATCAACAACAAAAATTGCTGTGGGAATATTTTTCGCCCGTGATGCCACTGAATAGACAAATACCTGCTTTTTCGTTGCAGCCAGATTGTCAATTGCAGTAATTTTTTCTGTTGGAACCGTCAGGCTTGCCTTCAATTTTTTCAGATAGGGTGAAATATCAATCACCATCGTCACCCGCGCTGCGCCGACAAATGTGGGAATGGGATGCTTGAACGTGACAACGCCATCGGCGTCTGAACGGACAACAACATATTTCATCGTCTGCTTGCCGTTTTTTACTTCGGGAAATGATACCATTACATCCGCATTTGGAATACCCGCTGACTGCACCGTATTCCCCGACACTATTTTTAACCCGAAGGGCTGGGCGAATTCCTGCCCGATTGTGCCGGAAAGATTGTCATTCAGTTTAAATACCGATATTTTTTCAAGCGACTTCATTGCATTATCGATGTTTCTGCTGAAATAGATTCCTGCGTTCTCCAATGTGGATTCCGCAGCAGCTGCGGAAGCATCAAGATACCGAAGCATTGCCTCGTAATGCCTTCCAGCAGCCTCCAGTTCCCTGGCCTTTGCTTCCGGAATAGTGATTGCTTCAAGTTTTTCAACAAACAGCTGCTCGATTCTGGCCTTTTCTTTCAGCAATGCCTCTTTTTCATACCTGACAAGAATATAAACAAGTATTCCCTTTTCATTTTTCTGAAACCACTTTTCCTGAACCCTGAAACCCGACACTCTGGAAGAGCTGGATTCAGAAACCTCACGTGAAATATTGGTCTGAAAGTTTTCCAGTGTCCCCTTTGCCTGCGCGGACGTCCTGGCGGTAATTTCCACACCAATAAATTTGACAATATTCGAGATAATATCCTGTACTGCGAACTGCTCGGCTTCCGAGAGCACACCCAACCCGCTCTGGCCTGATCCGGTAAAATACATAAAAGAATCATCATCTTGTGGAGGATTGCTCACCCACCCTGGCATGGGCCCTGTTTTGAAATCTGCACCAGCTGGAGGCGATGTGGTAACACAGGCACCCAGGAGAAAACAAAGTACCGCTGTTATGGATATGATCCTTTTCATGGAAAACTCCTTTGACAAACTCAATTAAATTGTAATATCAAAACAAGGATAATTCAATTATGGATTTAGTTTCTTTTTTAAAAAAAGGCATTACCGGAGGTTCTCCGGTAATGCCAATCATTCTGCTATTTTACCAATCGGAATCGTTGTCCATGATTTCTTTAACTTTGTCACGGGCACGAATTTCATTTTCTGATTTGGGCGGATTTTCATTAAACGCACGGGCTACAGCCTTCTGCACTTCTTCTTCCGGAACTTTGGTGAGGATGTAGTATTCATATACATCTTTCACTGTTTTGTCAGGATTCGTGTAGCGGCGCAGCAGCCAGTAATCAGCATGCTTTCTGATGCCGCCAATGCGGGCTTCTGCAAGGCTTTTTACGATTTTTTCGAAATAGGAATCTGCTCCATCAACAGTTCCAACCATCGCACCGGCGAATTTGGACTGAATACGGACAGAAACATTCCGTGCAATCTGCGAGTCAATGGCAAAATCCTGAGCCATGATTTTCACACCATTAAGGTCCTGGCCGGAAAATGTATCCTTGTACACCATGAACCCTTTGAAATCGCTCATTTTTTCGATATCGCCCTGATCCAGAAGAACCCAGTCAGGTACATTCGACAATCCGCGGTACTGATGATTGATAATCTCAGATGTTTGCGGGGCATTTTTGTCGGTTGGTCCGATGTTGGGATCTTTGGGTTTTGGATTTGAAGCACATGCTGAAAACAGCATTGCAGCAGCAACCAATGAAACAACAATTATTCTTTTCATTGTATCCTCCATGTTTTTTTTGCCTATATAAAGAGAGGCAACGCCCCTCACATCCCTGTTGAAAAGGTAAAGCTTTTTCCACGCTGTGAAACAAGCTTTATTCCTTCGAGACCGGGAATAGTCTCTGCTATACTATATATAAATAGCTCAAATTCATCAGGATTTCCAAACATATACACATAATATTTTCCTTCTTCATCTGTGCGGTACACCGACTCAATCCTGGTTACCTTCTGTTTTTCATCCTTTATTGCGCCAATAAATTTTAAAAGAGTTTTCGCATCGGCTGTATCGGTAATGTACATCTCGTAGCGAATGCCATCTTCTATTGCTTTTTCCATATATGTTTTCGTCGTTGTCAGCAGATCACCCATGATCCGCTGAATGCAGATGCCGACAGAATTTGTTTTCGCGATTTGTTCAGATGACCCCACCGACTTGTCAATCTGATTATGGCTTTTTGACGCAAGCAGCCGTCCTGTCGATGCTTCAAAAGCAGTAAGGGAGACATTTGACTGGGCGTAATACTGGTTTCCCCGTTTTTCATTCTGAACCAGCAAATCGATGACAATATATACATCAGCATTCAGTTTTTGCGCCAGCCACTGCACAACGGAAAGATTTTCACCCTGAACATCCTCCATCAGTGTAGAATGGTCCCTTCGCAGGCTCTCGATCTGATCCAAAAGGACAACTTCAATGTTTTTTTTCGCAAGATAATCGTTCGCGAAAGCGACTGCTTTCCGGTACAGATATTCTTCTGAATCCGACACTTTTGCCTTTTCGTCGATATATACCATGAACCGCATACTTTCAATATAATCCTTGATAAACTTTTTCTCTTCTGCTGTACCTGGAGCTGCCGGGCCGTTTATCTGCAGTGGATTCCTTTGTGCAGAAGTGGTCTCATCGGGCATTGACACCACCTTTTCTGTCGCACAGGAAATACCACCAGCGAGAACAAAGAAAACCAGCACAACTGCCATCATATTTCTCATAACAACTCCTAAAATTTTATTGAAAGGCCGCCGCCGGCCAGAATTCCCTGCCGTCCGCCGATCCAGTATTCATATCCTCCGCTGATAAACACTTTCAGTTCACGCGAAATCATTAAAGACAACTCCGCTGCACTGTGAAAGCCAACCCCTGCGAATTCACTCTCATTTGCCGGGGAAAGTGCAATCCGCTGTTCAATACCGACAGCAGGAAACGCAGCAAACTCAAATGCACCAAAAAACAGCCGAATTTCCACCCCTGCAAAAAAACGCAAGGGAAGCCAATCCTCATAGACCGAGAACGGATAGACAACAAATTCCGCAGCAATAAAGGGCCGCAGGGTAGAGACAAACTTTGACAACACAAGACGAATGCCGCTATAGACAGTCAATTCATCGCCCGCAGTGAGCGGAATAAAAGCAAATCCGTAAGGAGACAGCTCCAGTCCGAACCGTCCCAGATTCTGCACTGAATCTCCAACCTTGATTTCTTCTTCAGCATATCGGATTATCCCGAGGGCGACTTCGCCGGTGACCTCTGTTATCAGAATAAATGCTTTATCCCTTGTCACCACCATACCGTTCGGCTGAGTCTGTGAAGTCTGGATAACAAATTCATCGCCGACGGCCACTCCTGCATTACTTCCCAATTCAATGATCACTTCATCAAAAGAAACACCCAAAATAATCATACCGGTTGACAATTCCTTTATCTGCCCGATTTCATAGGCCAACAGCGGGGGAATATTCAGCATTGCATCAGAAATTGCCTGATCCCGATCCAGGTCGTAGCCAAGCGTTTCAATCTTTTTTACCGAAAGAATCCGTGCCTCCCGGGAAATCAAAAAATAAAAATCTGTCTGAACACTCAGTTTGAACCTTTCCTGTCCGTCCCGCACTTCATTTTCTTCCAAAAAACGGGAGATAACCGGAATAACAATTATTTCAGCTTTTACGATTTCAATAAACTGCTCTTTTTGAATCGCTGAATCAGAGAGTTGCAGCGTATCGGGGAGAGCAGAACCCTTGTTATATGCCGAAATGAAGTTCAGAAAAATATCAATATCTTTTCCCGACATTTCGGTTTGGGTATGCCGAACACTCAATCGGGTAGCGGAAACAAATGTTTTGTTGATCTCTGCATTGAGCCCTGCGGTAATATCACCCGGAATATCAAAACCGTTGTTTGAGAAAGTCAGCAGGGACAATTCCCTTTTTATTGATACATTCTGCAAATCCCCGTGAATATCTTTTTTCCCGGCAGATTCTTCAGAAAACAACGGCAAGAGCACCCCGCACAAAATAATGCACAATAACAATACGTCTTTACTTCTCATTGAAATATTCATTTTTAGCTTCAGACTAACAATATAACGCGTTGAAACTCATTTTTCAAATTTTTCACCATTTTCTATATTTTATCAGGTTTTTTTTCTTTTTTTAACCCTTTTCCGGAAATTTTTGCCATTTTGATTTCTGAATCTAACAGACAACCATACCTTGACAACACCGGTCACTTTCTCATAGGCTTGACGGCATGATTATTGTACTCGAGCACCTGATCCATACACAGGAAAAAAACGATATCAAGAACTTTCTCGAAAGAAAAGGATTCAAGGTCAAGGAAATTATCGGCGAACAGGAAACCATTTTTGGTGCGGTCGGGATGGTTTCCATTGACCCGAGGGAAGTTGAAATTCTTCCCGGAGTAAAACGTGTCATCCCGATTTCATCACCCTATAAGCTTGCATCAAGGGAATTCCAGAAGGAAGATACCGTCATTACAGTAGGCCCGATCAAAATAGGCGGTTCACGACTCGTGGTCATCGCCGGGCCCTGTGCGATCGAATCACGTGACCATATTGATTTCATGGCCGCGATGCTCAGGGAAACGGGAGCAGTAATCCTCCGCGGCGGCGCCTACAAGCCCCGCACATCACCCTATGCATTTCAAGGCCTCGGCGAAGAGGGTTTACAATATTTAAAGGAAGCCGGCGAAAAATACGGCATGCCGACTGTCAGCGAAATAGTCTCGCCGGAGCATGCAGCATTGATGAAAGATTACATCGATATTTTCCAGATCGGTACCCGGAACATGCAGAATTTTGAACTGCTTAAAAAGGTGGGGAGCCTTCAAAAACCGGTCCTGCTCAAGCGGGGTTTTGCTTCAACCATCCAGGAACTGCTGATGTCTGCCGAATATCTCCTTGCACACGGCGCCGACAATATCATCCTCTGCGAACGGGGAATCCGGACATTTGAAACAGCAACCAGAAATACCCTTGATCTATCGGCCATTCCGGTGGTAAAAAAGCTGAGCCATCTGCCAATTATTGTAGATCCAAGCCATGCGACCGGAATTCGGGAAAAAGTTCCACCGATGGCACTTGCTGCGGTTGCAGCAGGCGCGCACGGAATTACTGTTGAGGTGCATTCCGATCCCGAGAAAGCACTTTCAGACGGCCCGCAGGCCCTGTATCCCGAACAATTCGAAAAACTCATGCGTGACATTGAGGCACTTGCGCCGGTACTACAGAAGGAAATCGCACGGCTGCCGGTCGAGGACGAGACAAAAGGCCTCACCAACAAAACTGCCGGAATTACCCTTGCCATAAAAAAGCCGGCTGTTGCATTCCAGGGTGAACGCGGTTCATTCAGCGAAAAGGCAATCCAGCTCTATTTTCACGACGAAGTATTCCCGCTCGCCCGGCAGGAATTCAGGGATGTCTTCAACAGTGTTCTGGAGGGAAGCGCCTATTATGGAATGATCCCGCTTGAAAACTCGCTTGCAGGCTCTATCCATCAGAATTATGATCTTCTGCTCGAATTCCCCGATATCAAAATAATCGGAGAAAAAAAGATCCGGATAGTTCACAACCTGATTGGAATAAAAGGCGCAGCATTGAAAGACATAAAACGGGTGTACTCACACCCGCAGGGACTCGCCCAATGCGCCCGGTTTCTGGAAGGACACCCTCAATGGGAAAAGATTTCCTATTATGATACTGCCGGGTCGGTAACCCATGTTGCCGAAGTGGGAAAAAAGGAAAATGCGGCGATTGCAAGCGCCGAAGCTGCCGCGATCAACAATCTGGAAATCCTGAAAGAAAGCATTGAAACAAATCCGCAGAATTACACCAGGTTTGTCGTCATTGTCCGTGATGACCATTCAGATATTCCACAGCCGAACAAGGCATCCCTTGTTTTTGCCACACTTGACAAACCGGGAGCTTTGTACGATGCGCTGAAAATTCTGGCAGATTTTTCACTGAACATGACCAAACTCGAATCCCGTCCAATTCCCGGAAAACCATGGGAATACATGTTTTATGTGGATATCCAGCTGCCGGAGGATTTATCGGTATTCGACAATGCACTGAAAAAACTGAAACTGCACAGCGAAGAACTGAGGATCTTGGGATCGTATCGGGTGTAGGGAAACCAAACCTGCTTTTTTTTAGTTGCCTTATATCATCAGGAAATTTCTTTTTTCAGGCCGAGGCGTTTCATTTGTTCTTCTTCTTCCTTAATTGAAACATATTCATGCTTTTTCTGATTTGCCTTGACAATACTGTTTTTGATTGAATTCAGCTCAAGTTTGATACCCCGGACCTTGCCCCGCTTGTCTTTCGGAATTTCCGTCTTGAAAAAGACGATAAGTCCGTTAAGTCTTCGGTATATAATCTGCAGCTGAATGAGATTGCCGTTCAGCAGCTGAAAAATCTTGTCTTCGGGGGAGACTTCGAGTTTGTGAAAAACCTGGCTTCCTTTGCTTGAAAGTCCCGAAAACAGCTGAATTGCCCGTTTTGTTTCATCAATAAACTCAAGAATATCAACTTTTTCATTATGATTGGCAGAGGTGCCCACGTCAAAATATTCGATTTCGTAGAGTGTCTTTTCTTCCTGCCGCGAAATCAGTTTTACCAGCCACTTTCGAAGCCTGCGGCCGAAGGTCATTTCCTGGCTTTCAAACAGCTGCTGCGCCTCAAGCACTTTGTTCAGGGCATCTTCAAGCTGAAGGTTGCAGCTGGCGAGAAATCTGACCGCCTGGATAAGTATTGATTTGTAGATATCTTCTTTTTTCTCTTCTTTTTTCCTGACTTCCTGGATTTTCAGGGATTCAAGCGCATGATGCCTCAGCTCTTCCCCGCCCGGCATCAAATCCTCCCTGATAACCTCTTTCACCATATCGGGAAAAAAAGATACATTTTTCCCCATTGCTTCTCCAAATAATGATTTTACCTTTTTTATAATATCTTCAACTTTTTCCTCGGGAACATACTGCTGCAGATTCAATCGTGAAAAAATACGCTGCCGTAATTCCAGCTTGTACTGCTCTTTCTGGAAAGCGGTGATCTCTCCCAGCGTTGAAAACGCCTGCTTCAAGGTTTTTTCAATCTGAACAATTGAGTCGTTGATAATGCTTGCAGAAAGAGGATCGGACCCATGGCGGATTTTACCGAAATATTTTGCAAGGGTTCGGGTCATAAGACTGGTAGAGGTTTCTGTCACCTGACTCCAGTTGATATATTTCGCGAATTTCACAATTCGCTTGATACGGCTCAGGGTGATAAATCCGAGGCTGAACTCATAATAATTGTTCATGAACTCAATATTTGAATGATAGGACGAAAGCCGCTGGCTGATTTTCTCTGATTCTTCAGATTCAAGCAATGCATCATCAGACGGAGTATTTACTTCGGTTATTTTTTCATCATATTTGTACGGATCTTCCTGAATCAACCCCTTGCGAAGCAGAATATTAAAGATATTCTCAAAGTAGATCTGATACGCCGAAAACGAATCACGCAATGTTTTCAATGACGTCGCATCGAGGGTTGCTCTTTTTGTCTCGAGTAATTGCTCTACCTGGCTGCAATATGCTATTATATCACTCATAATACACTGATAGTATAAGAGAAAATGTTAAATCATACAACTCAACTTTTTTTTTGGTTATGGGTAACGAAGCACATTTTTATTTGGAAAAACTGGTTCTATGCATCCTCGAAAGCAGCAAAACGGCATTAAATGACTGCAGAAAGCGGTTGATTGAACAATTCGGTGTCATTGATTTTGAATCAGAACCGTTTGAATTCACTTTTTCTGATTATTATAATAATGAAATGGGCACTCCTATCCGTCGGATGTTTCTCTCGTTTGAAAAACTCATCAAACCTGAGTATTTTGCTCAAATCAAAACAAAAACAAATCAGCTTGAGACTCTTTTTGCTGAATCAAAAAAACGAAAAATAAACCTTGATCCCGGATTGCTGAATCAGAGCAGATTTATCCTCGCCTCCACAAAAGACAGTTCCCACAGAATTCCCCTTGCAGACGGCATTTTTGCAGAAATAACCCTCATGTTCGAGAAAAAAACTTTCCGGCCAGTTGAATGGACATATATAGATTACAAATCTCCCCACTATATTGAAATTTTGAATAAAATTCGCGGAATTTACCGCGAGCAGGTGAAAGCAGGAGAACATATTCGGGTGTAATACAGGATATGAAATATTTTTTATTTTTACTGTGTATTCAAGCCCTGGGTTGCGGATGTTCTTTTTTTTCTGATACCAGAGACATCTCACTTACTATCCCTGAACCCGATCCAACATGGCAAACAGCATTCCCTGAACTCTATCTTCAGGTGACTGTATATTCAGACAATAATGATAAGGATTTGTATACGGTTGATTCCGGTGTGACACGAATATCGATTCCAATACGAAAATCAGCGTTTTCATTCATTATTGCAGATTGGTATAAAAACAATGCTTCCATTGGCCTGAAACCTCTTGGTGCAGTGTACGGCAACACTGATGGAACGGGCACGGATACACTCGCATTATCGTATTGCGGCGGGTTTGTTGCTGAAAGGTGTCTCTCCTGTATAAAAAAAGGGTATGACATAAATGGTTTTAATGCACATCGCCTTGTTTCCCTGCTTGAAGAAAGAGGAACGAATCCCTGGAGTTTTGACACGGCGAAGATTGAACAGGATATTGCAGGTAAAACATTCAATACATTTTCACTGAAACAGCTTGAAACAGCCGAACATAAAACAGTTCTGGAAGAGGGAACCTGGTTTTTTAATAGTCTGTACTATCAACCAATTATTTCAAATGGAATTGATGAGGTTTCATTGGGTCAACTGCCGTTCGGATTTCATGTCTTGTTTCACCAGTCAACAGGGAAAAGAATCGAGCTCATGGTCGACAAATATGAAGTAATTGCCCTTACCCCTTTATGACAATATTGACAAGCCGGTCCGGGACTGCAATAATTTTCACAATCGCTTTTCCTTCGATCAACTCCTGGATTCGGGGTGCTTTCATCGCCTCTTCTTCGAGTTGTTCTTTTGACAACCCGCGGGAAGTTTCAAGTTTTGTCCGAACTTTTCCGTTAATCTGCACGACCAGGGTGATAACATCATCTATGGCAAGTTCCTCGCTGAATTCCGGCCACTTCTGCATGGCCACCGATGCCTTATTGCCGCATTTTTCCCACAGCTCTTCGGCAAGATGGGGCGCATAGGGTGACAACAACAGCACAAACGGCTCCCACAAAGTTTTGGGTAAAGTTTCAAGACTGTTTATCTCTCCTGTAAAAATCATCATCTGGGCAATCGCAGTATTGAATGCAAGACTGCCGGTGTCCTCGGTCACCTTTTTTATCGTCTTGTGCAGCAGCCGGACGAGCTTGTCATCAGCCTTCTCATCCGAAAGAGATTTTTCACCCAGACGGTATACCCGTTCCAGAAACCGCTTTATTCCAAATATTCCGTTTGTGGACCACGGTTTGGATACTTCCAGCGGCCCCATAAACATCTCGTACATCCTCATGGCATCCGCACCAAAATCCCGGACAACATCATCAGGATTGATGACATTTTTCAAAGACTTTGACATCTTGGCAATAATCCGCTCGACCTGTTCACCGGTTGCTTTTTCAATATATTTTTCTCCATCAGCCTCATCAACCTCGTCTACCGGAACCAGCGAGCCGTTTTTCCGCTGGTAGGCAAAAGAAGTGATCATTCCCTGATTTATCAGCCGCTGGAATGGTTCAATCGTGTTTACCAGGCCCAGATCATAGAGCACCTTGTGCCAAAACCGGGCGTACAATAAATGGAGTACTGCATGTTCCGCTCCGCCGACATATAAATTTACCGGCATCCAGTAATCAATTTTTTCTTTGGAGGCGAACTCTTTACCATTATCAGGATCCAGATACCGCAGATAATACCAGCAGGAGCCGGCCCATTGCGGCATGGTGTTTGTTTCGCGTTTACCCTTCCCGCCACACTTGGGACACTTTGTATTCACCCACTCATCGATTGTTGCAAGCGGCGACTCTCCGGTTCCGGACGGGGCAAAAACTTTCACTTCCGGCAATGTCAAAGGCAGTTGGTCATATGGTACGGCCACTATACCGCATTTTTCGCAGTGCACCAGGGGAATGGGTTCTCCCCAGTAGCGCTGACGGGAAAAAATCCAATCGCGCAATTTATAGTTCACCGCTTTTTTACCTTTTCCTTTTTTATCAAGCCAGTCGGTTATTTTTTCTTTAAACTCTTTTGTCGGCAATCCGTCAAACTCGCCCGAGTTGACTGCCACCCCATCCTCTGTAAACGCCTCTTTCAGTTCATGGAACGTACCGTCCCTGGAAACAACCTGAATAATCGGGATATCAAACTTTTTCGCGAACTCAAAATCGCGCTCGTCATGACCGGGAACCGCCATAATCGCACCGGTACCGTACGACATTAAAATATAATCAGAAATCCAGACCGGGACCTTTTTATTGTTCACCGGATTGATCGCATATGCGCCGGTAAACACACCGGTTTTGTCTTTGGCGAGTTCTGTCCGTTCAAGATCAGACTTGCTGTTTGCAGTTGTTTTATAGTCTTCAATCGCCTGTTTTTGTTCAGAAGTGGTAATTTTTTCCACAAGGGGATGTTCGGGTGCAAGAACCATATAGGTTGCACCGAAGAGGGTATCTGGACGGGTGGTGTATACTTCTATTTCGCCGCTTCCGTCGGCCAGATCGAATGTGACATTCGCACCCTCACTGCGGCCAATCCAGTTGCGCTGCATAATCTTGATGGATTCCGACCAGTCGAGAGTCTCGAGATCGGCAAGAAGCCGGTCTGCATAAGCGGTAATTTTTAAAATCCACTGACGCAGATTTTTCCGTTCAACTTTCGAATGACACCGTTCGCAGTTCCCGTCTTTTACCTCTTCATTGGCCAGCCCGGTTTTACATGACGGGCAAAAATTGATGGGAGTCTCTGCTTCATAAGCAAGGCCCTGTTCAAAAAGTTTTAAAAAAATCCACTGTGTCCATTTATAATAGTGTTCGTTATGGGTACAGACCTTGCGGTCCCAGTCATAACAAAACCCAAGTGACTTGATCTGCTTTTCAAATTTTTCAATATTTTCTTCAGTTGAAATCCCGGGATGAGTCCCGGTCTTAATCGCATAGTTTTCTGCCGGCAAGCCGAATGAATCGTATCCCATCGGGTGTAACACTTTGTACCCGTTCATCATCAGAAAGCGGGAATAAATATCGGTCGCCGTGTATCCCTCTGGATGCCCGACATGCAGTCCTGCGCTTGAAGGATAGGGAAACATATCCAGGACATAGCACCGTTTTTCTTTTGGGACTTTGGGATCTTCAGTTATTTTGAAAGTTTTATTTTCATCCCAGTATTTTTGCCATTTTTTTTCGATTTCTGTAAAATTATAGTCACTCATGAAGAGCATATTACTAAAGAGACGAACACAAGTCAATTAAGAGGGGTGTCTTCATTCAAAAAACCCGGGTTATTTATGGCAGGGTTTTCATTCCGCCCAGAACTTTGTCCTGTCCATTCCGTAATACTTGTCAGCATAAAGCCCATCATCGGTGTTGTAAATGCAGGAAATAAATTGTTGAAAATTCCTGAGCCCGGAGTATTCAGTCTCAAAATTTTTTTGCCTATTTGAAAGCTTCGATAATCATTGTATACTTTTATCAGTTTCTATTTATTTTGTTGAGAGGGTGTACACATGAAAAAAAAAGAAGATGTCATCTGGCAGATCATATGCAGAGAAGCACAGAGCGAGGCAAAAAAAGAGCCGGTTCTTGCAAGCTTCTTTTACAACACCATACTCAATCATGAATCTTTGGAAAATGCCTTGAGTTATCACCTGGCCGGCAAGCTCCAGAACGACAATCTTCAGGCAACATCGTTAATGGAATTGTTTATGGATGTCATGAAAAATGACAAAACCATACAAAAATCAATTCGAAAAGATATCGCCGCAGTAAAGGAAAGAGATCCGGCGAGCAAGTTTTACTCACAGCCATTATTATATTTTAAAGGCTTTCACGCTTTGCAAAGCTATCGCATCGCTCATCGATTATGGGAGCAGGGGAGAGCTTCCCTTGCCTTGATTCTTCAAAGCAGAATATCTGAAGTATTTGGCGTTGATATTCATCCGGGGGCAACGATTGGCCACGGTGTGATGATCGACCATGCAACAAGCATCGTTATTGGAGAGACAGCTACTCTTGGAAATAATGTTTCCATGCTCCATTCGGTCACGCTTGGCGGCACCGGGAAGGCCGGCGGGATTCGGCACCCGCAGGTTGGAAATGGTGTTTTGATTGGTGCAGGTGCCAAATTACTCGGGAAAATCTATATTGGTGACGGAGTAAAGATAGGAGCAGGGAGCGTGGTCCTCACGGATATTCCCGCACACTCGACAGCGGTAGGAGTGCCTGCAAAAATAGTCGGCAAAACGGATGCAGAGACTCCTGCATATTCAATGGATCATAAATTGACCAAAGAAATCATGGCACAATTATCGAATGATTATTCGGTATTTATTGAAAACAAAAAATAACCCCCAATATCCCCTTTTCTGTTATCAGTTGACTTGGTGAGTTATTCAGCATTTCGCATTCCCCTCTTCTCTATTATGAAAACCCGCAAAACGGTGTACTGCCGGTTCTTTCAAACAGAATGGCTGTAAAAGGTAAATCCTGAAATTATGTCTTATTGGTATTATTAAACCAAAGATTCTGCGAAACTGGAACTAATTCTTTTCTAAATTATCAATCCGTGAAAAATCCTTCCTTTTTAATTCTTCAACCGGAATTCTTTTAAACCGGTCCATCACAACAGCCTCATCGTGCACAAGAATTAAAACACAATCGTCCCATTCGGAAATCAGAATATCTTTGTCTATTACTTTTTTTAGTATATATGCGGGAGCCTGCTTTATTTTATTTGGACCATATGGATATAATTCAATTTTGTTTTTATCAATAACAACTGAATATAAACGGCTTCCGATAACCGCCACACCGCTTCCATGGATCTGCCAGACAGCCATTTTTTCTCCATCATTCGTTTCAAAAAAACAGACCGAACCGCCTGCCCAGTTATCTTCATACCGCCAGGTTGTTTCATCAATAGATTCCCACACGATATTTGCCTGCGGATATATTTTTAACGCTGAAAAAAACATTAAATTAATGGCCAGAAAAAAAAAGAATACTGTTTTCATTAAATCACCCCACACTGATTTTTATTTTATTATACATGATATGCATGATACTTTTGTAAATTTAAAGTAAAAAAATGTAAAAGATTATTGATAACAGTAAAAGTGAATGCGCAGGGATTTCTGTTTGAGATTGATCCTGCATTTCGCCCTGCATTAAAAAAACCCGACAATTCCAGTCATGCGAATAGTATCTGACGGGCACATGAACATGACAACAAGGAAAGCCGGGAAAAAATCAAGACACGGATTCCCTATACAGACAACATAATCGCCAACCCGATTTGAACTGGAGACAAAAGATAACCAGGTTGCACGGAACCGGGTGTTTGATGTATGGCTGCCTTCAGGCGGATAGGTCCCTGCAGATGAACCGGTATTTGAATGGCATCCCCCGGTGGAAGCAAAAAAGAAAGGGAAGACAATGGTTGATATTTGTGTACCGGCAAAGCCCTTGTGATCATATTTTTTTAATCAATACAGTCATAAAACGGCATATCAAGTACATGTGTGAGCTTTCCATCAAGATAAAAATAGTAATCTCCCATATAATTGGTCGTGATAAAATCGGGCAATACATTATCATTCAGAAAGAAATACCGTAAACCTTCCAGAGGATCAGATGTTCTGTCAAAATATTGGTATGTTCCATCACGCAGTAAAAAAATAAACGATCCGGCTATCGCAGCATACGGGGGTGTTTCGGGCGGCAGATAATAAAAATCAATTGCCAGAAATTCTTTTGTATCATCGGCAGCGCAGACAGTGACAATCTGCCATTTTTCAAAATCAAGATTCGTCCTGCTCTCTCCTTTTTCGAAATACAATTCTATCTGGCTGTAAAAATCTGTCTGGTCAAGGAATCCCAATATTTCATCCCTGCTGAATTCATTTTTATCAACCGCCTTCAGCCGTAATTGTGATTCATAATTTACTTTATTTTCAGACACAAAATCCGCTCCGAACTGCTCTTCAATCTCAAGCTCGTAGACCAAAAAACCGGAATTTGATCCAATCGCCACATCCCTGATTTGTGCGGTGAGATCCTCGATAACTGCCGGGGTGACCTCCTCGATGCTTCTCGCATACTCCTGCATTCCCCAATGTGAGTAGAACGGGTAAATAAGCTTTATCCCGGTAATTTTTGCCTGCTTTTCAGATGTTGGCTCATCTGACCAGCCTTCGTCATAACAATACACTGTTTCGCCAATTCGGTTTTTAATGACATCCGGTACAGTCGCCATATCCAGCCCCAGGGAAGCGACCACGATCTGGTCTACAATTATCTTTTGTTCTCTTTTCTCATCCGCGGAAAAGCCCATAGGTATCGAAAACTCTTCTTCAATTTTCCGGATATTTTCAGGCAGATCGGAAATGACCATATATTTTCCCCTCACCACAAACCGAAAATCAAGGGGATCGGTAAAACGGGAGGAAGGAGCATCGAGTACCGTGGAGTCAAGCATGATTTCATTACGAATCTTCAACACATCGTTTTCATATGCGAGCTCAAGAACCTTGTTCCCCCGGTCCATAAATCCCGTTGATTCAAACTCCTGGACAAACCGCACCTCCATGCGATTTTTCAACGGATAAAACTGAATACTGCTGAGTCGGACGATAAAAGGAAACTGGAACATTTTTTTCCGGTCAACAAGCCATTGATCTCTGTCAAAAGAAGTTTCATTCGCTCCGACTTTTTTTACCCCTTTAAAATCCGAAGCAAAGAGCCCGGCATACACCTCAAACTGTTTGTCGTTCTGTGAATCCTGCCATTCGTTGAGAAGCTTTCTGGCTGAATCCATGGAAAAAAGTGAATCATAGTCAAATTGATCCGCAGTACGCGGCGGTGCGCCCTGTTCAGTACAGCCGGCTAATCCAATTGACAGTAAAATAATAACTACTTGCAGCACAAATAACCGTTTTCGCATTATGTACCTTCCGCTATTCAAAATAATATACTACTTGTAAAACAAATATGTATCAGATACAAGTATATAATAACAGGGAATAATCTTCCATCTCATCACCTGTTTTGACGTTGACTGAAAAGACGAATTCTCAAATGTCTGATACTGCATATATAAAGGAAAGAAGAATGGACAATGATGTAAAAGCTTATATTGAAAACCAGCCGTCCCCGAAAAAAGAAATTTGCATTAAGTGCCGTAATATCATTTATTCGGTTTATCCGCATATCGAAGAAAAAATGAAATATGGCGTACCCTATTATGGAGACAAGGTATATCTGTTGGTGTTAAAAACACATGTGAACATGGGATTTGATATTCATGAATTGACACAGCAGGAAATCAGCTGCCTGAAAGGCAGCGGGAAAACCGCACGGTACATTCCACTTAAATCAGTTAAAGATGTTGACACAGAAATGATTACCAGATTTTTAAAACTGATGTTTGACAGATAAAACCTGAGAAAACATTTTGGCATGAATATTCTGATTACCGGTGGATCATACGGATAAACCCTGGTCTTTTATACGACGGGTTAAACCAGTTTTCCAGCGATTTCCGGGTCATGGGATCCTCGCTCTCGAGGTACTGCCGCCAGTAGTCTTCGCGGATAAGCAGGTAGTCTGCATTGATTTTTTTAATACATCCGGTTTCAACGGCTTCCGGAAACTGCTTGTCAAGCAATGAAAACGAAACACCATAGGCAAGCCGCCACAGTTTCTCTTTTACCACGGGAAAATCCGGCAGATAATTTAATGCGTCTTGAAAATTATTGTAGTAAGTATAAACATGATTCAGGCCCAGATGTGCAATAAGCAGTGAATCATCGGGCAGTTCTATTCCCTTGACTGTATCATGATAATATTCATAGGGGGGATCAGTTTGGGGTGTATACACCTGCATGCTCAGGAAAATCAATGGCGTACAAAAGCACAGGCCAAAAACAGCCAACCTGTTTCGAACAAGTCTTTCAATTTTCATTTTATGAATCAGGAAAACAACTGCAAAAATCCCGGCAGGAGTGGCAGAAAGCAGTAGACGATATCCCATGTCAAGCCGGGTCAAATCCCAAAAAGGAAAATAAAAAACAAAAGCCAGCAGCGGGAAAAATGAAAACCGTTTTTCAATTGCAAACCATACAATGACCGCTGCAAAGGATATTGCCATCAACAACGTCATCTCAATGACAACACCGGCAGGCAGCTGAAACCAGAACGTTTGTGAAAACACAGGGAAAGAGGGGATACAGGCGAAGACTCCCCTGAACCGCTCCCATTGGGTAACAAGCAATCCACCGGCAATGCAAACCATCACACCGACTAAAATTGCAGCCAGCCAGACATTTTTATTCTTCTTTTTTAAATAGCTGTCATAAACCAGTACTCCACCGAATGCCAGTGCATACAGCCCGGTGCTTAAATGCCCCAGTATGGCCCCGGCGGAAAAAACCATAGCAGGAATGAGATATTGCCAATTCTTTTTTCTTCTGAACTGCAATAAAAAGAAGCTGAAAAAAAGAAAACAAACCAGTCCAAATATATTATTAAGGTAATTAATGGACATGGTAAAAAGTGAAGGAGAAAGTGCTGTCAGAAGGGCTCCCAACAATGAGAGCTGCCGGCTGAAAAACTGTCTGCAGAAAAAATACATCCCCGGCATTAAAAGTGATGTGCAGACCGCTGCTGCCAGTTTCACTCCCGCAAACACATCTCCGGCAAGAAACCCTGCAACACCGCTTATATAATACATCGGGCCGAATGAGGGATTTTCCAGATGTCCCCGCTGGATAAAACTTTTTGCTTCCATTGCATAAAAAAAACCATCAAGGCCATTGGGCCAGGCAGTCTGAAAGCGCATAAAAAGGTGTGCTGCCGCACTGACAAGTGTAACAAGAATAAGCAGAATACATATTGTTATTTTTTGTGTGGAATCATTCTGTTTAATCATGGATATGAAACCTGTATTTTCTGCTCTGTACCTTGAAACCATATTTTATAAAGAGCTTTTCTGTTACTGTGTTGAATACCCACAACTGGCTTTCCACATCTTGCACTTTTTGTTTGCGGGCAAACTCAAGTGCAGTCTCCATAAGCTCCCCTGCGATCCCCCGGCCCTGGTATTTTTCCAAAACGGACAAAGCGTGAATTTCCAGAATTGTCCGATCCCTCAACAATGCGACTGACGGGGTTTTTCGCATCATCCCCAGAATGAAACCGGCAATCTCTCCTTCTTTTTCACAAACCAGAAACATACTGTCCCTGCCCTGACTGTATTTTTTATGGCGTTCCATGATCTGTTTTGGCATCGGTTCCCGAAAAAAATATTCAGATTCTTCAAGAAGCGCCTTGTCAAAAACCGCCCAGAGTGCCATGCATGCTTCGCTGTCTTTTTTTTCATACGGCCGTATCATACAACCTCCTCTCCCGGGGAAAATGATTTTGGCGCATCAATCAGCGGAGAATACATCATCAGGGCATGATTTTCTGTTACATACTCATCGCTGATCTGTCTTTCTCCCCGGAAACAGCGCCGCATGAGGATGTTATTGCGGATATAAAACGGGCCTTCCTGGGTGATCCAGTGTTTTTTCTCGTACACCTCGTAGCGAAATGAAACCGGCTTTTGTGTTTTCCATTCTCCGTGCAGATGGGTAGTATCCAGATGGAGCCGCAGTAAATACGGTTCAATTGAATTATTCCGGATCTGCAGGTCACGGTAATTGTACAGGCAGGTGGCTCCGCTGCCGAACGGCTGGGTCCGTCCGCTGTCCGGGAACACATCAAAACTGTGGCGGAACCGCTCGGTGACTGTCAACGGCGAATGAAGGGTGATCCAGTACAGCAGATTGGAAAGCTGGCACAGTCCGCCCCCGGTTTTTATTTCGACCCGTCCATTGACAAGGACAACACCTTTTTTAAAACCGCGAAAGCCGAACGGTCCGCCAATGAGTTTCCAGAAGGAGAGTGTTTTCCCGGGCATCAGTACCAGTCCGTCAAGTTTCAAAATTGCCATATTCAGATTATGTATTTTATTGTCATCCATCCATTGTTCGGTGTTTTTCAAATTTCGAAACAATAGTGATTCATGATGAAACACAGAGTAATCAAAACCATCAGTCTCGACAGAACCGGATCTTTTACACCAGGAACCTGCCTTTACAATCCATTGCACATAGCGCAAAATGGTATAGGCCAGCCATCCGGCAACAATTCTTACAAATGACCGGGGTTTTCGTTTTGCCATGAATTGATCCTATTGAATATACAATGTGGGGTCAAGATATTCCGGGGAAACCACCGGAACCATAGTTATGAACAATAATTCACTTTCTGTCATCTGCCACTTTTTCATACGGCAGAATATCATAATGCACTCCCCCAAGATATAACCCCTGGGTCCCGTCGAGTTTCAAAACAAGTATGCGTTCAGTGGTGACATACCCTATTCTTGAATATTCGACAATCCGATAATTTTCAAGTTTGTACCATGAGCCGTCAGATCCCGGTATACGCAGTGCTGTGTATCCGGCTGTTTTTGAGCTGTCAAAACGCATTCGGATCAAATCGATATCATAGTTAGGATCCAAATCGATTCGATAGCCTGTATCTTCCCCGGATTCCCGAATATAAAGAAATGCCTTGTTCCCAAACAATGCCTTAAAATCCTGTTTGAATTGTGATGCAGAGGTTTTGAGCATCATCCGGGAGTTTTCTTCCTGGGCTTTTTTAATTGCTGCGACATTTACATAAGGAATCACTTTTCCCTTGTACAGGAAACGGATGTCACTCATGCAGGTATCATCATATTTGTAACCGCGGAACACCTCGTCAATTCTGATCGTTATTGTCTGTGCGGTCTGATTGAGTCCGAACCTGATCGACTGCCATGTTGGCGTATTGTCGCGCAATGTGTATTGTTTGTTCTGAAAATGTTCACCGGCAACCTGTGTCAGGGTAATTGTTGCAACGCGGTTATTTTTTTTATAATAATCATTGCCCGAAACAAACCCGTTGACAATTTGTATCTCGTCAAAGGAGACAGGTTCCTTGAACTGGAGAGTGATTGTCTCGCCAAGACCCGATCCGCCCTTGTCTGCCTCGCACCAGGTGGTGGAAAAATCCCCATCAAGCATATTGATCGGCGGATACAGATAATCCCCGCCGTACTGGGCTTCGACCAGTTCAGATGAAGCAGAGATCCATTCAATGTCGATGGAATTTGTCTGCGCCATAAACCATTTATCCTGGGCAGTTGCGTTCTGGAGAATGATAACTGTCAATACCATAATAAATACTTTTTTCATGGTTCCTTCTCCTTCCCGGGCACTGTAACCGGGATTTCTTATATTCTGTTAAATTGATACCTCAGAACGCAGATTCGTTTAATGATAAAATAATTATAGCCAGCGGTCAAGGCTCGCTATTTCCCTGCATCACCAGCCCCAATTATGGGCATAGATAGTGGCCTTTGGCAGGATCCCCTTTATGGTATCTGCAAACTCTCTGCCCGCCCGGGCAAGGTTCTGTTTTACAGCCTCTTCTTCTGTAAATTTCTCTGATTCTTTCAGAAACAACCTCTCCCCCACCTGCAGAGCGACGTTTTTCAAGGCCGGGCAATCCTTTAACCGGACAAGATATGCCAGATTCTTTTTCACCATCGCAACGATCGTTTGCTTCTCTGCAAACGGGGCATCCGGCGCTGCGGTAAACGTAATGACCACTGTCTCCAGTTTGGTAAATTTGCTCATGTCTTCCTTTTCCAGTTCGGACAGGTCAGAAGCCCGGATCTCCAGTATCTTTGATTCGGGTTTCATCCCGATAAAAAACCAGTCCGCTTCGTTACGGAAATAATCCGGCGATTCCAGCACTTCTGTCTGGGCGCATGCGGATAAAACAGCAATAAAACAGAAACATATAATCGGAAAAACAGGTTTATGCAAATGGTTCATATATCACTCCTCCTGGTTTTTAATATAGTTCATACCAGCAAAATATTCATTTATTTTTCGGAGTTTCCCCTGTCTTGTTTGTTGCCTTTCAACCTGCATCCCGATTATACTGTCCAACAGAGCGTTTTTATGAAAAAAGAAAAAGTGACCACCCATTCTTTCCAGAAAATTCTATTCGTAGTCCTGTTTATAGCTGTTGCTGCATTTTTTGCAAAAGACTTCGCCGTGCCCTACGGGAATATACGCGCACTCCACGTGGTCACTGCAGACCGCGCACTCCTTCTTTGCGATATAAACACTTTTTTCTCCGGTGTGTTTGAGCTCTCCCTGGTCGACAGGCAAAAAACGGTATTCTGGCGTACCATTCTTCCGGAACAACCTGTCGGCAATGGAATCATGGACGGCATTGCAGTGAATGGATCAAGTGTGTTTGTCAGGCTTCAAAGCAGTATCGCAGCCTACAGCATGGAAACCGGTGAAGAACTCTGGCGTGTTGAGAAAAAAATTCTGCGCGACACACCTAAATATTTTACAATCCTGGTTCATGAGAACCAGCTTTTCTCCTGTTACACACCGCGGAACGGGGAACGTGATATTCTGTTTTGTCTTGATACATCAACCGGTGAACTTTTCTGGGAACAGGAGCTTGCCGCCAACAGCTTTCCCGCCGAAGTGCACATCGTAAAGGATTATCTGGTATATTCATATCTGTTCGCAAACAAAGTATTTGTCAGAAACCGCAATACAGGTGAATTGATAAAAACAATTGACGGGGAAGACAAAAAACCAATACTGGAAAGCGGTCTCGTCTTTTTTATTACCAACATTGAAAAGGCCCCGATACTGAATATAGATAATTTGAATGATGATTCCCGGTTAAAAATACCCCTGTTAAAACTGCGGACAGATTCGGTTGCCATGGCGGGGGCAGGAACCTACAACGGCTCATATTTGCTGTTTTTTCAGGATACAATCCTGTGCCTGCAGAAAAACGGTTCTCTGTCATGGAAACGTGATCTGGAAAAAAAGTTACTCACCGACCCGATCGGCATTCGATTTGCGCCCGGCGAAAACCATATGCTTTCCGGCCGGTTAAACCAGTTTACAATGCTCGTACTGGAAAATAAAAACACTGATACCGCAGCAGTATTGGTTTTACTTGACTGCCAGAAAGGCGAAATAATTCAAACCGGGCTGAGCATTAAAAAAACACTGGTCTCTCTCTTTCGCTCAACATCAAAAACGATGTATGAGGAAATTACAGATTTTAAAAGGGAACGATGGCTTCATATATTTTTTGACGATACGATGGAACAGGCCCAATTAAAACTCGGGCAAACACAGGCAAAAATACTGCCGAACCATGTACAGGAAAACTATCTTTGGCTCTCCACCAGGGATCATGTTTTTTTTCCTTTTCTCAAATTCGATGTTATTGATGTCACCTCGCTGGAAAAAGAAAAACTGAGAAAATAATCTTCAAATAAAAATCGGTTATTCCCAATACCGCTCGATGGCCGCAAACGACACAGGAGCAATATCCACTATCTTTAACTCGATATCAAACTGCTGTGTTGTGTTAAAGACGAACAAAGAAAAATACAGCCGCAGCCGCTTGCCGATAAACTGCTTGTAATCCTGCCAGTCGCGGGCACGGCTGCCCGGATCATTTCCCTGGTCAAAAGAGTCAAGTATCGCCGGTGCTGAGGACGCAAAAACAACTTTTGCCCTGGGCGGAATGGCCGTTAGTTTGGAATCCGGAGCAATCAGACACACTTCCCCCCCGTATGAAATCAGGGCAAGCCTGGTCACATCCAGAATAATTTCGTTGCGTGTTTTATTTTCGATCGCAAGGTAAAATATCCTGGACCCCAGCACATAATTTACTTTTATTTTGTCATCTTCATAATATTTTTTATCAAATACAATCTGATAATCCACGATATTCGATTTGTTTGAGGCGGTTGAACAGGAAAATACCGCAACCATGGCAAAAAGACAAAGGAGGACAACAAGCTTTTTCATATTCCGCTCCTTGAAATGTAGTTTGTTACAATTCTTCAGATACATCATCATACCAAGGATTACAACAAGGTGCAAATTCTTTTATTTTTTTTCATCCCCGTACATCAACAGGTTTATCGCTCTTGTAGCAGGGAGAATTGAACGGTATACTGCATAATTATACCATAAACAAACGGGAATATTTTCATGGCGACAAAATTAAATGACCAGAACCTGACTCAACTGATAAAGGAATTGTCTTCTCCCTTTACAGAACAAACTTCCCCAATTGCGATAATTCTCGCAGCAGGCCAGGGGAAAAGGATAAAGAGCAATCATTCAAAAATGCTGCACACCATATGGGGCCTGCCGACCGTCGTCCGCGTTGCCCGCGCCGCACAGCAGGGACTGGAGAGCGCAGACCAGATCATTATCGTGGGGATCAAGGCAAAAGATGTGGCAGAAGCTGCCGGAAAACAGCCGGGCCGCAGGTTCGCACTCCAGGCCGAACAAAACGGGACAGGACATGCAGTGAAAGTCGCCCTTGATTCCATGGAAAAAGAAACAACAGACCGAGATATTTATGTCATTCCCGGCGACATGGGGCTTCTGGATACTGAAACAGTGCGGGCCTTCAAAAAAGCTTTTGCCGAAAGCGGCGCCCACATGATGGTTATGGTCGGTAATTTCCAGGGTGATTCCAAAGATAATTATTACGGCCGCATTGTGCAGGTACCGGAAACAGATATTAATGGCAATGCAAGCGGACCAGACAAGGGAAAAATAATCCAGATTACAGAGCATAAGGATATCCTTGCAATGGATCCTTCCACCCCCTGCATGGTCACCTTTAAAAACAAAACCTATTCGTTTACAAAAAAAGAACTGCTTGAAACACGCGCATATAATTCGGGTTTTTATGCCTTTCAGGGAAAACATCTTGTAAAACTTATTGAAAAACTTGGTTACGAGAATGTACAAGCTGAGATGTATCTTACCGACCTCATCTATCTTTTCAACGAAGCAGGGCTTTCTGTCTGCGGCGTACCGGCAAAACATGAGGAAACACTTCTGGGATTCAATGACAAAGCCGTACTCGCTGAAATGCACGCAATCGCAAGGACCCGCACATGGGAAAAGCTGAACAAAATTGTTGCCATTGCCGACAAAGATGATTTTTTTATTGCTGACGATGTTGTCGATCATCTCCTGGAACTCGATAAAAAAGGCCATTCCCATGATATCGCGGTTGGTGAAGGAGCCTCTATCGGAGCAGGGGTCCGTCTTAATGAAGGTGTTCACATAGACAAACATGCTTTGTTGGAGGGAAACGTTCTCCTGGGGAAGGGTGTATATATCGGCCCGGGAGCACATATTTCCGTATTTCCAGGCCAGACACTTTCCATTGGCAACAATACACGGATTCTTCAGGGAGACACCATCAAAGGCAATGTGAGCATCGGCTCGGATTGTCTCATTGAAACCGAGGTACGGATCACCGGAAATGATCAATATCCGGTTCAAATTGGAAATAATGTCAGAATAAAGGGAATGTCGTATTTATTTGGATGTACAATAGAAAGTGATTGTTTTGTGATTAATTGTGTTCTCAGACAAAAAAAAGTTGCCGCGAAACATGATTCCGAAGGAAAAATAATTCCGGTCTGCTATATTTTCCCCGAACCAGGCGGCAAGGATTGTGTATCCAGCCTGGAATGAAACACAGGAGCAGGTATGAGTAAAATTATTAAAGAAATTGTGAACCGCAGGGCCCGCCGTGCCCTCTCCCGGGAATCCGTCCCCGCCGATGTTCTTCGCCGGATACTTGATGCCGCCACGAATGCGCCATCCTGTGCAAACAAACAGCCATGGAAATTTTTAATCTGTAATGAGGCTGAATCACTTGCGAAACTGCGCAATATGCTTACCGAGGGAAACTACTGGGCCAAAAAGGCGCCCGTTCTGATTGCTATTTTTGCTGAAATCAGCGCAGACTGCATGTATGACGAAGGCCGCAACTACGCCTTGTTTGACTGCGGGCTTGCCGCAGAAAATCTCATGCTTCAGGCAACACATGAAAACATGATCGCTCATCCAATGGCCGGGTTCAATGCCTCGGGCCTGAAAAAAGAATTCAATCTGCCGCAAGAAGCCATTCCCATCGTCATGATTGCACTGGGATATCCAGGAGATGATACAGACCTTTCCAAAAACCATAAAAAGCAGGAAACAGCAGCACAGGTACGAAAACAAATTGCCGAGGTATGCTTTTATAACACGCTGGATGCAGAAACACCGCCGGCAGAGATTGTATAGCACCAGTACAAATACTCAGTTTCCTCAAAATAATAATCCTGCGATTATATTGAAATGGACAGATTCGAAAGTTATAATAACGGGCAGGAAATACCATGGGACTAACATACGAAAATTTACACATGCTGCTCAATGCCCGTTACAATGGAGCAGCCTTTTCGCATATTCTGACTTTGGGCGCTCTGGAATTTTTTATCCGCAACAAAGACAAAATCAGACTTTCAAAGAAATTCGGATTGGACAGAAATATCCTTCTGAACACGAATACATCCAATGATTTTTTCATACAATTTCTTGGCGCGAAACACGTCACCGCCATAGATTACTCTGATTATGAAAAAAGCACTCTGATCCATGACATGAATATTCCAATTGCAGCAAAATACCACAATTCATTCGATGCCGTCATTGACGGGGGAACATTGGAACATATTTTCAATTTTCCGACAGCATTGGAAAACTGCCTGAATGTTCTCAAAAAGGGAGGAAATTTCTTTGCCTTCACCATGGCAAACAACCATTTGGGACATGGATTTTACCAGTTCAGCCCGGAACTGTTTTTTAATGTGCTGTCGGAATCCTATGGTTTGAGACTGGAAGAAATTGTATTGGTTGAACACCGTTTTCCCAGCGCGGAACTCACCGCAAGAAATAAATGCTACTCTGTTACAGACCCAAAAGAACTCCGGAAAAGAGTGGGGCTTGTTTCAAAAAAGCCGGTGATGATGATGGTCCATGCCTTGAAAATCAGCGAACATTTCAGTTTTGCAAAAGGATATCCAATTCAGTCAGATTATTTAACACTATATAATAATGGCGGTCTTTCGAATCCGTCAAAACCTTTTATAAAACGACTGTTTTCCCTGCTGCCGAAAACAATTCAAAATCAAATAAAGGGCTTGAGAGAGCTGCGGAGCTATTCATTTCAAAACAAACGGTCATTTCATAAAAAACGCTATTAACCTGCAAACCTAAAACTCTTTTGTTTTTACTCCCAAAAGATACCCGGCAATTCGGTCCGATGCTTTTCCGTCGCCGTATGGATTGCTTTTTTTACTCATCTTTGCATATGCAGTTTTATGATCAAGAAGCTGCTGTACTTCTTTCACAATCGTTTTCATGTCTGTACCCACCAGTTTGGCAACACCCGCTTTTATACATTCCGGCCTTTCGGTCGTGTCCCGCATCACCAAAACAGGCTTTCCCAATGAGGGGGCTTCTTCCTGCACTCCTCCGGAATCAGTCAAAACGATAAAACTCATATCCATCAGGAATACAAACCAGTTATAATCCAGAGGAGAAATAAGATGGATATTTGGCTTGTTTTTCAAGCGCTTGTTTACCACTGACTGCACATTCGGATTCAGATGTACCGGATATACAAACTGTATTTCCGGATTTCTTTCAGCCAGTTCTGCAATTGCCGCACACATATTCTCAAACGGTTTTCCAAAACTCTCCCTTCGGTGTGCAGTCACGAGGATAATTTTTTTTTCAAAATCAATTCCTTTAAATTCTTTGTAAATATTTGTTTCTGCGCGCACCTTTTCCCGAACCATCAGTAGTGCATCGATCACCGTATTTCCGGTGACCAGAATCCGTGCTCTATCAACATTTTCCCGTACCAGATTGCGGCAGGAAGTCTTTGTCGGCGCAAAGTGAATATCGGCAATCCCGGTAATCAGCTTTCTGTTGATCTCTTCCGGGAAGGGACTGTATTTGTTATCGGTACGAAGGCCTGCCTCAACATGACCAACCGGTATCTTGTAAAAATATGCAGAGAGGGCGGCAACAAACGCAGTTGTGGTATCCCCCTGAACCAGCACCAGATCCGGTCTGACAGTTTCAAGCAGTCTTTTGAATTTTTTGATACAAACAGAAACAATGTCAAAGAGCGTCTGGGCAGGTTTCATGATCTTGAGATCATAATCAATATGGATCTTAAAAAGTTGTATTATTTTATCAATCATTTCCAGATGCTGACCGGTGGAAACAACAACAGTTTTCAGACTTTTTTTATATGCTTCAAGTTTCTTGATGATCGGCGCCATTTTAATGAGTTCAGGCCTGGTTCCAAAAACAATCATTATATTTTTGTATTTTACTGTATCCATTTGCCTTTTCCTGACAGTTTCATTTTAAGTACATTGTAAATGAACATTGTATTGCTGACCAGATATCTTTTCCATAAGCGCTGAGGTTCCTGCAGCAGCCGGAACAGCCACTCCAGTCCGGTTTTTTGCATCCATACCGGAGCACGAGGAATTTCTCCGCTGATAACATCAAAAGTACCGCCGACGCCCATAATAACAGGAATATCCAGACTGGTTTTGTTGTTATATATCCATTTCTCCTGCATCGAAAACCCCATCCCCACAAGCAGAATATCAGGCCGGACCTTTTTAATAATAGATACCATAACAGTGTCACTTTTAAAATAACCATGATGAAATCCGGCCAATATAAGCGCCGGGAATTGTTTCTGGATCACTTTTACTGCACTCATCAGCACTTCCTGTGCAGCTCCCAGCAGGAATATCCGGTGTCCCAGCTTTTCAGCCTGTTTGAATATTTTATATGCCGCATCTATTCCGGTAACCCTGTCGATAGCTTTGTTTCCAAGGAATCTGATTGCCCAGACCACAGACATTCCGTCGGCAGTGACCATTTCTGCTTCATCAAGGCACCGGGAAAGCTGCCGGTCTTTCCATGCAGCAGTGATCATTGCAGCATTCGCGGTGACGATATGAATGGTTGTTCCTGTTTTTATTGCCCCGGCAATTGTCTTTGCAATTTCTGTATATGAACAGGGAGTGATCCCCACCTTTAACACATTAATTTTATTTTTCAATGGGCTGCACCTTATCCTTATGCAGGGCATATATCTCATCATACAATGGTTTCAACACCTTTTGCGGAGTAAATACAGATACTGCTGTTATGCAATTGTTGGAACTGTATTTTTCAGGATGATCACATATTTTTTTTATTGCTTTCACGATACTGTCCTCATGAAAATCAGCAGTCACCTCTCCGGAAAAATCATTTATCACAATCTGTTTTACTTCTCCCACTGGTGTTGTCACAACAGGTATTCCGCTTCCAAGGGCTTCAAGAACACATCGCGGCATTCCTTCAAAATGGCTGGCCAGAACAAGAAGGTCACTCGCCCGGTAAAAATCAGCCAGTTGATTTTGGCTGACATTTTTCAAAAAGAATACTTTATGCAAAATCTGCAGTTTTTCTGCCAATTCCCCGGATTCCCTTCTCAGGTTGCCTTCTCCAATCATAATCAGAGAAACCCTGCTGTTTGTTTTCAAATATTCATTGAATGCCGAAATAATTTTTAACGGCGCTTTCACTTTTTGAAATCGCCCGACAAACAGCATCCATTTATCCTCAAAAACAGCAGCCCCGGTATCCATGATTTTTTTCCGAAGGGTAATTTTATTCCCGGGGTCCGGATAAAAAATATCGGGGTCAAACCATGTCGGCATAAATGTAAATTTCTCTGACATATGGTGAAAATGTTTTTTAAAAAAAGCCAGCGTATTCCTGTTTACAGTATACACCCTTGTCAAATATTTGAAGACGAATGAAATGAAAGCAAAATACAGTCCGGGAAAACATGCCCAGAGTACCTCACTTTCCTTTTTCTCAAGATGTCTTTCCGCATCGGTGTGTATGAAACCGATTTTTGGTATTTTTTTTCCAAGGTATGCCAATATTGGTTCCGGCCGGTTAAACAGCAATATATTCCCCGGCATCCGGGGCGAGTGAAAAAGCAGGGAAACAAAAAACCGAAGTGATAATGGAATAATGCGTTTTTTATTTTCATCCCTCTCATGAAAGAGCGGAAAAAATAAAAATTGTCTATTCCCGAATTGCCCTGTTGTTTCCTTGAGGACTGTCCGGAAACGCTCCGAGGTTATCCCCACAAATCGAATCTGAAAATCATTCGGTGAGTATTTGATAAATCCCTTGAGGAATGTTTCAATCCCCCCCGCTTTCTCACCCAGAATATCAGCCGGATAGACAATACTGATTTTTATTTTCTGCATGCAGTTTGTTTCCACTACGCCCGGTTATTGTTTATCATCACCAGATTCTTCTTCATTTTATTTTGGATGAATACCCTTTCTCAGTATAACGGTCTCTATCCGACATTTCAACATGATTTGGCGTTTGGGTGTATAGCGTGATTTCATAAATTTGTTATCCATTGTTTCAATAATGAAATTGACCAGATTAACTGGCCATAATCCTTCTTCCCGGTTGTGTGCTCCAGAAACAGGGAAGACAGAAGATTGTTATCAAATCCCCTCTTTTCGAGTGAAAGCAGGGAATCAAGGAAAGGAATAAAGGTTTTCTGTTTGAACCACTCCCGGTGCGGTATTGCAAATCCTTTCTTGGGTGCCTGCAGTAATTGTTTTGGAAGCGATTTCCCCAGGGTATTTCTTAACAGCGATTTTCTTTGCAGCCCCTGCATCTTCACATTTTTATGCAGACCTGCTGCGAACTCAACCAAACGGAAGTCCAGGAAGGGAAGCCGTGTTTCAAGTGAGTGATACATGCTCATACGGTCGACTTTCGCCAGCATATCATCAGGGAGCATCGTTGAGAAATGAAAATACATCAGTTGATAAAATGGATCATTGAAACTGCTGCCATTCATGCGGTCAGAAAGAAATTCAACAGGGTCAATCTGCGGACCGCACCCGGCAACCAGTTTTTGCAGCAGTCCCGGCGGAAACAAAAATGTTTTTTCTGCAAGCCGTGAAACAAAGGGCAGTTCTGCGGTGAAAAGCAGTCTGTGGAATCTGTTCCATGTATACCGCAGACCGCCGAACGATACATTCCGAAAAAGATCCCAGCAGCCCCGGAGAATTTTACGGAAAGGCCCCGGAACATAAAGGTAAAAAGATAGTGCCTTTTCTGCCTGATATGAAGGATATCCTGAAAGGACTTCATCCCCTCCGTCCCCTGTCAAAACCATCTTTACTTTTGTTTTGGCAAATTCAGAAACTGCCCCGGTCGGGATTGCAGAAGAATCGCCAAACGGCTCATCATAACAGGTAAGTATCTGCTCTATATTCTGCAGGAAATCATTATTTGCCATTTCTTTTTCATAATGATTCGTGTGACATGACTGCGACACCAGCTGTGCCAGATATCGCTCGTCAAATTCCTTTTCCCTGAATCCGATTGTAAAGGTGGATACCGGAAACCCGGAAACCCCTGACATCATTGTGACGATAGCCGACGAATCAAGTCCCCCGCTTAAAAATGCGCCAAAGGGGACATCCGCATGCATGCGAATTTGCACTGCATCACTGAATAAATCACGGAAAATACTTCCCGCCTTTTTCTCATCCCTTTCCATTTCATGCGCTTTCGGCTGGGGAAGTTTCCAGTAACACAGGTCTTTTTTTCCGGATGCATCAATCCAGAGGGAATGCCCGGGCAGGAGTCTTTTTATGTTCTTGTAGAACGTATATGGTGCCGGAACATACCCAAGCGCGAGGTATACGGCAATTAATTGTGTATCGGGTTCTGCCGCGACCCCTGAAGCAAGCAGTCCTTTTATCTCTGACGCAAAATAAAATGATTTGTCCTTTTGGTAAAAAACCAGCGGTTTCTCGCCAATTCTGTCGCGGGAAATAAAAAGCCCCTGTTTTTTCGCATCCCAAATGGCAAAAGCCCACATGCCGTTAAACCGGGTCACACAGTCAGTCCCCCACTGTTCATAGGCATGGACGATCACCTCGGTATCGCTTTTAGTTGAAAACTGATGGCCCAGGTTTTTCAACTCCCTGGTCAGCGATTGATAGTTGTAGATTTCCCCGTTAAAAACAATGGTAACCGATTTATCTTCATTGAACAGCGGCTGATCGCCGGTCTCGAGGTCAATAATGGCAAGTCTTCTATGTCCCAACCCGATTTTTCCCTGGATAAAAAAACCTTCCCCATCGGGACCCCGCCGATACATGACATCAGCCATTTTTTTAATACGGGCATGATCAACTTGTTTGTTATCGGCATGAAAAATACCGCAGATACCACACATATACTGCTTGTATTATAATAAAAACAGATTAAAAACAACAGGGAATATCCCGGGAATATCATATCACCATATTTTCATCGTGCCGGTGAAAAATGGCCACCTGTCATTCAAATATAACAGCAACAAAATCAAGGGTGAATCCGAACAACCTGTTCCGGTATATTCTGTAATTGGATATTCCCGCATCGTTCAAAAGAGAGGTAAAATCTTTCAGAGATAAAAGATTCATGTAATCACCCGCAGCCCAGGACTTTCCGATCATCCGGAGATACCGGTCAAATATTCTCTTTGACAGCATATGGAGGAACGGAATTCGGGTATGAGTTTCCACAGGAAAATATTTATTCGGGGTTGTAATAAAGGCCTGCCTGGCAACCCGGTGTATCTCCTGTAAAAACAACATCTGTTTTTTCCTGCCCCCGACATGTTCAATGACCGCATTGGACCAGCAAATCTCGAATGCCTTGTCATTGAATGGAAAAACAGTTCCATCATAATGAACCGCTTTTACTTGTGGATATCTTTTTTTAAATGCATTCGGAATATCCACACCCAAAGCAGTCAGATTTTCGGGGAAAGGAAAATATTTCTCGATAAAATTATCTGTCTTTGTATATTCATCTTCAGAAAAACCGACATCTAGCACAGTAGTTTCTTTATCAGGATCAAATAGTTTATGAAAAAGTTTCCATTTTCGTCTGCGGTTAAATCCTGAAATCTCATATGAAATTGGCATCTACAATCGACTATAAAGAATTTGGAATTATTATTCAATCTTGTCGCACTTTGAACAACATATCAACAAAACGGAAAGGAAAGTCAGAAAAAGATCGTATTCTCCCCTTTCCCCCCTGCCGAAAAATGCAACCTATGGGATAAAACTATTGATTTGCACTCTGCTTCCGGTATACTTTTACTGAATGAAACCGTCAAGTGAACAGACAGGAAAAAAAATGAAGCAAAAGATAATGTTTATTTGTCCATCAATGGAGATCGGAGGAGCAGAGCGCCTTCTGGTTGACATGCTTCAGCATCTGGATAGAACCAAATTTGTACCCGTCCTTGTTCTGCTGAAGGCTTCAGGCGATTTTTTACCGCAAATTCCAAAGGATGTTCGAATTATTGATTGCAACAAAAAAACAAAATATTCCATATTCAGGATTATTTTTTTTCTGGCCCGTACAGTTTTTTCAGCTGAAAAACCGGCACTGGTCCTGAGTTTTCTCTGGTATACAAATATTACCGTACAGCTTGCCCGGTTTATTTCCGGATTCAAGCCTTTGGTTATTTTCAGTGTGCACAACTGTCTTGAACAATTTACAAAAAAACGGTATTTGCTTGCCAAAATATTGATTCAATTCCTGTATCCTTTTGCGGATGTAATTGTCACGGTAAGTAAATTTATTCAGCAGGAACTGGTTCATGTATTCAAACTGGACAAGAACAGGATTCTCTGCATTTATAACGGCATCGACCAGGAAAAAATAATTGCCCTGTCAAAAAAAACGTTTGATATAAATCCTTTACTGAATCAGAATAATTTTCAAATTGTTTCCTGCGGCCGGCTTACCTACCAAAAAAACTACCCCCTTTTAATCGATGCGGTTATGGAAGCAAGGAAAAAATATCCAATCCAGCTCACATTAATCGGCGGAGGGGAGGATTTTTCCTCTCTGAACGATAAAATCAAATCACTTGACGCCGAACAGTATATATTTCTTCTCGGGAAAAAAGTGAATCCATTCCCGTATATACACAATGCAGATTGTTATGTACTGCCCTCCCGGTTTGAGGGATTCCCTGTTGTTCTTTTGGAAACAATGGTCTGTGGAATACCAATAATCGCAACAGACTGCCCTGGAGGCAACAGGGAAATAATTGAACATAATAAAAACGGCCTGGTGGTACCGCAGGACAATATTCAGGAATTAACTGCGGCAATTGAAACGTATTACAAAAACAAAAATATGCGTTATACATTTTCCCTTGAAGCAAAAAAAACAGTGCAATATTTTGAAATAAGGAAAATTGTCAGGGAATATGAAGCTGTTTTTGAGGAAATATTAATGCTGTCAGCAAACCGAAAAGCGGAAAGGACTGTTTCTGTTGGAAAAGCCATATAGCAAACCAAACTTTTTTATTGTCGGAGCCGCCAGATCCGGGACAACATCCCTGCGGCAGTACCTTAAACAGCATCCGGAGATATATTTCAGTCCAATAAAAGAACCATGTCATTTTTGTACTGACATGGATCCTGCCAGTTTCAGGGGTCCTTTTCAAAAGATAGCCCGCAATAATTATACAAATTATCTTCGTGGAGAATTTAAAAAAGAAATCCATCTCGCCTGGATCACAGACCGGGACGACTACCTTGCATTATTTGGAAATGTTAAAAATGAAAAAGCAATAGGAGAAGCAAGCGTCCTCTATCTGTTTTCAACGTCAGCAGCAAATGAAATATATCGTTTTAATCCGGATGCAAAAATAATCATCATGCTTCGCAACCCCGTGGAAAGGGCAATTTCTCATTATAAGATCGATTTGAATACCGGTTTTACCCGCTCCCCCATAACTGAACTGATAGAAAACTATGATGAGAAAAACACCGTTTGGGGGACACGCAGTTTGTGTCTGGAGATGAGCGCCTATTACTCCCAAATAAAAAGATTTATCGATATTTTTCCAAAACAACAACTGAGAATTTATTATTATGATGATTTTATAAAAGACCCTGCAAAGATTGTTCAGGACGTTTTTTCCTTTCTGGGAGTAAACAGTCAATACAAAGTACAGACTGATATTAAATACAATCCGTCTTCCCTGCCAATTCCCAGATCATCAACTTTGAGCTCACTTGCCTCTAAGTTGAGAATAAAGACGCTGTATGAAAAAATACCTGTCACCAGACTCAAACATATATTTGAAAATATTTATTACAAAAAGAAAACAGCTTTATACTCAGAAAATATACAGGTGAATAAATTGCTCGCCTCCCTGTACAGAAAGGATATATATAATTTAAAAAAAATAATCAAAACCATACCGGATACCTGGTAGGAATCTCACGATACCATCACAATCGGCTCTCTATTGATTACAGGCACTCATCTGTTATAGTATCAGATATACAATCAGCCTCCGGGAGAATATGATAATGTCCTTTGAGTATAGAAAACGTATCTATGATCATTATTTTAAAATGCACTGGGTATCCATTAACTCCACAAACATGAAGCAGTATGAAAACTATTGTAAAATCAGCAGAAAACGGTTCAGGAACATACTCCCCCGGGATAAAAGCAAAAAAATAATTGACATCGCCTGCGGCGGCGGACATTTCCTCTATTTTTTACAGCAGGAGGGTTATACTAATACAGAAGGAATTGATATCAGTCCCGAGATGATAAATTTCTCCCGGAGCATTGGAATAAAAAATATCAAACAGTCTGATCTCATGAGGTTTCTTCCAAAGCACAAGAAATCATATGATATGATCATTGCACATGATATCATCGAACATCTGACAAAAGACGAAATTGTCAGATTTCTTGAATTAATCCATACAGCGCTAAAATCAGACGGCAAAGTACTTATTGCTACAATTAACAATCAGACATTATTCGGTTCACGCGACCGTTACATAGACTTTACTCATGAAACCGGTTTCACTGCTTTATCATTACGCGAGATACTCAGCGCGTGCGGATTCATCAACATTCATATATTTGGAGCAAAACCGGTTGTATATAATCTTCGAAGCTGTATTCGTGCCTTTTTATGGAATATAGTCGAAAAAATCCTCAGACTTTATACCACGATAGAAATCGGAATTGGATGGGGAATAAAGAATCAAAAGCATATATTTGAAAACAGAATATATGCGACGGCAAGGAAACCGTTTAAAAAAAAATAACAGAATAAGGCCTGTCAGATGATTTCATTTTTAAAAAATATTTACGGGACAATCAAATCAAAAGAGCTGCCTGCTCCCGCACCAGCTATAACACACCATTTTCTCATTATTCTTGCGATTTATTTTCTCCTGCAGGATCTCCTCGCAAATAATTTCATGAATAATGCTTTCCTGTTTAATTTTATAAAATACATCGATGAGATCATTCCAATTTTTATTTTCCTCCTGCTTGTACTTACACGGCTTTCCCATGGAAGATCTTTGACTCGACACCCGATCGACATTCCCCTTCTCCTGTTTTTGGCGGTGTCAGTGTTGTCAAGTCTTGCTGCCAATGTTCCTTACTTTATTATTCTGCCTCAATTCATACTTTACATTAAGGCTTTTCTTTTGTTTTTTTTGTTTTTCAACCTTCCCCTGTCACCCTGGATTTTCCGCCAGTATGTTCAGGTATTTTTTGTCACCGGCATGATCTTTCTGTTCTTTGGAGGTATTGATCTGCTCATTCCTGCGCAGTTCAGGAATATAATCGGGAATACCGCATATATCGACTATCGAAACGGCATACCATCAGTGCAATCATTTTTTACCCATCCCGGTGTGTTCGGCTGGTTTATGAGTTTCCTTGCCCTGTATGCCTTTGCGTTTTCTGTATTTTTCCGGAAAAAAAGATTTTTCATCTTCGGACTTTTATTTTTTCTTGGCTGTTTTTTTGCAATGCGGGCCCGTTCGATATTCGGTATATTCATCAGTCTTTTATTTGGTTTGTTTTTTGTACCAAAAAAAATGCGAAAAAAAATCATTCTGTTTCTAATCCCTTTGGCGATCATCGGATTCATCCTGATTGGCGGATCCCTTACAGAGCTTCTGCAATCAAAATATGACGTATATATTGCTTTCGAGAATCCAATGGAAGTCGCCCGTAATGTGCTGTATTTCAAATGTGTCGACGTCGCTGCTGATCACTTTCCGCTCGGTGCCGGAATGGGAAGGTATGGAAGCTGGCTGAGTCTCCAATATTACAGCCCGATTTATTATAAATACGGGCTTTCAAATGTATGGGGCATATCAAAGTCTTCACCGAATTTTATTACCGACACATTCTGGCCCATGATTATCGGTGAATCCGGTTTTATCGGTTTTGCACTGTATATACTTATTTTCATCCTCTTTCTTTCCGTACTCGCGAAAAGAATCAAAACAACCAACTCAACTCTGCTGAAGGCATTCCAGGTGGGCACATTCATGATCTTAATTGAAGGGCTGATTGAAAGTATCGGAAGTCCCATATTTTCCTCACCACCGGGTGCATTTTTTATTCTTGGTGCCGTTGGGATTGCCAGCCGGACTCATCCGGAATTTGAGAGAATTGAAAACAGTTTGAATATAATGCTGGCCGATGAATGAATTATCGGCTTTGATCCTGCCCCCCCCCGGATACTGTAGCATACTCTCTTGAAAAGCACATACGGGATGACTATAATTCGACAAGGACGGTCGGTGGAGCAAACATAAACATAACCAGGGAACATTGACCTGAATCTGGTCTATAACTACCATCGCAGTATTGTTCAGATAACAGAGTAAAACAAAAGAACGTATCTGGACAGAATGAGTGTGACAACTATCGAATTGAATTCAGGAAGGATTTGAATGTTATTTAATTCAATTGAATTTTTCATTTTTCTCCCCATAGTATTTTTATTATATTGGTTTGTTCTAAACAGAAATTTGAAAATTCAAAACCTTTTACTTGTATCGGCAAGCTATGTTTTTTACGGTTGGTGGGACTGGCGATTCCTGTCTCTCATTATTATAAGCTCATTCGTCGATTATTTTGTCGGCATCGGACTCGGTAAAACAGAAAACCCCGGGAAAAGAAAACTATTGCTGTTCATCAGTGTTTGTATAAACCTTGGACTTCTTGGTATATTCAAATACTTCAACTTCTTTACCGAGAGTTTTGCACATGCATTTACTTTTTTCGGGATGGCGATTGACCCCGCCCGGCTCAGTATTGTTTTACCCGTGGGAATCAGTTTCTATACATTTCAGACATTAAGCTATTCCATTGATGTATATAACAAAAAAATTTCTCCAACACGTGATGTTTTGTCTTTTCTCGCTTTTGTCAGTTTTTTTCCACAACTCGTTGCAGGCCCAATCGAACGGGCGATAAATCTGCTTCCGCAGTTTTTTAAAAAACGCCAATTTTTATACAAAGACATGTCTGCCGGAATAAAACTGATAATTTTCGGCTTCTTCATGAAACTGGTTGTTGCGGACAGAGCGGCAATTTATGTTGATGCAGTCTACAATAATGTCAATAATCATGAAGGGATAACTTTCATCGCGGCCACGATTTTATTTGCGTTCCAAATTTACAGTGACTTTGCCGGATATTCATTAATCGCAATCGGTACTGCCCGTTTATTTGGTTTTCATATTATGACAAATTTCAACAGGCCGTATTTTGCAGCGTCAGTCGGCGATTTTTGGAAGCGCTGGCATATTTCATTGTCAACATGGTTTAGAGATTATGTATATATTCCATTAGGAGGAAACCGCACCTCCACACCACGATGGCTGATAAACATATTCATAACATTTCTTGTCAGCGGGTTGTGGCATGGGGCAAATTGGACTTTTGTATTGTGGGGTGCATTGAACGGAATCTATCTGATCGCAGAAGCGGTATTTTTCAAATCGGGCAGGAAGGGCATACTGAATGTTTTTATTACGTTTTTATTGATATGTTTTTCCTGGATATTTTTCAGGGCAGCGAATATTACAGATGCATTTCATATAGTACATTCTATTTTAACAAAACCCGGAAAACTGTTTATCCCCGAAGGAGCTGATATCGTTGCACCCGTGTATGCACTTTTAGCCATACTGCTGCTTGTCATTGTCGAATTTAAAAAGGAATATTTTGACAGAGCGGGCAGACTCAAGAAAATAAACCATTCATCTGCCAAAATTGCTTATTACAGCATCGTCGTATTTGTAATATTGTATATCGGCGTATTTAATTCAAGCCAATTTATTTATTTTCAATTTTAATATATACAAGACAGGGACAAATGCAAAAGAAAGAAAAGATTTTATTTTTAAAAAGACTGTTCCTCCTGACTGCAGTATTCTTTTTTATTGATTTCACACTGGGTTTGGCAGCCAAATACATTTTCTTTTCACAAAAAACAGGAAAATATGCACGCATAACCTATTCAATTTCAGAAAATGAGTCAGATTTGTTGATTATGGGAAGCTCTCATGCAATACGGCATTTTATCCCGGAAATCTTTGAAAAGAAATTGAATATCACCTGTTATAATTCAGGCGTCCAGGGCCAAAAAATTATTTTTCATACAGCCCTGCAAAGAATGATTTTAAAAAGATATACACCAAAGACAATAATTCTGAATATAGACCCGGAATGGATGTATACATCCGATGAGGCATATGAGACACTCGCTGATTTCTATCCATACTACTGGAATAACCGGGACGAATTACACTCAATACTTTCGATAAAATCAGAGTTCATTGATTTCCCGTTAATGTTGAATTCATATCAGATGAATTCAACCATTGTTCATGCAGCCAGATATTTCTTTGTCCCCCAAAATGACGACAAGGGATATCTGCCTCTTTATGAGAAAATGGACAAAAACAAAATTTCAAAAACCGATATAAATACAAAAAACAAAACAGCCGAACAGGGAAGTGTTTTTGATTTGAATTTTATAACGGCATTTGAAGAGTTTATTAAGAATGCAAAGAAAAATAATATCGGATTGTATTTTGTCATCTCGCCATGGGTCAACAGGGATGATCTGGTTACGGAACCTTCCATGAAAAAAATGATTTCCATTGCAGATCAATACACTATTAAAATTCTTGATTATTCAAAAAACAAACTTTTTTTAAACAAATTTGAATTATTTTATGACCCCGGCCATTTAAACAATGACGGGGCAGTTTTATTCAGCAATCTTATAGCAGAAGAATTAATAAAAGAAACAGATTCATCTCACACAAAGACCTCGAATTGAGACTGAATGATCCTCTATGGATGATTGTTTAAATGGAATCACTTGATCAGGCAGCAGCGGGTCATCCTTTCTGATGTGAAACAGGATTAATAAAACAGTTTCAGTTTTATTCCCACAATATTCCGGAATTCGGCGGCAATCGAAGAGACCCCGGTTGAATTCATGTCCCAGACGGTTACAGAAAAATTGTAGAAAAGAGTAATGATCGCGGGAAAACCCGAAAATCGGTACGATGTCTGGAGAGAAAAAATATTGTTCCAGTCATAATAGCCATCTTCAAGAAAGTTTTTTTCGGGGTATAATCCAATCTGGTTATAATCAAAATACTCATTGATATCACCATATATAGCGGGAGCACCCGCAAGAAGTGCTGCATCATTTGTTCCGTGCCGGATTAATTGATAGGAGAATAAAAAATGCCATTCCGGTGTAAATAGCGACTCAATTTTTACCAGTAGTTCATCGGAATTCGGCTGAAGGCGGTATCCAAGATTTTCACCGTCATTCGTGTAGCTGACATCAAGGTATCCCTCGGTAGTTGATACTCCCGCCTCCGGGTAATGTGCATAGACAAACGGTTCAATTTTTGTATATTGAATGGTCACCAGAGTAAACGGAACTCCCGGAACGGGAACTTTTATCCCTGCCTGCATTGCCATCATGTTACGCGGTGAAGAAAAAAAACGGCCGGGATCTTCAAGATCCATTTCATCAGCAAAAAAAGAACCGTATATTTTTGCCCATCCCGGAATGACTGCCGCACACCGCACATTCAGCATGACATTATCATGATTTCCGCCAATATTCTGATGCAGGACCGGATACATCACGGGGTTCATGTACCCCAGGTCGAACCGTCTCCCCCATACCGCTGCGGCACCGGTGGAGAGATACAGCCAGGAGAATGGGAAAAACTCGAACATCTGTACCGTCAGCATTTTTTGAAAACTGGGATTTTCAGGGTCTAACGGATCATAAGTCTCTTCCCGCTGCCAATCCGAGAGTGAACCCAGGGTGTAACTGAACTGTACCCAGGGAGCAAGCCGGGCTTGTATATCCACCCCCTGAAAGGGCCGGGCCGTTTTGGAAAGCAGCAGATCACCGTCACCGATACTCCAGTCACGTCTGAAGCGGGAGAAGGACATCAGCAGATTTTTATCGAAAAACTCTGCTGTTATTTCATCTTCCAGAATGAAACTGAAATACGGATACGGTTCAATTCCATCGGCGCTGTACCGCGGTGTACCCGCATTTGCATGGAACCCGTCCCATTCTTTGGTAAAACCATAGGGAACAAAGGATGTCGGGCCAACCTTGTCATAGGTAATTCCGACTGCCCCATAATAAGAAAGAAAATCCGAAATATCCCCTTTCAGGTAAAAGCGCAATGCATTGGACATATGCCAGGCTGATACATCGTTAAAATTGGCCTGCAGAAGCGATTCAAACCATATCCCGGTATAAAACATCCCCATTGGTCCGCTTGCAGAAACATTTGTCTCATGCGCCCCAATTGTTTTATTTGTCAGCCGGGAGATCATCGACCGGATGATTGTCTTTTCGTTTATGGAAAAGGCCGTGCTGTTGTTCATTGTATCAAGAAATGAAAGCGATCGTGCTATAGAATACGGTTTCGCAGCCGGCAAAAACCCCTGATCACTTTTAATTTCCGCAATTTCCATCAGATAGTAGAATGGATCATCGATACTGAGCGAAAGGTGCTGTTGGCCGCAGCAGAGAAATGGAATCAGGATAAACAGAAGCATCACAAGGGCTGGATATTTCATACAACTACAATCCTATTACAGCCTGACTTTTTTTCCCACAGATATGCGGGACCCCGGCTTTCGTTTTTCAATACTGTTTTAAAAACATATTACTTTGAAAGCTGCATGATACTCACCACCAGTGCAGTCACAGAAACTGCGGTGGTGATGACAAAGCTCCACTGGTTCACATGATACAGGGCATTATTGTATTCGGCATACACTTTATCTTCCGGTTCAATCGGACGATGCAAAGGCTGCGGTTCTTCCTTCGCATTCGTAATGAAAACCTTTTCACCCGAGTTTTTTTCCGGGTCGGTGCCGCCAGCCAGATTAAGATAGTATTGATAGTTTCTGTTTGGAACATATGCATACCGGCCCGGAATACGGACCGCTCCGCTCACCGTAACAAAAAACTGCCTCAGCGGGATCATCACTCGGTCATAGGGTTTTAATGAAACATCGGTGTCTGTGACCCCGCCATAGACGAGCTGTTCCAGGTCAACCGGAATTGTTTCATTTGTAGAAATCCTGATGATATAAGCATCTTTTAAATTTGCATCCGGAAGCAGATCCTTCTCAAGCATTTTCACTAATGTCGAAACGTACTCCCCCTCTGAAAAGCGGTGAATAAATTTCCCGGAATCGGACTTTTGCGAACTGGATGTACTGCTTGTATTTTTCACCGCTCCTTCCACATACACCACCGGTACCGTTTCCATTCGGTCCGGTATAAAAATCATATCAAGATTTTCCAAAGATGTTTTATCTGAATTCGCCGCGGTGGCATCAACATAGAGGGTCTGTCCGAAATACTCCCCTCCTGCTTTGCTTCTGACAATCCGCACGCGCGAAAGATCCCCACTCTCTGTAATTCCGTCCCCATAGAGAGAAACAAGCTCTTTCAACCCTTCATTTGGCTTCAGCTGATATACTCCAGGCCGCAAAACTTCTCCATCAAGTGTTACCCGTCGGTCAGTTTTTTTCAATATAATCGTATCACCTGCCCGGACAAAGGGATTTTGAGAAAGGTCACCGAGCCGTTCTGCAAGAAACAGATCATATATCGATGATTTTCCCGCCTTGTCCTTTACTTCTATTTCGCGAAGTGATGTATATTCGGTTGCACAGTCCAGGACAATATCCTCCAGCCGTGACAGTCCCCAGCATTCCACACGGACGGTTTTTTTTACCTCCCCGGTCACCACAACATAGAAAATACCCGTCGCGACAAGCCTGCATTCCGGACGGCTGTCACGGTATGCAGCAGTCACTTTTTTTTCCAAAAACTCACTTAAAGACAGATAGGTCATCCCCGTGGTATCAATTTTTCCAAAGAAAGAAACATTCGTCAAAGAGTTTCCCCGGATGACAAATTCAAACTGCTGTAATCCGTTGGCAGTATAATATGACAACTGAAACACGTCTCCCGGGGTTACCGGGTAATCGGTCGCTGAATTTGCAAGAAGAATTCTTTTTTCATTTGAAACAACACTATCCCCTGCTCCCGCTGAGTTGATTTCAGAAAATGCCAGAGTTGTAACGCCGAGCATGATGATGGCTAAAATAATTTTCTTTTTCATTGTTTATCCCACTTTTTAAAATCGATTGGAAACAATCCAATTTTTTTTAAATAGTTGTAAAGCAGTACAAGAAGACAACTCAATCCGAATATCATCCCCGCACCTATTATACAAAGCATTGCCCTGTTCGGCCCGATTTTTGTATCCGGCAGATCTGCTCCTTCAAGCACCTGAAAAATCGGTTCTTCACCCTCGATCGAAACCCTTATTTTTGCCAATGCATTCTCTTGAAGAAGAATATCATAGATCCGCTTGTGGATCTCCAAATCGCCCTTCAAGTGAGAATATTCAATCACGATATCCGGTATATCCGACGAGCCTGAATCCCTTCCTGTCTCTTTTATATATCCCGCTTCCATTTCCGCAATCATTCTGCGAAGATTTTCCTGCTCCGCTTTCAGTTTCTGCAAGGTCGGGTCTTCAATCGAAGAAAAATTGGAATATGTTCTTATCTCAACTTCGTTCTTTATCAACTCTGACCGTAAATTTGCCAGAATTGTTGTTTTTTCCGATATCAGACTTTCAATATCGATGACACCATATCTGGTTTGAAGCCTTTTCAACTTCTGTTCAATCAACGAAACCTGAAGCCGCACTTCCTCCAGTTTTTTGTCGAGCAAGGCACTCTGTTCAATACTCATTGCTTCCTTAAGATTCAGGATCCGGTCACCAAGCAGGGCGACAAATTTGTCCACGACCTTTTGTGCATAATCAGGATCATAATCATCATAACTCACTGTGACAGTGAGGGTGCTCTCATCGAATTCAAGGCTTAAATGCCTGCGGATGGCATCCCGCATGCTCGCGGTTCTGTCTGCCCTCACCTTGTACCGTTTTGCCATATCAAATTCTTTTCCAACAAGATCAAGAATGGTTTTTCCTTTGAGGATTTTAATAAGGTATTCACCATAACTGAAACTCTGGGTCAACAGGTTAAAACCGGATCCCAGGCTTGTTTTTTGTGCCGGACTGAAAAACGCCTGTAAAATATCACTGTAAATACGCTGATTGATCGATACAATAGCATGTGACCGGTATATATCCGGCATCATGCTCGATTCGGGAGGCAATATGGAGGTGATGAGCACATATAAAAAAATTACCAAAGCCCCGCTGGCAGTGAGTATGACAATAAACAGTCTGTATTTAACCAGCGTAAAAAAAATGCGGATAAGGTCTATCCCTTCATCTTCTTTCCGGCGATTTATCCCATTGTACATAATAGCATTCCATTTTTTTTTGCTTTTTCCTGTCCATTTTGATAATCGGCAGAATCTTTACGATTATTCATTAATAAAACCCTGGTGTAAAGCCTGTTCACTAGTACAGGGTTTTATTGATTATAGGTGATACTACAATTAATATGCTTTTGAATAAAATCTTCATATCAAGAGAGATTGACCAGTTTTTTCTGTATGACAAATCCAGATCAATCCAGCTGCGAAAGCTCAGGGTACTCCTGCCGTAGATCTGCGGAAAACAGGTAATCCCCGGTATACATTCAAGCCGGAGCAAATCATTACTGTTATAAGCTTCTACTTCAGAAATTAAATGCGGCCGCGGCCCAACCAGGCTCATATCTCCCCTCAGGACATTCAACAGCTGCGGGAGTTCATCTAGACTGAACCGCCGGATAAACCTGCCGACCCGGGTAATCCGGGGATCATTTTCCATTTTAAACAAGGGCCCGCCGATCCGGATATTATACTGCATCAGTTTTTCTCTCATCGCCTCGGCATTGATCCGCATGGAACGGAATTTCAGGAATTTGATCAGTTTCCCGTCTTTTCCCACCCTGTGTCTGATATAAAACACCGGCCCATCATCTTCAAGTTTGATCATTATTGCCAAAACAAACCCAATGGGAACAACCAGTAACAGTGAGATAGAAACGAAAATGATATCAAGCAGTCTTTTTATGGTGATTTGCGTCAATGAATCCCTGTTTGTTGAATATCTTTCTATTACCGGGATATAGGAAAAACTCGACTGCCAGAATTTCTGCTGTACCAGTTTTTTCACATCGGGGACAAGGGAATAAGAAATACTGTTTTCACGAAGACAATCTACCAGACGGTATATATCATGCTTTGACAGTTCCCGGCAAAGAAAGATTATCACTTCGCTTATCTGAAGTTTGAAAATAAGCTCCGTTATTTTTGAATTCTGAATTATCTGTACCCTGTTGTCGGCATTCTTGAAAAACCATCTCCCGTCATTCTTGAAAATTGTTCCCTTGTATGATTTTGTTGGATTGCCTGTCTGCACGTAGTCTGTAGGAAATCGTGTATCCGGATTCCCGAAAATGATTGTATTTTTCTTCAGATAGCCAAGACTGACGAGATGCCTTATCCACTGGATCTTTACAAGATACAATAACAAAAAGAACATACTGTTTATAAATAACAGGATTATGATCATGAAAACATACTGTTCAACTGGCAATGAAACAAATATCTTCCCTTTCCAGAATGAATAGTCCAGCAAATAGAAAAATGCTATTGAAATAAAAACAAAGCCAACCATATAGCCAAGACTGCGAAAAATAATACGGGTCGAAAAACTTAAAAAATAATTATAATCATATTTATAGAGGTCAGCCCAGATGAAAACAAAATAATAAACCGCAATCAGGATATGAGTAAACAATACAAGTGAAGCATTCATATTGCTCAACAGGGTAAATGACAACCCTTGAATAATACCGGCATAGACAGATATACAAATAATCCCATGAATGAAAAATGCCAAAATAAACTTGCTGATTGTCCGTCTCACTTATCCCTCTTATCATTAATATAAATCATTTTTGCAATTAATTCAAAAATATCAAATACAATTATTTTGTTAATTATCGCCATAAAGAGGAGACTTCTAAATCAAAGTATGGGGAATTTTACTTTTGAAGAAGCGCATCAAGAACTTCGATATCACTTTCCGAGACAATTGCACCGCGCTTCAATTTTTCGTTTATAGAAATCAAAATTGCATTCACCTGATCCATCTGGTCTGCAAGTTCCAGATACTCTTTGGGAGACATGGTGCTCAATCGCTCCAGGAGTTTCCATAACCGTGCCCGTTCTTCTGAAGAATACTGCGCTCCATCTTCCAGCCGCCGGTTCAGCTCTTCCACCAGGCTGTTGAGCAAACTCATTTTGAGCCGCATATTTTCATACCCAATGTCTTTTTCTTTTCCCGTTACAGTTGGATTTTTCGTTGAATCAGCGGGATTCACACCGGTATTTCCTGATGTATCTGTTGATGTTTTGTTTTTTCCGCTGTCTGCAAGCGCCCCGTCCGTATCGGGCGGGATATCAGACGCCAGGGCAAATCCCTCACTTCGAAGGGCAAACACAATTTTACGTTCTTCATTTGCCTTGACCAGGACGGGATCATAATATTGTCCAACTGCAGAATCAAGAAGGAGCGTGCCTGTTTTTACCGGGGTTTTCCATAAATCCTTCTTTAACCGGAATAAATTTCCAAATACAATTCTGTCAGGATCGGTAATCCCTTTCCCCTGGGTAAACACAATAAACTCGGGATTATTTTCAGATGCAGTGGTTGTACTCCAATATGCAACAGGATTCTGCTTTGTATGCACTGTTTCAGAAACCACACCGGTACCCAGATCAGTCTGAAAATGCGACGGGCTGCTTTCGCCCAGGTAAGTGTCGAATAAGTATACTGCTCCGATTTTCAAATCACGGCCGGAAACATTTGCGATAAAAAGCGAAAACATGACCTCCGATGCAGAAATAATGGTAAACTCCTCGATAACAAGAACGTCACGCGAATACCATACATAACGTGCACCAAAACCGGTTTCCTCTGCCTGGCCTTCAAAACCCGGGCTTTCTCCAAGAATGTGGATTGTATTGTCTATTTTAATACTGACCAGCGAGGTTCTTCTGTCTTTTGAATCCAGAAAATAATAAAAAGATTCTTCTTCCTCATTAATCATCGAAGAAATGTTAAACCTCCCCAGGTCCTCATAGAGGTCAATTTTGGTATTCCCGGCTTTCACCTCAAGCGAAAAGACCAAAAACGGGGACGCGAACACACAAATAAGTACAAAAAAAAGCTTTTGTTTCATCATCTAATGTTATTGTACATCCATTTCGCCAAATTTGCAAAATATTCGATGAACTATTCTCCTCTCCAATATACTAAATATAATAATATTCTTACTCATTTCACAAATTTATATGATTTTATCATTCTGATTTTCGTCAGCCGGTAAAATAATACCCCCTGTACTGCGGCACCGGTGCATGTGACAATGCTGGTTGAAAGAGCGATACCGTAAATTCCAATAAACTGAATTAAAATCAGATTCCCCAGAATATTGACAACAAACAACACAAGCGCAGTAATCATGATGTATTTCGTTTTTCCCATGACAGTAAATGCACGGGCAAATATCTGACTTGCCATAGCCGGTGTAAAGCCAATAAAATACAATACAAGAAGGCTCTTGATCGTATCAATATCCTCCGCGGTCATTTTTCCATAACCGTAAATAAGAGGAACAAAGTATCCCGACAGAAAAACGACTGCGGCGGTAAGGAGAGTACCGATTACAGAAACAACACGAATGACCTTATTCATATCTTTCCGTAATGAATGCTCTGGAATAGTAGCATAATCACTGCTCCAATAAGATAACAGCGTCACCATCAGGCCGCTTGACAAAAAAATTACCGGAATATTAAAAAGCCTGTCTGTATAATAAAGCAGGGACACACTCCCTTCCCTGCCAATAAACGATGCCATAACCTGGTCAATAACCGGAAGGAATGCCCGTGCGGTGATACCGATAATCTGAAAAATCGCCGTTCTTAAAAATATTCTGAAATTCTCTGACAAATGAAATCCGAAAACAACAGCCGACAACTTTCTGATTCGTGAGGCGATGAGTAAAAAAAGGAAGCGGATCCCCTCACCGGCAATATATCCGATCCCGATTGCATGGATACCAAAAATATCTTTCATAAAAAAAATGCAGGCAATAATGAGAGCGCTTCGAATCAGCAGAGACAGGGGAGGCAAATGGAACACCTTTCGGGAAAAAAAAATTCCCTCCATGATCCCGCCCCACACAACAAACAGCCCAAGAGGGATCATTTCAAGAATGTATACAAAAATACTGGTTAAAAAACCTGATTTGATATCAGGAAAGGCCAGCCCCAACCCTGTCCAGATAAAGACACAAAACGCCAGTACAACGACAAACAGCGCAGAACTCGACACAAAGAGAGAACCAATAAATTTTTCTTCTTCTCCCCTGTTCGACTGCATCCCCGCAAGCGCAGGGACTATGACACTGGAAATGGTGGAAAAAAATATATTCGACAAAAAAAGGATAACTCCGAATGCAATATAAAACGCATCCATCCCGACGGATACGCCAAACCAGGCTGCGACAAAAAACGGAATAAAAAATCCGACACTTCGTCCAGCAATATTCAGAAGAGTAGAATGAACAGTATCTTTTAAAAAAACCCCAGTGAATGTGGTATGTTTCGGTTTACTCAAATATTATTTCCAATGTTTATACAGTATAACCCTTATTATCGGTCAAACTATTTATACGGCAAAAGGAAATAATCACTTCCCGGTAATGCGATGGATATATATAAGCAACCATCACCTGATAAGCAGAAATGGGAGGGGGGCAGAAGAATTAATAATTTGGAAATTCAGCGATTACCGGTGTCGTATCGTATAAACATACAATATCATAATAGGTATTTTCGATACCAATCGGTGTGGATTTTGCGGTCAGAACAAAGGTTGCCGGATAATTTGCTGCACCAAATGTCGTCTGAAAATTGTATGTACCTGGAAAGGTTTCATAATATCTCCCCATGGTGAGGGACGCAAACGCGGGAAGATTGGTTATATCTGATGTAATAACATCCGGAGCATTTGCCGGATCATTCTGAAAATAATGCACGGCAACGAACACTTTTCCGTCAAGTCCGCAGCCCTGAAAAACAGACATACACAACACGCAGAAAAATAAAATTAATACTGTTCTTTTCATAATTATTATTCTCTCCGATAATTAATGATATACCAATTTCTTCAAAAAATCAACCGAAATAGAGACTTTTGAGAAATTGCAATTCTTGTTTGAATTTTGTTGAAAATGGACATATAATAATAAAGGGACAAAGGATATATATACAATGAAGAAGATAATCACACTGAGCATTGTTTCATTCATACTATTGATATCGGCATTTACAGAAAATATAGTAATTGCTCCTTTGGAAGTAAAACCCTTGTCCCTTGGTGCGGGCAGAATTGACCGGGCCGAGGCTGAAAACATTTCTTCAGCATTTTTTGACAAGATTGTCGCTTTCGCGACACCTGCTGTGTCCTATAAAACACTTCCCCAGTTATCCCCTGCTTCCCTGAAAATACTGTCGCGAAGGATCATCTCCTCAAAACTTGAAGCATCGGTTGTCTGTTTCTATGAAAAAATTGAATACCTTGTGTTTGGAACAATATCCATTGATACAACAAACAGTACCTATTATGCCGTACTTTCCCTTTACAGTAAAAGCCAGAACTCTATTTTACGGCAAATCAGCTACTCTGAAATCACCAACAGTGCGGATGTATTTCTTGAAAAAATTGCCGAAAAACTCAACACCGAAATTCAGGCGGTTTTCAAGAGTGGAACTGCAATCCCTGCGGGTACCGGGACAGAGGGTGACGGAACCGGAGAACCCGGTGATGGAATAGATGCCGCAAAAAAGAGAGAAGCCCGTATTTTCGGGTATCAGATTGGAATGGGGTATTTCCTTATATTCATGCATGAATGGAAGGATTATCTTGTTCCGCAATTCAATTTCGAACAATCATTTACTTTCGGGTTCCCATTACTAAACAGCGGGTCTTTTGCCATGGATTTACATTTGGCAGCCGGATTTGACTATTCTTTTGCACGAAATACTCCGGTCCTCGCGAATGTCCATTTCCACTCTATAAAATTCCGGGGAACTGCAGCCGTAAATTTCAAAATTGCAGACACATTCGGTGTCATATTGGGTGGCGGAGTGTATTACCGTGCTGATGTTATTGATTACCAGAATATTACAAATGTGTTCTTTACCGACATTACATTTGCTCCCGGTGCACATGGAATGGCAGGAATTGAGCTTTTCCTGAACGAAGAACAAACCTTTATAATGGGAATATCCAGTTATTTTGATGTTACCTTTTATTCTAACATGGCAATGGAAAATATTATACTGATGCATGCACGGTTTAAAATATAAAAGAAAGATTCAGTCAAAAAACCGGCAATTATAATAACAAAGTTATTTCATTCTGTGCAAACTTATAATTTGTATTACAGTTATGACAGGTCAGGACAACCGGGAAGGGCCCATTTTCTGCAATATCCGACAGCTCATGCCTGTCAAGACAGCTTAAAAACCGATAAAACCTTTCCCGTGAGCAGTGGCAATAAAACACGATCCGGCGCTCGGCAATAAATTGGGGATCAAACATTGCAAAATTCTGGAGAACAAACCCTTCAGCAGATACAGACTCGGAAAATTCTTTTCCAATCGGGGGCAATTCGTTCACAATCGATTCCATCCCGGTGATGACACCAGGGTCTGCGCCGGGCATGGCCTGTACCAGCAAACCGCCGGCGCCGGTCACACTCGCTTCTGAATCAAAACAGACACTCAAGGAATAAGAAGACGGGATCTGTTCAGACTCAAGAGAATACATTGCAAGGTTGTATGCAAAACTCCCGGAAGTAAACTCAACTTTTCCGGAAAACGGCTGTTTTCTGTCGTGTAAAAACTTTGTCACCGAAAGAATCCCTGTTCCAATAAATGGGGAAAGATCATAAGTTTCCAGCGGTGCGTGAACAGGAATATTTTTTACTTTCAGGCTGCCCCGGACTTCCCCGAAGGTATTTGCCTCTACAGACATTCCTTTCAAAGCACCGTCACACGACAATTCCAGCACAACCCGCTCCTCTCCCTTGAGGCTGGAGCTCAACAGCAGAGTTCCAAGATAGCCATATCCCAACATCATGGTTTCCAGGATCCCGAGCTCATGATTGGTGCGCATTTCATTCACAAGTTTTGTCCCATGAACAATAACACCCCGGATCTGTCCATCCGCGAGTAAAAACTGATGCATTTTATCACGTTTACTCGCAAGAAGTCGTTCTTTGATGGTATTTCCGTATATTTTTCTTTTTTCCATTCAGTCCCTTCTTATAAAAAAGCAGTATGCCTGTTTTGTACTGCCAATTTTTGTTTGTACCGCAGTAATGCCCGACAAATAAAAAATACTGCTCCAAGAGATAATGTCAAGGTGATGCTGGCGGCTAAAACAGACACCTTTTTCATCTTTTCAATTCATAAAAATTTGACTACATTATATTTCGATTTTATTTATACTTTATGGTATAAAATTGAAAAATAAGTAAAATAGGCATAGAAAGGTGCCCCAATGATGACAGGCCGGAAAGTTTATTTCCTCTACCCAAACCAGATGGTGAAAGACCTTATCAAGGAAATCATCCGTTATGAATATGAAATCTATATAATAGATAATCACCTGGCATTAAAAAAACTGCTCCGCCTCAACAAAAATGCAATTGTTTTTATCAATATTGAAGAACGGCTCAAAGAGGAAGAATGGGAACTGTATATCAAGGACATTCTTTCCAATCCCGACACAAAAGAAACAGGAATCGGGATTCTCACCTATTTTGACCGTAACCAGGCACTCACCGAAAAATACCTTCTCGAGATGGGAATTACGTGCGGCTATATACGCCTGAAGACATCCATAGAAAAATGCAGGGATATTATCCTGCGTACTCTCGATGCAAATGAAGCACGGGGAAGACGGAGGTTCGTCCGGGGGATGTGCAACTCCCGCATTGACACCTTTAATCTCTATCATGGAGGCAGCAGGTATAACGGAAAAATTCTGGATATCAGTATAGCCGGTTTTGCCTGTTACTTTGAAGATGTCCCCCCAAAAGTTGAAGTTGGACTGTTACTCAAGGATATTCAGTTGATTTTACGGGGAATTCGCTGTAAAGTGGACGGGCATGTGATACGGATTGACCATCGGCAAAATGATTACGATGTGTATATTATTATTTTTGATCAAGGCACAATAATTCCTGCGGTCAGAAATAAAATTCATGACTTCATTTTTCTCTGCTTTCAATCGATGCTTGAGCAGGAAATAAAACAACTCTCTTGATTAAGGTTTTTCATGGCATTTGAAGCATTTATACTGGGAACCGGAGGGATGATGCCCCTCCCCAACCGTTTTCTCACCTCGGTACTCTACCGGAAAGAAGGAGAGCTCCTGCTTTTCGACTGCGGCGAGGGTACTCAAATTTCATTGAAAAAGCTCAATCTCAAGTGGAAAAAGATTTCCTCAATCTTTATATCGCATACCCACGCCGACCATATTACCGGGCTCCCCGGTATTCTCATGCTCTCCTCTCAGGTTGAGCGTGATGAGCCGCTATATATTTACGGACCGCCAAAAATAAAAGAATATATCGAAGCCAGCAAAACCATTCTTGATATGTACATCAATTATGAGATTATCGTCACAGAACTTTCCGGAAGCGGGATTGTTTGCTCAACCCCCGATTATCAGGTACGCGCCTTTCCGCTGAAGCACTCAAAGCCATGCCTTGGATACACGGTTGAAGATACAGTCCGGCCGGGCATTTTTTATCCAGAGAAGGCCACAGCCCTGGGTGTCCCCTGCGGCCCGCTCTGGTCCCAGCTGCAGCAGGGGAAGCAGGTGAAAAACAATGCCGGAAAAACTGTATCCCCGGATGCTGTGATGGGCCCTGAACGGAGTGGAACAAAATTCAGCTTTGTCACCGACACCATGCATCTCGATTCTATTGCACATGAAGTAAAAAACTCTGATTTATTTATCTGTGAAGGCATGTTCACCCGGGAACTCCAGGAAAGCGCGCTTGAAAAAAAACATCTCACTTCAACACAAGCCGCCCATATTGCCGAAAAGGCGCATGTCCGGTCTCTGGGACTTATTCATTACAGCCCGCGCTATACAAAAAAGGAGCTGCAGCAGCTTTTAAGCGAAGCACAGGAAATATTCCCGGAAACATTTCTCACCCATGACCGGCAGATCATTGACGTCCCCAATCCGGAATAATTTTATTCCCCCCGTTTTAGTTAAGCAACCATGTTGAAACCATAATTCCGGTGGCCGCCCTCACCTTGACCAAACCGGTGAGAATTTATATCTTATTATCCGCATCAGTAAAAAACAATCATCTAAGCATCATTCAGTAAAAACATAAAATTTTTGGCTTAGAAAACTAAATACATTGGAGTGCCTATGATTGAAGCGAAAAATCTCGTCAAGAATTATGGGGATTTTGAAGCAGTAAAAGGGGTAGATTTCAACATCGGAAAAGGTGAAATCGTCGGGCTGTTGGGTCCGAATGGAGCCGGAAAAACAACCATCATGAAAATCCTCACCGGCTACATGTATCCTACATCCGGAACTGCGATCCTCGGCAATTATAACGTCGTGGAAAATCCTGTTGAAGCGAAGACCATCATCGGGTTTCTTCCCGAGAGCACCCCGCTTTACGATGATTTGAATGTTCTGGAATATCTTTCTTTTATCGCCGATGCCCGTCTAGTCAGGAAAAACAGACAAAAGCAGGAGATCGAGCGGGTTATTGATGAGTGCGGCCTTGAAAAAGTCATTCAGCGGGATATTTCCGAATTATCCAAGGGATACCGGCAACGCGTCGGCCTTGCCCAGGCGATTATTCATAACCCGGATATACTGATACTCGATGAACCGACATCCGGACTCGATCCAAATCAGATTATTGAAATCAGGGATGTGATATCCAAAATGGGAAAAGAAAAAACCATCATGCTCTCCACGCACATCCTGCAAGAAGTGGAAGCCATGTGCAACAGAGTCCTGATACTCAATGAAGGCAGGATCATCGCAAAAGGCACCACAGAGGAAATTGCCCAGGAACTCCGCGGAGAAGCAATACTGGCACTGACATTGAAAGTAAAAAGTACCGATGGCATCGCAGAGTCATTGGCGAAGTGTGAAAGCATTGACAAGGTCATTTCAAGCGAAACCCGGCCTGATGACAAGTTTTTTCTGAAAGTGGCTTTGAAAAACGAAGAAGCGGCTGAAAAGGAAATCTTTGACTGGGCGGTTCGCGAAGGCCATATTATTATCTCCATGATTCCCGAACGGATCAGTCTTGAAGAAATATTTACCAAACTCACCAGAGAGGGGGCGTAACATGTTCGAACGCATTCTCACCATCACGAAGAAGGAACTAAATGGATTTTACAACTCCCCGGTTGCCTACATCATCACGGGATTATTCCTTGTATTCATGTCAGTTTGGCTTTTTTTTATCCAGCGTTTTATTGACCGTAATGCAGCCGATCTGTTGATTTTTTTCAGCGTTATTCCCTTTGTGTTTATGTTTGTCATCCCTGCGCTGACCATGCGCAGCTGGGCAGAAGAAAAAAAAATGCGGACCGATGAGATATTGCTCACGCTTCCATTCCGGGAAGTTGAGCTGGTAATCGGAAAGTTTATTGCACCGTTTATTTTGCTGACTGCCATGCTGGTCCTCACGCTTCCCATTCCGCTCGCTTTGAGCGCTTTGGGAGATTTTGAGTGGGGTCAGATAATAGGCCAGTATATCGGTGTTGTATTCTTTGGCGCCGCATGTATCTCTCTCGGATTATTCATTTCCGCGCTTTCGACAAACCAGATTATTTCATTCATTTTGAGTACTGTCAGCCTGTTTTTTATCATTATCGTCACCGATTTCATACAACAGGCGATTCCGGTCCCGGCAATTGCCGGATTCGTCGGCTGGTTCTCATTCCGAACTCATTATGAAACACTGAGCAACGGATTGATTGATACCCAGGATCTGCTGTTTTATATCATCATGAGTGTCTTTTTTCTGTATCTGAATACCAGAACACTCATATTCAAGAAATGGTCATGAGGAGATTCCCGATGAACAAGAAAAAACAAACCCTGATAATAACATTCATGTTCATTGCAGTGCTTATACTCGTTGCAATGAACTCTACAATATTTTCCGCCCGGCTGGATATTACCGAGACCAAAGTGTACACCATTCAGGAAAGCTCAAAAAAAATCATGCGCCGGCTGCCCGATCAGCTGACCATCACCTATTTTTTGGCGGAAAAGTTGAAGACATCAAACGTCATATTCCGGCAAATAGAGGATATCCTGAAAGAATATGCCGCCAGCTCGGAAGGAAAAGTGAAACTCACCGTCCTTGATCCCGGCTCGAGTGCGGAAATTGAAAATCAGGCAAGATCGAACGGAATCTATATTTGGGATGCCGGTGAAAAATCCGGAAAAGATTCCGCATATGTGTTTCTGGCAGCGTCAGGACTCCTGATTGAGTATCAGGACAAGAAAATTCCCATTGCCCGTATCCAGTCAATTGAGACGCTCGAATACAATTTGACTGCTTTTATTCTCTCTATAATTGAAAACAAGAAAAAGACAGTCGGATATATCATCAACAAACCGAACTGGAACAACAGCACATTTCAATCTGTCCTCCAGTCGGAGTTTGAACCCGCCATTACCGCTGAAATGTTCAATCCCGGTGAATCCATTCCGGATTCCATTGACGCGTTGTTCATCGTGGGAACACCGGATTTTACCGAATCTGAACTGTTCGAGATTGACCAGTATATTATGAGGGGCGGGAAAGCATTTTTCTCGATTGATTCTGTATTCATCATGCAGCAGCAGGGACAGGCGATTCCCCATATGGATTCCAACCTCGTTACAATGCTTGAACAGTATGGCGCAAAAATACCGCCGGCATTGGTTATGGAAGGCGATGATGCATTCGCACCGATTCATGATGGAAGACAGTCATATGTCTACAATTATTTTTTCAGGACATTCGCAGAATACGCCTCAAAGGAAAATCCCATCACGGCAAACTTCGCGCCGGTTGTTTTTGAATGGGCAAGCCCCATAGAACTTGTCCCGCCTGTTGGTGTAAAGGCTGAGCCGCTCACTTCCTCCTCTGCAGCCAGTGTTCGGGTTCAGGATCAATTGGATATCAATCCGCAAAACTCCGCGAATCTGTATCAAACCCTCTCGCCATCCGCTGCCTCCCAGCCGCTTGTTGTGGCATTATCCGGCAGTTTTCCCAGTTTTTTCCAGGGAAGGGAGCTTCCTGAATCAAAGAAAGACTCCGGAGTCAATGCAGTCTACAACAGCATTCCCTCCCGGATTATTGTCGTGGGAAGTTCCAACTTTATTGACCCGGCCACCATCGATTTGATGGGACTCCAGGGATCAAATTATTACTGGAGCAATTTTTCATATTTCAAAACATGTATCGAGTGGCTGACAAATTCCGAAGACCTTATTGCCATTAAAACCCGGGCAAGCCGCGACTCGTCTTTAAGTAAAATACAAAAGCCCGAAGAGGCTGAAGCAGCTGCAGGTTTTGCCACGTACTTTAATCTTATCATCATTCCGCTTCTCGTTGTGTTATTTGGCATTATCAAATACATGCTACGAAAAAAAGCAAAGAATGAGTAACGAAAGCGCAGGAGACACAATTATGGAATTTAAACAGAAGGTGATCATTTTCGGCTCTATTATTGGCGGCCTTATTCTTTTATACATCGCCGGTTTGGTTATTTCAAACGCGACATTCGGTGCCACGACCGTTGCACTGTTTCCGGAACTTGATGCCGGAAAGATAAACTTGGTCACGATTACCGATAAAAACGGCTCTATTACCCTGAAAAAAACGGGCGACCAATGGAATGTTGTGGTACAGGGAAAAGAGTTTCCCGGTGATAATGAGGAAATCGAACAATTACTGAAAAGCGTTACCTCCATCAAACAAAACAGGATCGCCTCACAACTCCCCGATACCTGGACCCAGTTCGAAGTTGATCCGGTCAATGCGGTGCACACAGTGTTGTCGCAGGATGAAAACGTCCTTATAGACATATATATTGGAAAGTCCGGCAGTGACGGCATTTCCGAGTATGTCAGGCTGAACAATTCCGATGAGGTCATCCAGACCGCTGACCGGATTGTTTTTACCAGCAGAACACGCGAGTGGGCGGCAAAGAAATTTATTCAGGAACAAGTTGCGATCAATGATCTTGAGGCGATATCGATCAGAAGTACACTCGCCTTCGACGAGACGGGAAATCTGGATCTCGCAAAAATGGGCACACTCACCGCATATACAATAGAGCACACCAGAACGGAAAACAGGTCAAAGTTCACTGTTGCCGGTGATCCCTCTGCGACACTCTCCATGGATGCAGTCAATCAGCTCTTGTATGCTATTTATGATTTCAGAACAGAAGATATTCTCGTCAATCCGGATCAATATCCGATAAATACGGCAATGCCATTGGCGACCGTCTCCCTGAAATTGAAGGGGGGGATAAACCATACATTATCAGTCGTCGGCCGCGCAAAGGAAAATAATTCAGTTCTGTACATAACCGATCCGGCGCGTCCTTATTTCTATACTTCAATGTCGTGGAGTTTTAAAAAGGTGGTTCCGCCGTTGAGTTCGCTTATCCAGCCAAAACCATTTATTATTCAGCAGGCACAATAAAAACAAGCCCCGCGGAAGCGGGGTTTTTTTATCCGTTGGCATTTCTGTATTTTTCAGGATCAATCCTGAACGCGACAATTTTATTCTCACCGGCGTTCATGGCCTTTTTCAAGGCAGCTTCTGCTTCACCAATCAAGCTATCAGGGCTCAATATCCGCCCATTTCTTGATGCAATGCCGATTGAGGTTGCAAACCCCTTTGTATTGCCTGCATTTTTGAATTCCCCGCATGTTTTGGTCGCCAGATCGATATCTTCATCCGGAACGATGCAGGCGATAATATTGTTCCCATATTCAAATGAAAGATCATGAAAGGTAAAAAAATTGTGCACCACAGAGGATAATGCCATCAATTGATCATCATGGACCTGGCCAAGATTCAGGGAAATAAAAACCAATGAGAGATCCTGGTCAAATGAGGCTGCCCGTTCCAGCTCTGCGCCGAGCCGCTCCCTGAAAAACATCGCTTTCACAAAGCCGGTATTTTTGTTATACAGAGAATCGCTGGTTTTCTGCGTTTCGGAGCTGCCGACTGGAGTAAAATCGTTTTTATAATCATCATTGAATATTTCCTGCTCAATGGGCAGCGGTGAACCTGACAGCCCGGGTTCGACATCAAACCTGGGCGGAGGCCCAAGATCGGGAAATGAAAAATCGTCTTCAAATGAATCATGAAACTGGTCAAAAGAGGGGCTGTGTACCTGTTCTGTTTGTAACGGCAGTTCATGAATGACTGCCGGTTCTGTATTTTGAAATACAAGACCCAAAAAAATAATCATGATGAAGGTAAGGACAAAATATCCAAGGAAGATATAAAATATTTCCCACATCAGGGAATGGAGATTCTGTACGCTGAAATTGACATAAACCGCGCCTATACGGACCGGCAAATTTCTTGTCTGATATCCAAGGTTCGCCTTCAACTCAAAGACATTTGTCCCGAATGGGGTATCATAATCCGGTTTTGCATCCCAATTAGTTGTCCGCGAATTTTCGAGATATCTGGCAGACTTGCCTTTTGCCTTCAATATGGCGGCATTTTTGGAATCCTGTGAATAAACAACCAGAACCAATATATGTGCATCTTTTTTTTCAAGATATTCCAAAAATAATTTGTCGACTGCAGGGGAATCAATCGCACCGGACAGTCCGAATTCTTTTTCCAGGTTCGTCTTGAAAAGCTCCATTGTTTTTTCTATCTCGTGCGCTTTTTCGATGGTATTCGAGTTGATGCGGAATAATCCGTAGCCGAATATCCCTGCAAGGAAAAAAAGACTAAATAATACATATCCGGTGATGATATGCTTCCGTGTATTTTCCATGCACGTATTATAGCCACTTTTTTCTCTATTTGAAAAGCTCTCATGTACATTTTTTATTTTTTTTGATATACTGCTGTATTGTTATGCAAAAACGGCAACGGGTACTTCCTGCCGGCTGGTATCCGGCAGACAAAAAATCCACTATACAAAATATCGAAAAAATAAGAGCAGATCTGCCCCTGTCGAAGCAGTCAGCAGTCGGTGGTGTTGTCCCGCATGCAGGCTGGGTATTTTCCGGAAAAGCCGCACTCCAGGTGTTTCTTTCCTGTCCGGAAGATATAGACACATGCGTCATCATTGGCGGTCATATGGCACCCGGACAGGGAATCCTTGCCGCCTTTGAGGATGAATTTGAAACGCCGCTGGGGCCGCTCCTTTTGGACCGGGAGATGCTCTCTTGTCTTGAATCAGAAATCGAACTCAAACCAGACCATTATGCGGACAATACCGTTGAAATCCAGCTCCCTATGGTTAAATACTGTTTTCCCGAAACATCCATCATCTGGCTGCGCGCCAGTCCTTCCAGGGAAGCCATTCTGCTGGGGAAAGCATTATTTGCCGCGGCAGCCAAATTCAGAAAAAAAACAGCCGTGTTCGGATCAACCGATCTGACGCACTATGGCAGCAACTATGGATTCGCTCCTCCGGAAAGCAGGCCTGATCCCCTCCAATGGGTAAAGACAAAAAATGATAAAAAAATCATCGCTGCCATGCTCAGCATGGAGGGTATGGATATCATCGACGCAGCAAATGAAGATTCCTCGGCCTGTTCTGCAGGGGGTGCTGCAGCGGCGGCTTCTTATGCAAAGGCAGCCGGTGCTGAAAAAGGAGTGCTTCTTTCGTATTATACCAGCCATGATGTATACCCGTCCGGTGATTCTTTTGTCGGGTATGCCGGAATCATGTACCCAGTACAATCCCCGTAGCCGGTCGAATTTCCTTTTTCAGGTAATTACCGCATCAATAATTGCAGTTGTCCATTTTTTTACTTTCTTCAGGAGCATGGCCCCGTCCTGTTCTGCCCCCTTTGTATAATCACGGAGTGCAGCAACAGCAGGGAATTGCGTCATCCAGATATCCCGCTCAGCCCTGGACAGGCCGTAAAGATAATTGATCACCGGATTTTTTGGCTCCGGGAGATTGCTGATTTCATTTCGATATTCCAGGAGAAATTCTTTCACACTGCACTCTGCCGGCCCTGCAGTGAACAGTATATTGATATTCCGGTCCTGTTTTTCCGCTGAAAAATCGGTTTGCACTGCCAATGGCAGCCCATCCACCCGTTCATGAACAACAGAGATATTTTTGCTGTGTAACACGGATTCCAGCCGTTCCTTGTAGGTGAGCAATGGCCGGGGGACGTACCGTAAAATACTTCCGATTTTTTCAGTCAGGAGACCCTTGTTTTTGAATATAAACGCGGCGAATAATGACTCAACCGTATCAAATCTATACTGCAGGCCATAAAAATATTTGTACAGATAACTCCCGCGGGAATATGTTTTCCCGGCCGGATAGGAAAAATCCAGTCCGTACAGAATAATTTCCCGGGCGCCAAGCCGTTCGGCGAGTGAAACAGCTGCATGGCTGACATTTCCCCCCGTTGTGTCTATTCCGGGAAAACTTCGCCAGTGTGCACTGATATATTGAGCAAACGGATGACCGCTGGAAAAAAACACGACCCTGTTTGACAACTGGGACAGAATCGGAGGCGAGGCCAAATCCAGAACAAGAGGAATGTCCGGCGGAAATCCGCCGATAAAATGGTGATAACTGATCTGCTGGCAATCAATTGAGATAACACAATCGGGAACAATATCATGATCGAGTAAAACAGGCAGGGAGGTATCAGTCGCAATCAGAAACCGCCCCTTCTTCTGCATTTTTATTTTATTAATGGAAGATTCAAGCGATGGCCCTGCCCCTGTAATGATTATTTTTTTCTGTGGGGCAAGGGTGAACGTTGTATGTTCTGCAGTAAACAGATTATGAAGCGTATTCCTGAACCACTGTTTTCCAAACTTGACCTGAACCGTGTAATCATCGGCGATGGTGTTAATTGTCTGCTCAACACACACTGCCACCTCTTTAAAATATTCCTTTTCACCTGTCAGCCTTGGAAGCAACGGAATTGTTGCAAGATCACCGAATAATCCCGGCAGGTAATGTGCCAGAAAAAAATCACGGAGCTCTGGAATGGTAGCATCAACAAGAACCTTGACCCGGTGATCATTAAAAATATGGCAAAGGTCAATATGTTCCAATAACTTCGAAAACAACTTTAAAGAGCGTTCTATAATGACAATGACATTTACTTTATCCGAAGACAAAAAGGGCTGGATATGATACCCTGCGCCAAGTCCGAAGAAGACGAGAAATCCGGAAGCGAGATATAACTCGCCGATTCTTTCCCCCTCCCGCTCCGGATTAAATGTGGAATGCAGCGGCAGTGTGGTTCCGTTTTTTTCAATAACGGGAACAGTATGCCCGGTTTTGGCCTGAATAAACCGGATAGATGAGTTTGTTTCGTCGTCAAAACTCTCCTGCGAAAGTTTCTGGGCCAAAACACTGTTATGCAATGCAAGAGCAAGCAGATTTCGCCTGTATACTGTATTTTCAGGCATCCTGTTTTTTTTCTCCTGTCTTCATGTGTATACTATGAACGAAATTTGCTGCAATATCCATACTGTCTCCGGCATTTTCAATAGATTGCCTATTATCCCCCTGTCGCTCCTTTTTTTTCGCCTCAAGATATTTTTGGCCTGCCAGATAAGTAAGTAGCTCAGATAGTTGCCCCGATTCCCTTATCCATGAAACAGAATTGGTATCATGAAGCTGTTTTTTCCCCGCTTCAAGTATTTTTTTCCAACCTTCCATCAACCGATTCACAACACGCAATCTCTCTGATTCTTCAGGATATTTTGAGGAACAAAAAAAATCAGGCCCGGCCGGCTTGCTGTTTCCTTTTCTGATCAATCCGGCAAACTCATCCCTGGATATTTCTGGTAATCCGGGTGTATTAATTAATGAAGGATTCAAGCGGAAAACTGCAGTATCAGCCTGAATCGGCAGATGGGCAAAAGATCCCGCATATGCGCGCAGAGGGGCTGATGTCCTGATTGTTTCTTTTCCTCCCCGGACCTCGGGGGCATGAAGCAGGGCACGGTCATAGCTTTGGTGCAAAAAGGGAGCTGTTCGTTTCGATGCGTGAAAAATCATTGAATAAAATGGATGTGGAAGAACATGACTTTTAATGCCGCTATAGCAAAAATCAAGCCCGGTGAACACGATAGACTGGAAACCGCTGTGCAATGCCAATAACAATGCCGAGCCGGCAACCGTTCCATGTGAGGGAATCCTGACTGGATTGACATTTGCCAGCGAAAAAAGGGCTTTTTCAAAAAAAGTTTCCTGGGTAAAAATTACTGTGTTCGTTGCATTTCTGGCGATGCCCGTTGAAGCTGAAAGGGGCATCGCAATTACCGGAACAGGTTCATGCCCGAAGAAAAAAAGTGTTTGTGCCCAGTAATTGCCGTCTGTACAAATCACGCAGTCGGGGGTGATTCCGTTCGAACGAAAAAATGCCAGTGATGACGGCAGCGCCCACAGGTGAATTTGATTCCGGAATGAAGAAATCATCGGCAGGGAAGCCTCAAGAGACGGTCCCGAAGCTGCGATAACAACAGTATTTTTTTTCCCGGTATTCACTGCAACATACGGATTATCAAGTTTGATAAAATTATAAATCGTATTGCGTATCCACCGCGGACCGCTTTTTACCGTCGTGATTAAATTTCCTGCATTTTCCCGAACAACCTGAACAAGTACTTCATTCGCATGTTTCGAGATTTCACTGAATGCCTGCGCACATGCAGGCCATTCAAGGTACTCAAGTCCTTCCAGATCATCCTCTGAAACAGTCCGGTTTAAAAACGCAGCCAGAGGTTCGCTGCAATGCGGTGCCCAGCTCTCCTCGCCCCGGTTTTCGCTCTGCTCATACAGATCAGAATGATAAAATACACAGATAATTTTTACGGCAGGAAATTGAGCCCGAAGCGCTTCAACAGTATAACCAAGACCGGCTCCAAGAAGCACGACAATATGCGGATTTTTATTTTCCATTGATTGTGCAACAAACCGGACTGCTTCTTTTTGGGGATCGTAACCTGAAAAAAGGCCTGTATTAAAAATCCGGGCACTTTTTTTGCCGGAAACAGCAGTAAAAAAACTGATTACCTGAGCCATACTCTACAATTCTGCAAGGATCTGTTCCAATGATTTTTCTTCAGACGGGTATACTGCCACGGTAAATAACAGCCCATTTTCAACTGAATCAAAGAGACCCTGAAAATAATTTTTGATTGCCCGTGTCAAATGGAACTGCAACAACTCAGGACGAAACAGTCCCGAAGTATTCACAATAATCAGTATTTCCTGCTCCCTGAGTGGAATCGCCACGCCATTAAACAACAGAAGTGAATTACAGAAAAGCAGAATGTCTTCACGAAGCCGGGAAATACTGATTGTCCCGTATTTTCGACCTACCGCACTAAAATATTCCTTCAGGGAAAACGTGATAAAATTGAGTTCGGCGCCGACATCACCGATTCCCGACTGGAGCTGTGCGATCGCCTGTTCGGCGCTGTCATATGAATGACCGGGCCGGCTGAGCGACAGTATCGGAAGCTCCCGTACCTGGTACAGGGTGTGGCCCACCTCCCACATTGCCTTATTGCACAGCTGTATGAAGGACGGGAAATTATTTTTGTTACATTGCGGTGATGAAAAAACCAATGCCCCGGAAAAACCATTTTCTGACAAAAGGGGAATACAAACCGGGTAGCCGGAAAAAATATACGAAGAGGATCCTGTGCGGATAAACCGGTGTCCTGATGAAAGTAAAAAAGGGACTGCCTCTCCATCCCATGTTTTGTTCAGGTCCTGAAGGGTAAACTGCATTGATTCGGCAAGTGCTTTGTTTACACCCTCATAGATCCACGGACGGTAGACATCTTCAATATGACTGTGAATAAATAAAACGCCCTGCCTGATATTGATTTCTTTTTTCAATAACACAAATAATTCATAGGGGAATGAAAAATCTTTTGCGCATTCTGCCACCGCACGGGCAAGCATATCAGATTTGTCTGTAAAATCAATTCCCCTCCCGGGACTGATTTGTCCAATAGATGAAAAATCTCCCGACTTGAAGATCAGGAGTGACTTTTGCAGGAGACCGCGGCCGGTGCTGTCCGGTTCATACCCGGAAAAAACGTCATCATGATTTCCCCTGGTTTGATATAAAGTTATTACTCTTTGCAGCAAACCGTTTCCGGGAGTGAAGACAATTCGTATTGAACCTGCTTTTGTTAAAAGCCCCATGGGTACCCATCATTCACGTATTACGATACGAGTCCTAGCTCTTCAAATAGTTTTTTATAAATCGAAAAATATTCTGATTTTGCAAACTCTTCAATTTTTTCCTCCGGAAGTGCTTCCAGAAGCTGATCCATATAACTTAACACAGATTTGATTTCTTCTTTCAGACCCGAAGGTATTGAGCTTTCTCCACGACGGGAGCCGGGAGTGTACCCGGATGCCTGTTCCGTCGTACCAAGGTCCAGTGGTTCAACACCGGAAGAATCATCAAGATCAAGTGATCCAATATCATCATCAGAAAAGCTTTCCAGGACATCCTCCGGTTCTTCAAGCCCGTCCACTAATCCGCTGTCAATACTCAATTCTTCTGAATCGGCGATATCGGGTTCCAGCGAGATATCTCCTCCATCTGCTTCAGTATTCTGATCATCAAATTCCGGGATTTCAATTTCAATTTCATCGTCATCAGAACTGCTGCCCGCCGGAGAAATATCACCATCAAGTGAAAGTTCATCATCCCCAAGAGTAATCGGCATATCCGGAGCTGCGGACTCATCGTCCATATCAAGTGCCATGGGTTCATCCATGTCTTCCTCATAGGAAATAATATCATCCTGAAGATCAAGATCTGATCCTGAATCAAGCGAGGGAACGCCTTCCTCCGATTCGTCTTTTTCTTCTTCCTTGATGTCTGCTGTCGTGAGAATGTTGTCCAGTTCCTCCCCGGTTAACGCAATTGTTTCATCCTCTTCTTCTTCAAAAAAACTTGCAGCGTCATCATCGTCGCTTTTTGATGAATCTGTTTTGGAAGTTTTTGACCGAAGCGTGCCAAGCTCTTTTTTCAAGTCTGACAGCTCGGTTTTTATGGACTGCAATTCACTTTCTATTTTTTCAAGTATTGATGAAGACGGGGCACCTTCCGATTCCATACTCATCCCGCCGGAAATATCCTGAATTTTCCCGTCAATTGAATCCATATCGTCTTCCAGCTCGACAATTGTTGTTTCATCTGACAACGGCACTTCTATTTCTTCATCTTCCAGAGAAATCATTTCTTCTTCGAGAGACAGTTCATCCGGTATAACAGATTCCCCTGCTTCATTTTCAAGCTCAGGAAGCTCTTCGAAAGAGTCCAGGCTTTCTGTATCTTCCAAATCTTCAAAATCAGAAAGTCCTTCATCTGCGGAAGAAAGGGTCATTGAATCATCTGGTTCAGAAGAAAGGTCGCTTGCCACTGATCCGCTTTCTTCAGTTTCTATATCCAATAATTCCATTTCCTCACTGTCAGAAAAGGTCAAATCACCCAGCTCTTCTTCATCACCCGGAGAATTATCCAGATCAAGTTCCAGAGCGGGAAAATCATCATCCAGTTCATCTATTGCAACTTCCCCGGTTTTTATTTCAGATGATGCAGAAATCTCTCTTTTTGGCTTGGTCGATTCAACCGGCTCTTCTTCACTCAATTCAATGCCAAGATCATCCAGGGATATTTCCTCAAAATCACCGGTCGGTTCACCCATTGATTCACCGCCGCTATCAAATGAAGTATCTTCAACTTCATCAAGTTCAATTTCTTCCAGGTTTTCATCTTCAAATTCAGGCATACTGCTTTCCTCAAAACTTTCTTCTGCGGCCTCGTCGGAAGCAACATCTTCAAATTCTGCTTCTGTTTCCGTAAGCGGCTCTTCATCCAGTGAAAAACTTTCCAACGATTCCTCTTCGGATATTTCCAGATCATCCAGACCATTTAATGACTCTGTTTCTGCTTCCCCATCATCAAGAGAAACTGTTTCCTCTTCCATATCACTCAGGGAAGAAAGGTCTTCACTTTCATTGTCTATATCGTCAAAATCGCCGTCTAAAGAAAGCGAATCTTCATCTGTATCAGCCTGCTCTTCCTCAAATGACAAATCTTCCAACTCCATGTCTTTTTCTTCCATCGGCTCCACGCCCTCGACATCTTCCGGTTCCACTTTAACCCATACACCATATTTATCGAGTGAGTCCTCCCCGGCCCCGGCTGTATTTTCCCCCGGACTCAGAATTTCATCTTCAAGATTTTCTGTTTCTCCCAGAAATTCCAGGTCATCATTATCTGTTTTTTTTGCCATTTGTTTCTCCTGGAAACGTTTTCAACCTTCCGGTAATACTTATTTATCGGTATTTTTTTTTCTTCGTTTATAAAAATAATCTAATTCAATACCTTTTCACTTGTCAATAGAAACATCATTTCTCTTTAAAAAAGAAAAAACCTCAAATTTCATCCAAATTCCATTTTTTTCCCCAATTTTTCTTTTTTTCCATAAAGCAGTGGAAAATATACGCCGTACATTATAACAATGATAATAAAGCGATTACTGTTAAGCATATATTTTGGATTCTCGGCTGCAATGTTTTTTTCCCTGCTTTTTGGAACAGGGGGCGTTATTCAATATTTCCAATTACAGGAATATTACAACATGCTCAAGGAGAACATTGGCGAATTACAGATAATTAATAATGAACTTGCCATAGACCTCCGTGACTTGAGCTCAAACCCGGATACAATCAGGCAGAAAGCCCGAAAACTCGGGTACTACAGCGCCGGAGAACAAGTCATCCGGATCGAAGGTGTAACAACCGGAACACCGGCAAAGCAAATCGGCTCCCTGCTTCGCCGCAGCCATAACAGCAAAATGCCGAACCCGGTATTTCATATCATCGGGATTGCAGTGAGTATCTGTGTTTTCGGACTGCTCTCCTATCTGAAGAAAAAACGCTCATTATGATCATTTCTGCAAGAGACCCGAATTACTTTTCAACAGTCTGTTCTTTATTACAAAGAAAGATGATCGGAATTGTTCCCTGTGACACAATTTACGGGCTTGTTGGTATAGCGCCGGAAACAGAAAATAAAATCAGGGCAGCAAAAGGGCGTCTTGAAACAAAACCGTTTTTAATGCTTACACACTCCATGGAAATGATAAAAACATTCACCGATACGCTGTTGCCGAAAGAACTGCAGCAGTTCTGGCCTGGTCCACTCACCATTCTTTTTCCAAAAATCGGCTCTCCTGACAAAATAGCGTTCAGAATACCGAATGATCCGTTCCTGCTTCAAGTTTTGGAAAAACTTGACCGGCCGCTGTATTCCACCAGCGTGAATATATCCGGCAAGAATTTTCTTTGGGATATTGAAGAAATGAAAAAGGAATTTCATTCAAAAGTCGGATTTATTGTCGATGCCGGAAATTTGCCGTATGCTGTTCCCTCGACCATTATTGATATATCAACAACACCCGCCACCCTTGTCAGGGAAGGCGCCCTGGCGGCAAAAGACATTCCTGTTCAAATGAAAATAAGCCCTTAAGAAGCCGTCATAACCTTATTCCGTCCATTCTCTTTTGCCTTGTATAAAGCCCTGTCTGCAAGATTCTTCAGGAGTTCAAGATCCTCTGCATTTTCGGGATACGCTGCTATCCCCTGACTTGTGGTCACATGAAGTGCAGGATGCTTTTTCCCGCCTTTCATTGCATTTGATTCAACTTCTCTTCTGATCGCTTCCGCAATCTCATACGCCTCTTTTAAAGATGTTTCGGGAAGCAGAATCGTAAACTCATCGCCCCCATACCGGGCCAGAATATCGCCTTTCCGGAGGTGGGTTTTAAAGGCTGCAACCACATGGCAAAGCAGTTTGTTCCCGACCTCATGAGTATATGCTTCATTGATATTACGGAAATAATCCAGATCCATCATGACCAGTGAAAACGCTTTCCGGGATGTCCGTGACGACAAAAAACAGTCCTTGATTGCATTGTCCAGATACCGTCGGTTGTAGGCACCGGTTACTTCATCCGTAATCGCACGCCTGCTGGCTTCGTTGCCCCACCGTACCATTTCTGCAATAAAACCCGAGGTGGTTTTCAGCCGATGAGTTGTCGTGTTGAGCATTTTATACATGACTTTAATCGCAATATGAGGAGAAGACTTCATCATTTTGAAAAAATCCTCTTTTTTCATGCGGAGAAGATCTGTTCCCTGGTCAACCCTGCATGTCGCTGAGCGGGGAGCATCATCAATCATCGACATCTCCCCAAAAAAATCTCCTGCACCGAACTCGGCAATTACTTTTTCATCGCCTGCCGCTGTTTTTATACTGCTTGCGACGTGTCCCCTCCGGACAATATAGAGCTCATTGCCTTTATCACCCTGCTTGAAGAGCGTGGCTCCCTTATTGAAAGACAATTTTGTCAGATATTCTGCAATCTGGCTGTATTCGCCCTGTTCCAGATCTTCAAGAACAATTACTTCCTTTAGAAAAGCAACAAGCTCCTTACTCCCCTTCATAATACCTGTTTCCTCCATCATTCCGGGCCTGAAACATCAATTCGATTGCCTTTGCGCTCACTTCCGCAGCATCTCCACCGTCTTCCGGATATACTGCACATCCAATACTGGCAACCAGTGAAAAATCATTTCGCTGCAGGATTTCTTTCAAATCAATTTCCCTGATACACTGCAGTAATGCTTCACCGTGTTTTTTTGCCTGCTCCTTGTTAATATTCGGCCATATTCCAATGTATTCATCACCTCGATACCGTACGCCCATGCCAGTATCACCAAGCCAGTCCTGTACCGCATCCGCCATCAGCCGCAGCGTACGGTCTCCTGCATCATGTCCATACTCGTCATTAACAATTTTGAAATTATCCGGTTTAATCGCAAACACGGCACATGATTCTGATTTTTTCAGAACAGTCACAAAATCTTCTTCAAGATAGGTTTTGTTATATAATCCGGTAAGCTTGTCAAAAAAAAGCTGTTTTCTCAAATCATCTATCCATGGGACCTTTTCCGAAACGAGCTTGTTCGCCTCCCTGGTTCGTCTGGCAATCTGGGCAAGAAGTTTCTGCAGTATCCGGGCGAAAATCTCGGGATATTTCTTTAATAATGATTCAAAGGAGATCCCCCGTTTTGGAAAACGCAATATTTCTGTGGGTGTCTCTGCAACCGCATCCACAATCCGCGGATTTTCCTCGAACAGATCCATTTCACCAAACAATTCACCCTGTATAAATTGTGCAATATCCCGCATTTCACCATTCTGTGGAGCGAGAATACGCACCATCCCCTTGCTGACAATCATCAATGAATCAGCATCACTGTTTTTTTTGAATATTACTTCATCATCTGCAAACGACATGAATTCGCTGTATGAACAGATGAGATCAATTTCATCTTTTTTTAGTTCCGAAAAAAGAGAGACCTTCCCAAGTAATGAACGTTTTTCCCCCGCTCCTGAAATGACTGTCTCTTTTGTTTTCTGCCTTCCCATGCGTCCCTGCTTGACCAAAATCCTGTTACCTCTCCTGTATAGTGTATAAAGTAAGCAACTTGTTTCCCTAATTCCAGTGAGATTGCTATTAAATTTTATTATTTTTTGACCCGAAATCAATAATCCGACTGGTATGTTTTTTATTCAGAATATCATTTCACTTTTTTTATCTGTGCTGTAATGGAGCTCCCGAATGACGCCAACAATTCCGGTGTCCGGGTAATCATGCCGACCGGATTCACTTTTCCTGCGGCCCGGGGGCGGTGATCGCTACTTGCCGGTGTTCTTCCAAAAAAAAAGCAGAGCGCGCGGCCCGGGGGCCAGAATGCCATCTCGCCGATTTTCATGATTTCTCTGGCATTTTCGGCAAGGGGTACCTCCGTTGGTATTTCACCATAATATTCATCACCCCAGCGTGCCATATGAACAGTAACCGGAAGAATCTTTTCAAGAGCCGAGGCTGTCGCAGTATCGTTTAAGGTTCCCTGGATCGTCATATCGCCGATACTGATCTCAATATTTGACCCCACTGTCCCCCCTTTTTAAAAAATGAAATTCAGGTTCCACTCCTGTTATTTTGGCAGTGAGGACATGAACGAATTCACCGTCTCAAGGTTCCGTACTTCCGCTGTAATATCTTCAAGTGTTTTGGACTTTTCATCAGGCAGCTGCAGCATTGCTTTTATTTGCCCCATATTTTCTTCATTTATTGTATCAGTAAACATCTGGGGGACGGTATAATAATTCAATTGTCCCTGCAGAATGTACGCATCACAGATGTCGCTGAAAAAAACCGGTTTTGTCCCCGGCATGATAAAGGCTGTCGTAATCGTCAGATTTTCAAAGGGACTGCCTTTCACAAAAAAGGCTGTTTCCTGTACCCGGCCGGGAAGTTCCCTTAACAGGGCGTCAAAATATCCCTCAATCGGAAAACCAAGAGTCTGGTCATTTCTCACCCATAGATTGTGCTGCAGCATAACCATTGCCCTGTCCCCGACTTTATCAATTGTCAATTTCGCGGGAGAACCCGAATAGTCAAGTTCCATATCTTTATAAAAAATATGCCGGTCTGCCAGAATATCCTTTTTTATGGCATAGAGCATGTTGACAAAAACAAGCGCTTTTTTCTTTTTTCCTATAATCTCCCGATCAATCACAGAAAAAATGAAATCTTCCTGCACCATGCCGTCAAAAGCCTTCCCCAGTTCTTTTGCTTCCTGTGCCTGAAGAAGTGTGACGTAATTCAATTTCATGTTTAATCCAATAATACGAAAAAGCGGGTCACCTGCAGATTTTCCCCTGTTGACCGTCCAGACATCTCGAATGAGATCGACATAGTCCTGAAAAAGAAACAGCGGGGCTCGCCGTGAAATCAGCCTCTTTGCACCAGGTTCATCAAATTCTCTTGCCGAGGTTATTTTATCAATTTCTTCCTGATCCTCGGCAAGGAGATGTTCAATAGCCAATAAGTAAATTCCCTTTTTTAACAATATGGGGATGACCTTTTTTACCAGAGAAACATTTTCACGAAATCCGAATACGGTATAATTCGGCATCCCGAATTCTCCAAGGAAGATGATGTCGTGTGAATCAAACTGTTCTCCAATGAACTCTTCCGGTGCCTTGAAATGGTCAGTGATAAATTGCACACCGTTCTGACGTTCCTCGGGGGGAAGTTCTGTTATGGTGATTTTATTATCACATGATCCGGGCCCTGCGGGAGACAGAAAGTAGGTGAGTATGACAAAGCCAATGATGCCAATGATAATTATGGGTGTCGTTTTATTGTTCATAGGGATGATATTCTATTCGAAACGCTGAAATTATTCAATATATGCACCCTTTATCGCAGAGACAGCCCGTTTTACATAACGTCCGAGGGCTCCTCTCCGAAACCGGACAGGCGGTTTCTTCCAATTCTCCCGCCTCTTGAGCAAGGTTTCCTCTATTACCTCAGGACTTTTTCGTTCCCCTGAAATACCGATAATATTCAATGTCCGTGCAGGAATGTCAATTTCAATCAGATCTTCATCTTCCAGAAGCGCAATCGGACCTCCCTCAGCTGCCTCGGGGGAAACGTGTCCTATTGCCGGGCCGCGTGTCGCACCGGAAAAACGTCCATCAGTGATCAATGCGGTTGATGCAATAAGGGAAGGGTCACTTGCTATCGCTTCGGTTGTATAAAAAAGCTCCGGCATTCCTGACCCCCTGGGCCCTTCATAACGAATAATCACTGCATCACCCGGTTTGATCTGTTTTTCTATAACCGCCTTGTATGCCGCTTCCTCCGAATTGAAGACGCGTGCGCGCAGAACCGCCTGCTTCATCACTTCTTCAATCGCCGAATGCTTCGTCACCGCTCCTTCCGGGGCGAGATTGCCTTTCAGAATTGCTATTGAGCCCTCTTTTTGAAGAGGATTGTCAACAGTCCGGATAATGTCTCCTTTGTTGATGCCAAATACTTTCAGTTCACCATACCGGTTTCGAAAATATCCTTCCTGTTCCAGATCTTCGAGATTTTCACCAATCGTCTTTCCGGTAACTGTCAGCTGGTCAAGGTGGAGAAACTTTTTTATTTCTGTCATGATTCCCGGGGTACCGCCGGCACGCCAGTAATGGTCAGCCGGATATGCACCGCTCGGACGAATATTCAAAATAAACGGTATCTTCCTGTTAATTTCATCAAAAAGGCCTGGTTCAAGAGTTATCCCAAACTCATAGGCAATTGCCGGGAGATGCAGCAGCGCATTCGAAGATCCTGCAATTGCGGCATGAACCATAATCGCATTCTCAAATGATTTTTGTGTCACGATCTGGGACGGTTTCAGACCGGCAGTAATGCAGTCCATAACCATCCTGCCCGAGCGCCGTGCTGACCGTTTCAGGCTTCCCCGGCCGAAGGGGATAAGCGAAGCCCCCGGAAGTGTCAGCCCCAGGGCTTCTGCCATGATCTGCATGGTACTTGCGGTTCCCATAAAGCAGCACGCACCACAGCTTGGGCAGGCAGTCCGCTTGAAGGCATCAAACTCTTCCTGCGTAATTTCACCGCGCTCGAACTGAGCCTTGTATGTCCCGATCATTTCCAGCGTCAGGTTATTCGGCCCGGAAGCCATGACCCCGCCGGGGACAAAAAGAGAAGGCATATCAATGCGTCCAATCGCCCGCAAATGTGCAGGGACAGCCTTGTCACAAGTCGCAATAAACACCCCCGCATCGAATGGAGTCGAGAGAGCTTGTATTTCAAGAATATCTGTGATGAACTCTCTTGAGACCACAGAATAATTCATTCCATCATGCCCCTGAGCCTGTCCGTCACAGATATCGGTACAGTAATACTGAGCGGGTTTTCCCCTGCTCTCAAGAATACCGGTGACTACTTCTTCATTTATCTCGTTTAAATGAGCACTCCCTGGATGGCTCTGCCCATACGTACTGGCGATAAATATCTGCGGCTTTTCAAGGTCTTCTATCGTCCAACCCATTCCCATCTTCAGGGCATCCATTTCCGGTGCACTGGATCTGAGGTGCTGGCTGTTCATCATATAAACTCCTGCTTTTCCCCGGGGTAATTGTATTTGGTTTTTTATTCAACCATTACAACAGCGTCAATCTGTTATTATGAGATGAATTAATTCCTGCCCTTCTGCCGGGTGCCAGGCGGATTGTTGCCTGTTATGAGAGTAAAAATAACCATACTTTATAAAAAAACAAAGAAGATTCGGGAAGGCATCCGGTTAGAAGACGATATCCGAAGCACGGATAAAATCACCGTTCGCGTAGATCAGGGCACGTTCCACCACATTTTTCAACTCACGGATATTGCCGGGCCAGGGGTAACTGACCAGTTTTTGCGTTGCATCGTCAGAGAGTTTTTTTACTTCATCAGAGAGCAGGTCGATAAAATAGAACGCCAGCAACGGGATATCCTCCGGCCTGTCCTTCAGATCCGGGAGCGAAATGGGAAGAACGCTTATCCTGTAATACAAATCCTGCCTGAATTCCCTGTTTGCGATCATTGACTGGAGGTCCTTGTTTGTCGCGCAGATAACCCGGACATTTACCGGGATTGGCGTACTGCTGCCAATCCGGACCACTTTTTTCTCCTCGAGCACCCGCAGCAGTTTCACCTGGGCATCCAGGGACATCTCGCCGATTTCATCCAGAAACAGTGTTCCATTGTGGGCCGATTCAAAACTGCCCTTTCGCGTCTGGGCATCAGTAAACGCTCCCCGCTGGGTGCCGAACAATTCTGACTCAATAATATTCTGGGGAATGGCACCGCAATTAATCGCAATAAACGGTCCGTCACAGCGGGGAGACAATTTGTGCAGAGCCTCTGCGACGAGTTCTTTCCCGGTGCCGCTTTTTCCGGTGATACAAACGCTTGAGGTTGACCCCGAACATTTCGTAACAAGCTCTTTCACATTCTGAATTGCAGGGGATTCACCGACAATCGCGTTCAGCGCTCCGGAATCCTTTATGGATCCTTTATTGCTGTACAGCCGTGTATTCTCGACAGCACAGAAAATCGTCCCTTCAAGTTTTTTATAATCGAACGGTTTTACCACATAATCAAACGCGCCGTTGCGGATCGCCGCAACCACCACCGAAACATCATCCTCTGCACTGATCATGACAACTGGCGGCGCCACCGGGGAGAGGGTGATGGTTTTCAGCAATTCAAGGCCGCTTTTCCCTGGCAGGTTGATATCAAGAAGAATCACATCGGGTTTTTCTGTCTTGAGGATTTCCTCTCCGTGTTCTGCTGAAAATGCCGAGACCAGACGAAATGTGTTGGGCATAATCATCCGCAGAGTTTTATGTGCCTGTACATCATCGTCAATGAAAAGAACGGAAATCATTTCACGCTCTCTCCCTTCAGCTAAAGTTTGAATATTTTATAGATTAATAAAAGAAAATTGAAATACAAATAGCGGAAGATAGTGAAAAATCTCCAGGGCTTCTTCGAGGCACCCGAAAGCGATTCCATTCCCGCCTTGAAAATATTTTCGGGGACATATTTTTCTGATCCGGAAAATATTTCAAAACAATTATCCACCCAGAGTGATATTCCCGGCGCAAGATTACTGCGGTTTCGAAACAGCCAGTATTCTTTCCCTTTCATCCCCTTCCCCACAAGAAGAAGTGCCGGCGCGGATTTCTTTATCGCCAGCAAAATATCCTTTTCCATCCGCTCATCAAAAAAACCGGAATATCTGCCGATGATTTTTAATCCGGGAAAAGAAGTACGCACATTCAGTTCTGCCTTTTCAAGATCCATTTTTTTGCCGCCGAGCAGATAGACACTGAAATTGTTTTTTTCTGCAAAACTCAGAAGATTAATTACAAAATCAAAAGTGTTGTATCTGGTAAGGGTGTCTTTTTTCAGAAAATGTGCACCGCGAATAATCCCGCGGGCAGTCGGCAGTACGAGTGATGATTCATATAACGTTTTATAATACATCATGTTTCTGCGCGCACGGAATAATCCTTTCATCGTCAGAAACGTTATCTGATAATTCTGATCACCCTTGTCAAGCAGTTTTGCACAATGTGAAAAACAGGAATCCTCATCAACGCTGTCTATGGGTATTTTCAAAAAGTTGATCCGCTTTATTTTACTTGTCTTGATATCCACGTATTCTTCTCCAATAGTAAAAATTGAATCACAGCACATAAATAAATCGCCGCTGTTTCAACACGCAATACATTCGCCCCGAGTGAAACAGGCTGAATATTTTTTTCCATCATCATTTTTCTTTCATCATCATGAAAACCGCCCTCGGGGCCGACGACACAGACAATATACTGCAGGCTGTTTTGGTCAAACAACTCATGCAGCTGACAGTGCTTTCCCGCGGCTTCATCGCCGAATATTCCAGCAGTATTTTTTTCATTCACTGCCGGAATTTCCCTCAAGACAACCGGAGGCATAATCTCAGGAATGGTTTTCCGTCCGCTCTGCTGAACAGCCTCCCGTGCGATTTTTTTCCATCTCTCTGTCCGCTGTGACACCGCTGTAAAAAGACTGTTCCCCCCCTGACAATACGCAGTAATAACCGGTACTATTTTTGATATTCCGGCTTCTGTTGTCATCCGTACAATATCATCCATTTTCGGGAGTTTCGGAACTCCCTGATACAATACCAGTTCATGAGGGCTTTTGGCAATTTCAAATTCCATATTTTTTTTCACCTGCAGGGTGACTGATTTCTTTCCGATTGCAAGCACTGACAGGAGGTATTGCATACCCTTACGGTCAATCCCGGTAAATGAATCACCGGACTGGACACGCAGAACATTGACAAGATAATGATAATCATCCTGCTCCAGGCAAATGGTATCGTGAATTGCAACAGAATCAGGTATCAGAAACTGCTTCATTCGCTGTTGCCGATGATTTTTACAATTGCACTTCGGGAGCGCGGTCCGTCAAATTCACAAAAAAAGATACCCTGCCATGTTCCAAGACAGAGCCTTCCCTGCTCGACGGGAATCTGCACACTCGGCCCCATCAGAGACGTTTTGATATGCGCTGCGGAATTCCCCTCCATATGTGCATAGTTGTCATGGAAGGGAATTATTTTATTTAAAACAGCGAGCATGTCTTTTACCACAGCAGGGTCCGCAGCTTCGTTTATGGTAACTCCCGCCGTCGTATGAGGGATATACACCACACAAATCCCGTCGGTCACACCACTGCTGCGGAGTGCTCCCTGCACCATGGTGGTAATATTAATAAACCCGGTTTTTGACTGCGTCCGCACATTTAATTTGAAAAATGACATGAGAGCGTCTACTTTCCCTTTTGAATGTACTCAACAGCCCGCTGAAGAACCGTATCAGTCGAAAGATCATAGACCGGCGGATTATTCTGCCCCCGGGCCATTTCCCTGTGGATGAGACGCTTCAAGGCCAGCTCACGAAGCACAATTCCCTGTTTTTTCAGTTTCGCTATAAAATCATTCACCTGTTTCTCGGTTGGATTGGGTGTCTGACTGACAAAATTCACAATCAGGTTTTCCTTTAAAATCTTTTCGAATGATTCACGTTCCGAATCCGTATATTCTTCTTCCTTGATTTCAATGTCCGGGGTAACCCCTTCCTTGTCTATTTTTTTCCCGTCCGGTGTAAAAAACCGGGCCACGGTCAGTTTGAATCCGGAATCATCGACAAATTTCACATGCTGAACCGTACCCTTCCCATATGATTTTTCACCGATAATCACCGCACGGTGATTATCCTGCAGTGCTCCGGCGAGAATTTCAGAAGCCGATGCCGAGCCCTTGTCGACGAGTACGGCAATCGGCATTGTTTCCGAAACAATGTCGTTGTTTTTATTGGAGTTATAAACAAAGTTCTGCGACGGAACCCGTGAGCGGATACTGACGATTGCACCTTTCTCCAGAAAATAATCTGAAATGGAAATTACCGATGATAAAACACCGCCTGGATTGGAACGCAGATCGATGACCAGTCCCTTCAGATTTTTTGTCTTGTATTCATTGATCACATCACGTATTCTGGCCGGCGTAAAATTGGTAAATTCCACAATTCTGATATACCCGATTCCGTTATCCATCATTTCGCTTCTGACAGTGGGAATTTCAATACTTGCCCGGACAAGAGTGACATCAAATACGAGCGAAGCACCCCGTTTAATGGTGACCGTTACCTTTGAGCCTGGTTGCCCGCGAAGCTCTTTGACCACTTGATCGAGTGTCATCTCGGTAGTATTCTTGTCTTCAATCCTCATGATCAAGTCGCCAGCATTAACACCTGCCTTGAATGCAGGTGTCCCCTCAAGCGGCGAAACGACTTCTATTGGCGTATTTTCCATAAGCTCGCCGTTTTTATCATAAATCCGCTGTTTTGAAATGGATAACCCCACTCCTCCAAAGGAACCATTTGAAGTATCTTCAAGGTCCCGCAGATCATCTTTTGTCAAATACACCGAATACGGGTCATCAAGACTTTTAAACATACCAGCCAGTGCACCGTCAATGAGCTTATTCGAATCAATTTTTGTTTCATCAACATAATATTCACGCAGATAGGTGTATATTTCTGTAAATTTCTTTAATGCCTGCTGGTCATCAAGGGTAGGCCCCTGCGCAATGAGAGAAGACGTAATTGCAGTAAAAAAAATGAACCCCAGTAAAAACAGGGTAATTCCAATCCAGACTACTCTCTCTTTTTTCTGTATCATGGCCATACAACACTCCAAATAAACGGCAAACAAGGCATGTAAACCTGTTGTTGCCAAAAATTATATAAAATTCCTTTATAAAAACAGCAAACACGGGCAATAGTTACCTGATTTCGATGCAATTATTGTAAATATATTCCGATGAATGTCAATCTTTTGATCATGCGTTCACTCTTGACCTGATTATACCACAAAAGATACACTCCGACTATCATGGAAAAAAAGAGTTTCTTTTTCATTGTTTTTACAGCATGGGAATTGCTGCGTATTGCATTTATCTTCCTGTATTTAACGACGACAAGACCATGTTCAACGATTGATTTTGCTCCTCTTCTGGCAGGCTTCCTGAGTGGAAATCTGCTTCTCCCGTTCGCTGCTTTACTCATCTACTTTTCTCCCCAAAAGCGCGGTATTCTTCACCCCCTTCTGGTCATGGGAAAAATGATGACAACCGCCTCTGTTTTTTTCGGGATTATTTTTTTATTTGGTTTTTTTCTAACACATCAGAATTCCGACACCCTGCTGCAGTTTACCGCAGACAATCTTTCTTTGCCATTAATTATTTTATTTGTTGATTTGATTTTTCTTGCTGTTTTGCTATCATTAAAGAGAGAAGATATTCCCGAACAGTAAACACAATGCAGCGCAAACAGCTTTTCGGGAAAAACTGCCTTTTTTACAGCAAGGAGGAAGGCTGATGCATATATTGCCAGTAGCGAGCGGAAAGGGAGGTGTCGGAAAATCACTTCTTGCAGCAAATTTAGCGATCGCACTCGCCGAGGCGGGCAAGGACGTGGTCTGTGCCGATCTCGACCTTGGTGCATCAAATCTTCATATTCTTCTGGGAATACAGCCTTCAGGTAAAGGAGTCGGGTTTTATCTGAAAGAGAAAAATTCCAAATTTGAAGATTGTATCCTCCAGACAGAGTACCCTCATCTTCGTTTTATTCCCGGGGATTCAGAAATTCCGGGAATTGCCAATATTACACAATCTCAAAAAAAGGCTTTGATCAGCAAACTTCTCTCGCTGAAAACAGACTATCTGATCCTTGACCTTGGTGCCGGGACTCATCTGAATGTACTTGATTTTTTCCTCACCTCATCACGGGGAATTCTTATGACAATGCCAACACTTACTTCAATGCTCAATGCGTATCTTTTTTTGAAAAATGCGCTCTTTCGGATTCTGTCATCACTCATTACAAAATCCTCCCCGGCCAATAGAATACTGGACTCCCTGGAAAAGGACGGAACCAAATTCCAGAAACTGTATCTCCCAAAACTGCTGAAACAGATAAAAGAGGCAGACAAGAAAGTCTATGACAGTTACATGGAGAAAGCGAATAGTTTCGCACCCAGAGTCATCATGAACATGCTTGAAAATGAAAAAGATTCCCGGCGAATCGACAAACTCAGGATGTCGATCAAGGAGTACCTGGGCATCGAGATCGAACATCTGGGCATCATTTACCGCGATGAACTGCAGGATATAGCCTTGAACTCCAGAATTCCGATTTTACTCTACAAACCAAATGCCGTTATCTCCCAGGCGATATACCGTATCGCAGACAAACTGGTCCAGCACGTTGAAGATGAAACACAGCTTCTGGATTTTAATTTTGCCGAATCATTTCAAATTGCGGAACTCGAAGCACAAATCGATTTTAGCGAAAAATTGCATTACATCGAGGATTTGATGCACTCCGGGTCATTGTCTGAAGGTGATTTGATTGATATCATCCGTTCCCAGCACAGGGAGATCAACAATTTAAAAAAGGAAAACCAGTTGCTGAAAACGAAACTTGCACGGGCTGCCCGGGCCGGCTTCAAAGTATAGCCTGTTGCAGGGAATCATCGAGGCAGCAGGAAGACTGCAGTATTGCGGGAACATGGAAACAATATTTCATTTAATCATATGGAAGCAGACTCAACATAATTTCCTGATTAATGCCTGAAATTATCCATTAAAAATTCCCGCAAATCCGAAAGTGTATTGTTTACCTTTGTTGCCTGTTTGGTCAAAGCAAGTGCTTTTTTCAGGTTATCCGGAATACCCGGGGTATTTCCAGTTGCTTGTTCAACGATCTCAATAAACTTTGCCGGATGCGCAGTTGAAAGGATTACCCCGGCAGTATTTTTATTTTCCGGTTTATCCATATAGCGCTGACAGGCAGTGATCCCCACCGCGGTATGCGGATCGACAAAAATATTGCTGGCATGGAACAGTCTGCCCATTTCATCGCGGGTCTGCGTATCGGTCACCACCTCCCCATGTACCATTTCTGCCATTTTTCCGCCGTCTCCGTTAAAAATCATCATCATCCGTTCAAAATTGCTTGGATTCCCGACATCCATGGCATTTGAAAGCGTATGAACCGAAGCACGCGGTGAAAAAAGTTTCGTCTTCAGATATTCCGGCACCACATCATTGATATTGGTCGCAGCGATAAAGCGGGAAACAGGAAGTCCCCATGTCCACGCATACATTCCCGCGGTGAGATTTCCAAAATTGCCGCTGGGTACACAAAAAACAAAATTGTCCTGCAGCCTTTCTTTTAACTGCGCATATGCATACACATAGTAAAAAGACTGAGGGAAGAGCCTGCCGATACTGATCGAATTTGCAGAGGTGAGAGTGAGCCGTGAATTAAGGGCTTTGTCGCAAAACGCCTCTTTTACCATCCGCTGACAATCATCAAAAGCACCCGCGACTTCAAGTGCATGGATATTTTTTCCCAGAGTTGTCAGCTGTTTTTCCTGAAGACTGCTGACCCTTCCGCTTGGATATAAAATGACCACATCTATATTTTTTTTATCAAAAAAAGCCTGCGCTACCGCGCTGCCTGTATCACCCGAGGTGGCAACCAGGATAATGGCTTTCCGCTCCTCCTCCAGCAGGATTTCTTCCATACAGGACGCAAGAAAACAGGCGCCAAAATCCTTGAACGCAGAGGATGGGCCATGAAAGAGCTCCAGAACATGCATAGATTCGGTGAGAGAGGTACACCGGGGAGAAAAATGAAAAGCGCGGTTAACGATCGCATCAATTGTTGTTTCATCCCATTCGTCCCTGAGCCATGCATGCGACATTGCTTTCGCGATATGGTTAAAGTCATGAGTGGAATCGAGAGATGTAAACAGCTGTTTCAGTGATTTTGATTCAACCGGATAATACAAACCACCGTCCGGGGCAAGCCCCTGAAAAAGTGCCTGTTTGAAATTCACTTCACCCGATTTTCCCCGGGTGCTCTGTAAGCGCATGGAAAACTCCTCTATATTTTTTCAGGTATCCGGGAATCAACATCCGGATATACAACCTCGAAATTCGGATTCAATGTAGCAAAGGCATGCCCATTAGGCAAGTATTGCAATCATCCAATTATCCTATAATGAAACATCCATTACAAGAAGGATGACGCCGGCAGTTATTAAAACAACCGCGATAACCCTGAACGGTGTAATTGGCTCTCCAAGAAAAACAATGGCAATGACATACGTCAGAATATACCCGAAACCAGTGAGCGGCCGGGCGAAACTGATCTCAAAAAACCGAAGAATATATAGCCATAAAATAAAACTTGCACCGTAACTCGCACCGCCCAGCAAAATCCAGGGATTTGTCATGCAGGAAAAAACAAACTGCATCGAAAGCTGTGTTTCTGCAATTCCCTTGACTCCCTGCTTGAACAGAATCTGTCCCACTGCGCCAAGGACTATGGATAACGCCAGAAAAGTATACTGCATCATTTATCCCTTTCGATAAAAACAAATTTTCGGTCAAGAAAATACTTCACCGTGTATCCGATCCCCAGCCCGATAAACCCGCCGATATATTTTGAAATTTGCAGTATATACTCAAAATATGACTGAATCCCAAAAAAGATTCCTGTTGTCACCAGCGACATGATTCCGTAAAAGAAAAAAGTGACCAGATTCTTTTTCAGGGTATCAGTCTGGTATTTGAAAATAAACACCTTGTCAAGAATATACTTCAACACAGAACTCAATCCTGTTCCGACAGCCCAGGCGGAAATATAGATAATATCTTTCCTGTGTATGAGATCAACAGTCAACACCGATTCACCTATTCTGGTGCATAAAAACTGCAGAACAAGATTCGAGATCGTCGCGATTGCCGCAAAAAGATAATATTTTATACCGGGCAGCTTCAAAAAAGCCTCCCGTACCCGATTGACCCAAGAAAGAGAATTCCAATGATCAGAAGGCCCCAAAGGGCAACAACAATAACAATGCTTTTATCGCATAAAACAATGTCCGCCGGATCCCCACCGCCTTCTTTTTTATAAAGAATGTACAGGTACCGGAATATTCCAAAGACAACAAGCGGAACTGTGTATATCAGATAACTGGTATTGAACCGCTCTGCTGTGTCTTCGGAAAGTGTATACAGCGAATAGGTAATGATGACCAAGGCAACCGATACGGTGATCAGGGAATCGAGCAGGGGAACCGTATAGTGGTCAAGCACCGGCCGGTGCGCAGTTTTATTCTCCAGAAGGAGCAGGTCATGGCGGCGCTTGCCGAATCCAAGAAACAGAGACAGAAACAATGCAGAAAGCAGAAGCCAGTTTGAGACCCCGACATCGATCGCCAATGCCCCGGCAATAATCCTGATAATAAACCCGACAGCAATAACAATTACGTCAGCAATCACAAAATGTTTCAAAAAAAATGAGTAGCTCAATATAAGGAGAATATAACAGCCGAAAGCAATCATGACCCTGATATCAGTAAAAAGTACAGCGGCAATACAAATGGCAAGGACCCCGCCTGCCAGAATACCGGCAGTCCGGACAGACACTTTTCCGCTTGCGAGAGGCCGGGATTTTTTCACCGGATGCTCCCGGTCCTTTTTTCTGTCAACGATATCATTGATAATATAACTGAATGAAGAACCAAGACAAAAAAGTACAAAGACCAGGCCACTGGCAAGGAGACCTTCAAAGAGCTGATCTGCCAGAAGAAATTTCTTTGAAAAAATCAGGGGAATCAGTACAAACATATTTTTAATCCAATGTTTTACACGTAACAGCCGAATGTAATCCCTCATCGCATTTTCTCCCTGTCTTTAAACCTAAAAAAGAGCCTTGACCAGCTTCAGGATTCCCTGTTTCCAGGGGACCCTGTGGGACACGCCGCTTTGGCCTTCAAATGAATTGCAGTTTTCCAGGTACCACCTGAAATTCCTGACAAGTGCATCCCTGTTGGAAAACCGCGGGGTAAATCCTATTTTTACCCTGGCCTTTTCAATCGAGACGAATGAGTCCCGGTGGGCTGTTTCATACACCCATTTGTATAATGGAGACAGCTTTAAAAACTCAAGAAACCGCAGAGCGCCGATCACCGGCCATTTTGGAAAGCCGATAATTTTTTTCCCGAATCCCGCCTCATCCAGCACAGCCTGATAATCTTCGCGCATTGTTCCGAATTCCTCCGCGCCGATATTGAAAATATCATCAACATCTTTTTTCGGTCTGGTCATACACAAATAGATTGCACTGCACAGGTCTTCGACATCGAGCAGCTGATACCGATTTTTGCCATTCCCGATCATGGGGAACCCCCTGCCGTCCTTTGCCCAGTCATACAGAAGTGCAAATACACCGAGCCGTTCCGGACCGATAAAAGACTTTGGCCTGATTATGGGAATGCACATCCCCTGCTTCCGGAATCCAAGGCATACGTTCTCTGCCTGGATTTTCGCCTCACCATACTCTCCCACCCCGACGAGGCGGTCGTGTTCATACAGGGGATGATGACGGGGAATGCCGTACACTGCTGTTGATGAAATGTGAATGAACCGGTCAACATGTTCCCGCAAAGCGGCTTCGCACAAATTCCTGGTGCCGTCGATATCGGTGGTGAAAATATCATGTTTTGAGTAGAGCGGCAACGCAGCTGCAGTGTGGATGACACAATCAACACCGTGCATTGCATCTATTACTGCACCGGGATTCCGTATATCTCCGGTATACGCCTGAATCAGATTTTTTTCAGGGTAATCAAATTCGGCAAAATCAAGTGAAACAATATCCCGGATGTTTTTTGACAACAAATACCGTATGCAATTAATTCCCAGAAATCCGGCTCCGCCGGTCACAAGCACCCGCATTGATTTTCCTTCCATAATTCCTGCCCTGTACTGATGGTAAAATTAAAAACAATTCTACTTTTTTTCATCCCCGCACTCAAGCCTTTTTTCCCTGAAACCGTTTTTCATTATCCGGCAAGCATCTGACCGGCGGGTATCTGTTCATTTTTTCCATCAAGACATTTTTTTTGTCTGTTTTCCCTTTACATTTATATTTTTTCAGAGTTACAATATTTTTCGGAAATAACAGAACTATTCACATTGCAAGGAACTCTTGGATGGAGACAGTAACAGCAGAACCCCCTCGACAGCCGGATAAAAAACCAAACCCCTTTCTCTCCTTATTGAAAAAAATTCGATTGCTCCCCCGTGACGTCAAATTAATCAGCTTTAAAGAACTGAAAAAAAGGATCCAGCGTGCCAATTTCTACGGATTCTTAAGGGAACGCTTTATCCGTTTTTATATCCAAAAAACCACCGGGATCAATTCAAAAGGCATGCTCATTGCCTGGCAGCCCCTTCATTTTGTCATCCTCAAGATAGCCCTCCTCACCGGTGTTTCATATTTATTGTATACCCAGTACCCGGTGCTTTCCGGGTGGCTCGACCAGGGGTTCTCTTTTTTCAGACTTCAGGACATCTACAATTTTCAATATCCGCAGCGGTCTTTTTTTGATTTGATCGCGCAGGGTATTCTTGTATTTATTATTGGTTATTACGGTGTGTATTTCGCATATTACCAGATACAATCCCTGTTTTCTTCCGCTGTATTGACGCTTCGCCACAATACACTCTTTTATATACGGAATTTTCTGGTAAAAAAAGAACTCTTCATTTTCAAATTAACCGACATCGATTATCTGGTGCTGAAACAAAATCTCTTGTACAGACTTTTTGGGGTCGGGACCATATTAATAAAAAACAGGGCAGGAGAAATCGTCACCATCCGTTCGCTCAAGTACGCTTCGCATCTTGTACGAAAATTGTCATATGCCCGCTCAAAACAGGCAAACACAAAAAAGGCTTCATCTGCAGTATTACAGGAGTTGGACAATAACGATGAACAATACAACTAAAACCATGGTTCCCGTACTTGAGTTGAAAAAGAATTTCCCGAGTCATTGGTGCTGTATCGGATTACTGCTCTTTTTGTTCTTTTTTACTGCATGCTCCCCCACAACTCCCGGTTCAACACTCCTTCATTGGGCATGTTACAATGGCCATAGAAAAACAGTGGAATATCTGCTGGAAAACAATTCAATGGATTTAAATAAAAAAAACAAGGCTGGCCAAACACCGCTGTATATCGCGGTGGAAGGAAATTTCACCCAGATTGCCGAACTTTTGATCAATAAGGGTGCGGATATCTCCATAACAGAGCCAAATGGCCTGACTTTGCTTCATCAGGCATGTATAAATAAAAACATGGAAATGGTGAAACTTCTCTTCTCAAAACAAATAAACATTACACAAAAAGACAATTCCGGAAATGAAGCAATATATTATGCATTCATCCACGGTCATGCAGATATTGTGTATATGCTTCTGCAAGCGGGCGCCTCATACACCATAAAAAACGAAAAAAACCAGACATTACTGCATTGGGCCGCTCAAAACGGATATGGTAACATTCTCGAGTTTGTTCTGAAAAAGAATCTTTATATAAACGAGAAAGACAAATACGGATTCACGCCCCTGCATCTTGCCGCGGACAACGGCCGGCTTGAAATTGTCACGCTCTTGCTTCGGTATGGCGCGGATCCGAATATTCCATGGCCTTCCAAACCGTTGTTTTAAACTCAAAGTTTTTTTCACGAAACAATGTCACACAGGTATTGACGACTTCCTCGTCATACAGAATTCCACTGTTTTCAAGAATGTGTTCAAGCCCCACATCAACTCCCAGTGCAGCTCTGTAGGGACGGTGTGATGAAATGGCTTCAACAACATCTGCAACTGCCAGAATTTTGGATGGATGCAATATCTCGCTGCTCTTGATTCCCTGCGGATAGCCGGTCCCGTCAAGTTTCTCATGGTGCTGCCGTACAATATCCGCAACCGGCCATGGAAAATCAATTTCCTTGAGAATTTCAAACCCTATTTGAGAATGAGTTTTAATGAGATCATATTCAATTTCATTCAATTTTCCCGGCTTTGAAAGAATCTCGGAAGGGATGGAAATTTTACCAATATCATGTATCAAAGCTGCCATAAACAGGGCATCACGCTCATTCTCATCTACATGAAGATCTTCCGCAAGCGCAAGTGCCAATTCAGAGACACGCTTTTGATGCCCTGCTGTGTACGGATCTTTTGTTTCCAAAAGGCGGGCAATAACCTGAATTGTCCCTTTCATCATTATCTGCAGCTTTTCAAATCCCTGTTTGATCTTTTCTTCAAGGACTTTTCTGCCGGTAACATCCCGCAGCGACGCCATTCTCGCGTTATTTCCCAACCAGTCTATATCTGCAATATGAAGTTCACAGAATGTCGGCCCATTATGCAGGGATTCAATCTCAATTTCTTTCTGGTGGATATTTTCAATATTATACCCGAAGTTTGTCCCAACCATTTTTTCCGCTGATTGGCTGAAAAGCTTTTCTGCCGCCGGATTCACAAACTGGATATATCCACTATTGTCAACAATAACAATTCCATCTGCATTCTGGATGATCATCTGCTTGAAATTTTCTTCACTTGTACGGAGGGAATGTTCGATTTTTTGCCGCTGATCAACTTCACGGATCAGCTTTTTATTTATATCCGTAAGTTCAGAGGTTCGTTCTTCAACAAGATTTTCCAGATTCAATTTCATTTCTGATAACTGCTTTTCAGAAATCCATTTCGCAGTCAGTGAGTCAACAAACTGCCGAATCTCTATCGGCTTGAAGGGTTTATTGAGATAAAACAGCTTGTCACTTGGCCTGATTTTGTCTGATATGGCCGTCATGTCAAGCGTCGAGTCTCCGGTAATCAATACAATCTGTATGTTCCTGTCAAATTCACGAATCTTTTCAGCAATTTGAATTCCGTTTAATGCGGATGAAGATAAATGCACATCAAGAAATACAATTGAGAACGGATCATTATCAGATTTCCTGACCGCTTCTATGGCTTCCCTGCCCTGCTGACAAAACATAATATCCGTCAGTGTTTTGTCTGATTTATGTTTTTGAGGTTTATCTATCGCTTTTAAATTTATTGTTGAAGTTACAATGTCGGGTTTGAGAATATGAAGATATAATTCCAGTACACTCTTTTCATCATCTACAATTAAAATACGCACTCGTTTTAATTTTTCTTTCGTGAGTGCCATTCCCCCCCTCCTTTTAGCATCTACCAATGCATTCAGCCACACCAATACAAACCGCTTTAAACGCAAGAGTCATATTCAATAAATATAACCATATAAACAAAGAAAATCAAATTTATTAATTACTTCCATTTTGATTATTATCTATATTGCAGATATATAATCATTTTAATATATAATTAATTTATTACGACCGGGATGGATAATTGATTATTACACTAAAACAAATTATGAAATTTCTGCGAGCTTGATCATTATCTGGGCAGTCTGAGTATTTGTCCGTGCCAGCTTCTTGGCAATCAGCCGTGATAAAAAGACTCCATAATGAGGATATTTTTTAATAACAGAAATAAACGAGCGTTTTGATACTTTGATGAGCTGTCCTTCTCTTTCAGCCCGAACCGTTGCGCTTCTCCGGTTATTCAGTAAAAATGACATCTCGCCAAGAAAGATATCAGCCGGCGTGATATACCCGATTTTTTTACTTTTATGAAAGACACTGAATCGGCCGCTGAGCACATAAAAAATATAGGTACTTTCTTCACCTTCCCGGAATACGATTTCACCCTTTGAGAGATTGACTGGTTCTTCATGAGAAAACCCTCTTGGTGCCTGGGACGGAACTTCTTTGTGCTCGACATGCAGCGTGGCGATATTTCCCTTGTTGTTATAGGTCAGTTTGGCACTCAGACTCCGTGCCATCAGAATCCCGCGGCCATGCAGTGAAAACGGATTCTTTTTTTGTATCCATTCGTGGTATTTCAGCACGTTGAATCCATCACCCTCATCTTTTACCTTAAATATTGATTCACCTGCCTTGATATCATATTCAAGAATCACCCGTTTTGCATTGATTGCCGGATTCTTGCACTTTTCCTCGACGAGTTCCTGAATTGTCCCGCCTTTTTTAATATGCTGCTGTTTTTCTTCATAGGTGATTTTACAATTCCCATGCTCAATCGCATTGATCAGTAATTCCGAGAGCGCGACGTTGAGGTTTATTTTCATTTCCTCGTCCACATACCCTTTATTGTACAGGGCAATCGCAAGAAGATTTACATAACTGGGGACAGAATGCAGATCATTGTCAATTTCGAATGAACCAGATCTTTTCTCGGTAAGTGTATCCGAAATCTCCCGCTGAAATATCACCTGTGAATTCGACTTGATTATATTCACGGTTTTCAGCAAATTTGCATGTATTTTGCCATAATCAAACAGATTCAGTAAATTTGTACGCCGCAGTTTTTCCGAAAGCTGTTTTTCGCTGTGTTTTTTCTTGTCAAACAGACCAATGATTCCAAAATGGTGCAGCCAGTTGTCTGAAACAATTTCCTCGATAATTCGTTCTGCATTGATATGGTCATCTGAAAAATTGATGATCACAATCTCCGGGATGTCATAATTCATATATTCAAGTATTTCTTCTGTATCTTCATGATAGGTAAGAAGATCCTGTTTCAGACTGTCAGCAGCCAACGCTTTTTGGATAATATTGTTTAATGTCGGATCAGAATTAATTACACCAATAACACTCATAGCACAACCCTTTTATTTTTAACAAACTATAGCACAGTCAAACCTTTTTTTCATCCCTTTTTTTCAAGATTACAAAATATTCAATAAAAGGGAATTTCATCCATGGGGGAGATAAAAATAAAATGCTCTGCTTGATATCAGAAAAATGGGGTTATTTCATCCGGGCAATGGGATAATCAGGAATGGATTGCGGAATAATGGTCGTCGGCCGTTGCGAACCTTTTGTCATATTTTTTACACGCATCGAAATATACAAATCAAATTCCTTGAGTGTGATCGTATCATCATTATCAAAATCGGCTTTTTTGTCCCCGATTGCCTCGAGCATTGAGAAGGTGAACGCGCCATGCCCCCACTCGGCATTTTCAAATGATGAATCATCTGTTGTGGCTCCCGTCATGATAATGGTCCCGCTGCCTTCCGAAGAAATCGATTTTACCGCTCCCACCAGCGCGTTTTTACTCATGCTTGACGTTCCCCATACATTACCCGAATGACAAGTATCCACAATAAACAAAACACGGGCAGACAAGCCAAGAAGCTCATTTTTAAAATCACTCCAGGGAATTGCTGTGGCAGCCAGCCTGGCCGGATCTGCATCCCAGGAAAGAAAATAATAATTACCAGCAGAATCATTCACCCCATGGCCGGCAAGGAATAAAATTACACTGTCATCTTTTGATGCTTTACGGGAAATCACCGACAATTCTTTCAAAATAGCTTTTTTTGTGGCATGGGTATTGGTCAGTACTTTTCTTTCAACTTCCGAATATAATTTCCCTTTCTGATTTTCAAAAAGCATCGACATGGATTCTGCATCCTTGTCTGCAAAGGTGAGATTCAGTGATGCATTTTTATAACTTGAAATTCCTACAGACAAAATGTGAAGTTTCGGGAGTTTTTCTTCCTGTATATCGCTGTTCCTGAAGATAACCAGTTGAGAAGGTTTTGAAACAGCAAATTTATTTTTTGCGGATATGGTCACTATCGTTGTCTGCCGGTCCAGCGGAATCTGCACGGTCGCATTAATTGTTTTCAACGACGGTCCAGTCATCTCATTGGTGGTGAATTTTCTTCCATTAACCAGAATGGTGACAGAATCAACCGGGGTTTGTGAATTTGCTCTCACCTGATAATGTATGGTAATTTCATTTTTCGGTGTCTGGATGGATCGTGATGAAATATCGGAAAAGACAATTTCCGGAGGCAGAGTTGTATCACTTGAAAAGTTTGGTGCCAATGAAGAAACTGATTCAAGACCTTTTTCCACGCTCTGTCCTTTGATTATTTTTTCGATAATATCAGGGCGATAATACGTTTTATAGAATTGTTCAAAATCATAATGATCGGCTTTTTTATCAATCCCCCGGTTGATATGGTAATATATCAGCGAATCGCCATTCACACTCGATATATAATAGCCGTTCTTGCTCCATACAACCCATTCCCCCTCCGGGGAAAGGAACAGTGAAAGATAGGGAGAAAGAGCTTCTGTTCCATTCTCGAGCTCATTCAGGTTCCAGAAATTGATCATTCTGTCTTCACCGCCAGAAATGAGCACATTATTATTCATCGCAAGGGAATATATTGTTCCGGTATGACCAAGCAGATCAGCATATTTCTTTCCGTATTTGTTGTATACACCAAGTTGGCCGTCCGGACCTCCGAAAACCAGATCACCCTTGTTTGTAAAACCTTTTGGATACAAGTCATTATAGTCATACGGAAGATCAACCTCTGCATACGTATTTTTATTTTTTTTCAATGAATTCATATACACTGAATATTCATTAAACGAATGAGAAATGCCCTGAATTTCATCCACAGGGAATAACGCTGCATCATTTGAAAGGGTAAAATTATCAAGTTGAAAAGCTGCAGAATACCTGGTTTTTCCAATCGGTTTTTGATAACTGATAAACACACGATTTTCTTTTATACCGAGTGCACGAATTTCCGGTGAGCCGGAAGAAATCTTCTCTTCCCGTCCCCGTTTTATATCCCAAATATAAATCTCATTCGTGCGGCCGCCGGCAAGTATCGCTTTTGTATTATCTACAAACACACATGCCCCGATATCTCCCTCAAGTTCCGGGAATTGCATGACCGCATTGACCCTGATGTACTCCCCCTTTTTCTCTGCGTATTGATTCAGGCTCACCCGGTTTTTTTCACTGTTTCCACTGCACAGGATATAATTCCCGTCCGGTGAACTGACAATAGTATTCGGTTCATTCCCTCCTTCAACCCTGAAAAATACAATCGGTTTCAGGGAATAATCATAAAGATACCCGGTCGCTGTCGTATTTCTGGCTGCACCCGCCCTTCCGACAATAATCCATTTCCGGGTTTCATTTACGGAAACCGACTGCACCGGATCACCTGAATAATCTCTTGTCCCGACAATCTTGTTCTCCGCAAGAGAATAAATATTGATTACCCCATCGGCTCCCCCGGAAACGACACTGGGGGCACCATTGTTGTCAAAGAGGGCAATACTGTGAACCCGTTTTTCATGAACTTTATAAGAATGGAAAAAAGTAAAATTCCGGCCAAATTTCCAGACGGCAATCGTCCCCTCCTCATCAGATGCGCAAAGATATCTGCCGTCAGAAGAAAAGGCGATATCGGTTACCGGTGTTTTTAACACCGGTAACCTCTGCATAATTTCTCCGGATTGAAAATCATAAATACGAATACTTCCTGCTGCTTCGCTTCCCTTCCCGCCCAATTCCCCCCCTGCTGCCAGACAGGTATCATCCGGTGAGAGTGCAATCGCATTCACTTTTCCAATATTTGCCGAGCCGATATCTCCACTGAGTTTGCGGATTTCTTTTTTCCCGTCAAGATCCCAGACACGGATTGTTTTATCCAGGCTTCCGGTCACAGCATATTTTTTATCGCTTGTTACCACGATATCCGTTATTTCACTGGTATGCCCGCCAGGGTCAATCTGGAGATAAACCTTGTCATCTGCTGCACAGTGCAGGACCGGCAAAAGACCAATAAGACCAAACCAAAGCATTAACTTGAGAAATGCCCCTGTTCCCTGAAATTTATATGTATTTTCCATAAAGAGAATTGTACCCCCGGAAAATTTATATTTCAATAATAATGAATAAATGATACATACAATTCAGGGTAAACTGGAATGGGTTTTATCTGTTTTGAATTGACCCTTGTCTGCGTGAACGTTCAATTTTTTCCATCTTTTTAAAGTACTCTGCCTGCCGTCTGATTTCTTCCACATCAATGACATTTATTTTTCCGTTCACCACACGCATCTTTTTATTCTCGAACAGCTGACGGGATACTGCATTTCCCTGGTTTACCGGAAGTCCGACCATGGTGATAAGTTCCTTTGGCCCAAAATCAAACGTAAAGCTTTCACCCTGATTTATCGGAATCCTGTTTTTTTCAAGCTGAAGATACAATGCATCATACATTTTCCCGAGTGGATCGGTTATCAGCGAATTGGCAAGTTGTTTATAAATAAACCACAGGCGTTCGGAAAGCAACGTGGTCAGCTTACTGATTAATTGTGCCTGGGTCGCCACCATACGCTGGAAGTTATCCTTGTTGACGACAAGGACTGTGACATCTTCAAGGCAGATTGCACTTGCAGAACGCGGCATGTTTTCAAGAAGCGCCATTTCTCCAAAAATATCCCCTGTTTTCAGAAGCGCGAGCATGACCTCGTTGTCATCTACAATTTTACTGATCTTTACAGACCCTTTCTGGATTATGAACAGCTCTTTCCCTGACTCTGCTTCACTGCAGATTATTGTATCTTTCGGGTACTGCCGGTTGAAATCGCCGGGATTGGGATCAAGATGAACAGCCTTTGCATAGGGATGTATTTTGGCCATCCGCTCCTTGGCAAGATTTATATTTTCACCGCGCGGGCAATGTTGTATATACCGGTAATAGGCATAATAGGCAATATTGTATTGATTCTGACGTGCATAATACTCTGCGACATTAAAAAGATGGGCAGGATCTTCTGTTGCCGTATTTTTAAATGTTATTCGTGTCAGCGCTTCATCCAGATACCGCATTTTCTGCGAAAAACTCATGATGATTTTCATTGCTACCGGCGTGTTTTTTTCTATGAGCAGGCCATACTGTTCCCGATGTACCGATATAAGCAATACATCGGTGAGCGCCATTGCAGTTTCAATATGATTATGGGAAGACATTGTGGAAATAACACCGAAAAAATCCCCGGGGCCGAGCAGCTTTGCTCCCTCTTCATCTACAATTTCCAGTTCCTTGTGAATTCTGACTTTTCCGGAACGGATAATATAAAAATGGTCCGCATTCTGTTTTCCTTCGACAATTATATATGAGCCCTTTTTGAAATTTACCAGAGAAAGCTGCAGCGGATTAGGCATAGTATATTCCACACTTAAAATATAACCGGACACACGACACGAAACATCCACACATTCTATTCCATACCCTCCGGCTTGAAATAACCCTATTTTCACAAAGTAGTGAATTATGGATTGATGCTCTAACATTATAAAATAAAATTAAAACAGCAGTTCACGGGTATTCTCCCCTGATCGCATTTGTTTTAACCCTATCTTTTCACCAATTCCAGCGTTAGAATCATATAAAACAGATTTCACAATCTGCTTTATATTCAATAGTATAAAAACCCCGGGGCATATTGTCAATTAAAAGAAAGAGAAAACACAAACACGCTTAATAAATTCCGATAAGTTGCGGATCATCCCATTCGATTGAAAGAGATTCGACGGTGAACGGAATTTCTGCAATATGGCTGAAAAAAGCCGGTATTTTTTCATTCCCGATGATCTTTGAATTGGTGATCAGCCGGGGAAGCTCTGTCAAACCTTTTGCAAGGGGAATATGACGGTTATCCAGATTGCCAAAATAGAAATTATGAAAATCATCACCCTTTACAAATGAAGAATTTAGCTGTTCATCCCCAAGATACGGATCAACAGGCACCCAGCCAATTTTTTCAATAAAAAACTCAGTCCAATAATGAGGCAATAATTTCCGGCTGGAATCGATGATATAGCCGCCGACTATCCGCGAAGGAATTCCTGCAGCACGGAGCAAAGAACAATACGTCACTGCATAAACTTTCGCATTGCCGCTTTTTTTGGCCATATACTGTCTTATACCATCAAAAGAATCTGCGGTGACTTCTTCAAACGAAAACTCTTCCCTCATTTTATCATACAACATGCGTGCATAGATAAATGGATTCGGCTCTTTCTTGAAATACTTGTAGTGTAATGCCTGGATGAATGGGTCTGCCGGCCGTATCCAGTGGTCACTCTCTGTGAATTTTTTATAAAAATCGCTTTTCGTGTCCTGAAACGGCTCCACCAGATGTATATCAATCTCTGTCTTTATGGCATAGAGATCAAAGATGCAATCCGCTGAGATGCTCAGCGGTTTCGTCATCAAGCTGGTATTTAAATCAATCCGGGCAGCCCCTTCAACTCTGTCAGCATCCATATTGATACTCGTGTTGTAAAGCTGAACTCCCCGCAATTCAGGCCATTCAGCCGGAACCGGAAACCAGACAAAAAACGGGTCTGAATCCGGCTGCACGGTACCCGAAACGGTAAAAGAAAGCCGCAACGGATATTTATTTCTGTCATAATATTCTTTTTCCCCAAACCGGGTTTGCAGATCAATATACTTGAAATTGCTCATTCCGGCCATGGTAACCAGCGCAATTTTTCCGGTTTGTATTCCGTCCGGAACACGAAGCTGTATTTTATTATCACTCCAGAAGACATAATCAAGATCGCGGTCCCTGGCATAGACAACAGGATCCGTAATATTGCCGGTTTCACTTCTGCTTCTGTTTTCCTCAATCCATGTAAAAAAAACTCTGCTTTCACCCTGTTCCTGGCCAAACCGCTCACCTGTAATATTCACCAGAGAACCCACTGCCGTCACTGCGGGAACAACTTCACGGATCAAGGGGTCAACATATGAAGCAATCCGGGGAACTTCCTCTGGATTAATATAAATCTCGCCACTGCATCTGCCGTTTTTGGTAATGACCGAAATTACGCCGGAAGGCACTTCCCGGGGTAAATTAATGACTATCTTGTTATCACTCCATTTTGAAAAATTGGACGGGGCCAAAATAAGATCACCGATTCTGACTTCACCGCCGTTATCCGGTTCTCCAAAATTCTGTCCCTCGAGGGTGATTACTTCATAGGTAAGATTATGATCCTGATTCATTGAATTAATATTCGGCGGATGCCCAGACAACGCAGTACTGAACAGCAGAACAAGAAATATGGTACCAAACACAACAACCGGGATAAACTCTTTTCGCTGGTAAATTTTTACTGTTGAATTCTCATTTGAATTGGATGCGTTTTCCATAGATTTTATTACCTTGCTGCTTTTTCTACTTGCTCTTTTTTAAATCGGAATAGGGGATTATCTCAATCTCCAGTTCGATGGTATACTCGGAAGAATCACCGACTCCGAGCGGGTAATATTTTATTTTCTCTCCGATTGCAACAGGAATTGTCTTCAGGGTTGTCAGATATTTTCCTTCACCGGTTGATGTCTCCTGAAGCCAAATTTGTCCCTGGGCCACAAGAATCGCCTTTTGTTCTTTTTCCTCTTTATAGGGAGTAAAATTAATATACACCTTCAGATTTTTTCCATTCAGTTGTACCGCGACCGGTTTTCCGGGAATGGTAATTTTCGTAACAGAAAAGCTCCAATTCACCTTGTTTGCTTCAGATACAAGTTTTGTATTGATATTTAAAACCAATGCCTTGTCCAGCATTTGCGACAAATCTTCTTCCTGGGCAAAGACTCCGGAAACGAGCACCATTCCAAACAGAAAAGCAAACAATCTCATTATCATATTAATTCCCTTTTGAACCAATTATCCGTTTTACTTCCGGTTCTCCAACAATTGAAAAATCGTTTTCCCGAGGCAGCTCGATGATTACTTCCTCATGGTATTCCTTGTCACTGAGTATCTTGCGCAGCAATTCGGGATTGTCCATAGAATAGTAGACGTGAATATTCTGTTGAGGATCCGGTTCGGGAGTTGTCCGGGCAACCTGGGTATCATTTCTCCCAAGAAAAAAGAAAAGTGATGCCACCAGAACAAAAAGCACGGAAAATCCCGCTGCGAGAACCGGCATGGGTACCATCACCTGCTTGCGCCAAAACGGTATGTGCATGCTCCCCGCAGCAGGGTGGATGACTGTTTCATTTTGTTGAACGGCAAGAGTATTCGTTATTCTGGCTTTTACCCGTTTCATTGATTCCCCAATAGAAACTCCATCATTATGAAACAGTCCGGTGATTTCCCTGTACTGCGCAACTTTGCCGGAACATCGTGCACATTGATTGATATGATGCTGAAGCCGTTTGTCCCATGGCGATCCAATCTCACCATCACAAAATGCCGAGAGTATTTCATCCTTCGGACACATGATTTTGCCTCCTTCGTGAGAGAATTTTTCCCAACTGCTCGCGTGCACGAAAAACACGCACCTTTACGTTTCCTTCGCTGATTCCCATCAGTTTTCCTATATCCCGGTAATTCAGTCCGCCATACTCCTTGAAAACCAAAACAGCACGCAGTTTATACGGCAGTTTGTCAAGTGCATCCTGCACTTCCTTCTTTGTCTCGTTTTCAAGTACGCGCTTTTCTTCGGAATCTGCAAACACCGGTTCTATTTTCTGTAGTTTTCCAATAGCCTTCCGTTCCCGCGTTTTCCGCTTTGCATAATTCAGGCTCATGTTTTTCACCACACGAATCAGCCAATATTTTGCCTGATCCGTATCGGGCAGCGGTTCATGCCGCTGGTAGTATTTGATAAACGCGTCATGGCACAAATCCTCCGCAGCATCGCAATCCCCTGTCACCCGCAACGCAACACGAAATATTATCGGAAAGAGCTCCTTGTACTCTCTGTTGAAACGCCGTTCATCCACACCGCTCGTGTTTACCATAAAAACAGCTCGTCTCCTCTTTTGTTACAAATTATTTTTTTCTCCACCTGACGCCCGCTGCCGTATCCTCAAGGACAATCCCCTTCTGAACAAACAGCCCGCGTATTTCATCCGCCCGCTGATAATTTTTCTCTTTACGGGCTTTTTCCCGTTCTTCAACCAGCGCTGTAATTTCTTCATCCAGTAAAACATCTTTCCTCACAGAGTCCATCAGGGAAAGACCCAGAACGTTGTCCATATCTTCGATTAATGCCAGTTTCTCGTTTGCCGGGATATCCGTTTCCTTGATCATCTGCCAAAGATCGCTCAAACAGCGCGGCATATTCAGGTCATCGCATACATGCGCAACAAATTCCTTCCAGTAATTTTCAGATTTTTTACCGAAAACTCTTGTGGGAGTATTATCACATTCTTCCTTTATATCTGCAATACGCAGTACAAGGTTATTCCGGCCCGTTTTTGCAGCATGCAAGGCTTCAAAGGTAAATTTTAATTGTGTCCGATAATGTGCATTCAGACAAAAATACCTGAAATCCAGGGGCTCATATCCCTGGTCTGCCAGCAAGGAAAGCGTGAGGAAATTTCCTGCTGACTTTGACATTTTTTCCTTGTCAAAAAGCAGAAACTCTCCGTGAACCCAGCACTTCACCGGCTGTTTTCCAGTCGCAGCCTGGGACTGGGCTATTTCGTTGGTATGGTGTACCGGTATATGGTCAATTCCTCCACAGTGAATGTCAAATTCATCTCCCAAAAACCGCATTGCCATGGCACTGCATTCGATGTGCCATCCGGGATATCCCCTGCCCCATGGCGATTCCCAAATCATGGCCTGCCGGTCAAATTTTGAGTTTGTAAACCATAAAACGAAATCCTGGGGATTTTTCTTTTGTTCATCGACTGCAATACGTGCCCCTGTTTTCAAATCATCAAGGGAGAGCAGTGCAAGCTTTCCATACTCGGGGAATTTACTGATATCAAAATACAGGTTTCCGCCCGCACTGTACGTAAAACCGTTTTCTTCAATTTTCATTATCAGTCTGATCATGTCATCAATATGATCAGTTGCCTTGCATGAGGTTGTCGGGGTTTTGATATTCAGCCGGGCAATATCAGAAAAAAAAGCATTGGTATAATACTCTGCAATTTCCCATACTGTTTTCCCGCTCCGGCGGGATTCCCGGACCACCTTGTCTTCTCCCTCATCGGCATCATCCGACAAATGTCCGACGTCAGTAATATTCATCACATGATTGACTGTAAATCCCGCAAACTCAAGGGATCGCCGTAATATATCCACAAAAATATAGGTTCGCAAATTTCCGATGTGGGCATAATTATACACAGTCGGACCGCATGCATACAATTTCACCTGGTTATCCAGCAATGGTGTTACTTCCTGCAATGAACGGGTATAGGTATTAAAAAGGCTGATGGTCACCCTGGTCCTCCAATTGACAAAAAAATCCACACACGTCCCGGTTTTCAAGACCGTTAAACAATATAAAGCGAGTGAAGTACTGTTTTGTTACAACCATATATAAAAAACATTTGTGTCATGAAATGTCTAACGATGATAACAAATAATTTTTCCAAAGGCAACTCACAATGATCTGTCACAAAACCGCATATGGGAAACAGATTTTCGGGGATGGTTTTTTTTCAGATTTACAGGTATCATGTGCTCACTATGCAGCACCTTATTTCAGTCTGTTCAGACAGTTCTGTCTCTTTTTACCCTGATTTTCCGCTTGCAGAGCATACTTCTTTCAAAATCGGCGGACCTGCAGATATTTTTGTTGTTCCGAAATCCCGGGACCAGCTGCAGATTGTGCTGCATACCTGCCGGACAAATCATATTCCCGTTTTCATCCTCGGTGGCGGAGCCAATATTATCGTCTCGGATAAGGGGATCCGTGGCTGTGTCATCTCAATGTCTGAATTTTCAGGCTTGAGCATTCACGAGTCCATTGTCACCGCAGGCGCCGGTTTAACAATGAGTTTTGCAGCGGAACAGTCTGCTGCAGCCGCACTGCAGGGGCTCGAAATGTTTTATTCAATGCCGGGAAGTGTCGGGGGATCTGTCTGGATGAACGCCCGCTGTTACGGGATATCAATCTCCGATACACTTCATTCTGTCACAACAATAGACACCCGCGGAGAAATAACAACTTCACCAATCAATCCTGTGCAGTTTGATTATAAAAAAACACCTTTTCAAAAAAGCCGTGAGATAATTATTGAAGCCTGCTTTTCTCTTTCTCCCGGAAATACAGAAATACTGAAAAAACTGATGGCTGAAAAACACCAGGACCGGAAAAAAAAAGGACATTTTGATTATCCCTCGGCCGGATCGATATTCAAAAACAACCGGGCATTCAACGAACCAACCGGCAAAATAATCGACTCTCTCGGATTACGGGGGTATGCCATCGGCGGAGCACAAATATCACCAAAACATGCAAATATCATTATCAATACAGGAAAGGCAACTGCAGATGATGTTCTCTCGCTTATTGCTTTTGTCAAAGCGAAGGTGAAAAAGACCTGTGGATTTTGTCTTGAAGAAGAAGTAATTCCGGTTGGTGAGTTTTAATCTGAATTGAAGGTTTCACTCCCGCAGAATCGGCTGGCTTGCTGTATTTACACAAAACGAAAAAAACCCTATCATTAATAACGTATAATGCCTGGAGGGCACGCATGGCTCGTGCAAAAGACGAGAACAAAAGGTCAATAATACTGCACTCCGCAAAAATGTTGTTTGCGCAGAATGGTTTTTTCAACACCTCAATATCCGATATTGTCAAAGAAACCAATCTCCCCGTCGGGAGTATCTATACCTATTTTACAAACAAGGAAGAAATAGTCCGCGTCATCGTCGAAGAAGGATGGAATGAATTGCGGGCGCGCCTTTTTGACACCATGGGATCCAAAGAATCCGGAGAGGTCAAATTGAAAAAGCTCATTGACAATTTTATTCCCGAAATACTCAATGACCTCGATCTTATCAATATTCTGCTCTCCGAGGCCATCAAATACACAAAAATCGAGGAAAAAGTAGAGGAACTGAGTACCGCCATTTTTGGTCTTGTCCAGTCCGTTGCAAAAGACAAAAAGATTCTTGAAGGATTTGATAAAAGCTCCATGGAGGCCGCACTTATTGTATATTTTTTGGGAATATTCAATGCGGTGAAACTTGTACGGTCGAGTTCGGTTGGTATAAAAGTACAGGATATTCTTAAATTTGTTAAAATAACCGTTGAAAAATCCCTTGGAATCACATTGTAAGGATATCTCAGCGCATTATCCGATATGCAGCACAGAGACATATTGACAGCCCAAATCTTGACGACAGGCAGTAAAAGGAATATGCTTTTTTTCTTGACAGAATCAAAATCGTGCTGCATGTAATAAAAAAACCAATCTTTAGGAGGAAAATCATGAAAAAGACAAAGTATATTGTTCTCAGCGTACTGTGTATCGTGTTCCTTGTTACCTGCACATCAACGCCCGTCCCTTCGGGGAAAAAAACAGCCGAACCGGGAAAAATAATTGCATTCCCGGGAGCTGATGGTGCAGGGGCTTACACAATCGGCGGCCGCGGCGGCAAAGTGATAGAGGTAACAAACCTGAAAGATTCCGGCCAGGGTTCTTTGCGTGAAGCCATAGAAACAGAGGGTCCCCGGACAGTCGTATTCCGCGTATCCGGTACCATCGAACTCGAGAGTCCTTTGCTTGTCATGAAACCGTATATCACAATTGCCGGACAAACAGCACCCGGAGACGGGATCTGTATAAAAAACTATTTGCTGCGTATCTTGACAGACCATGTTATCGTCCGGTTCATCCGGGTTCGGCTTGGTACCGATGCAAAACAGGAATACGACAGTATCGACATTGCAAAGGGACGTTACATCATAATCGACCACGTCTCTGCCAGCTGGAGCGTGGATGAAACACTCTCTGTATCATTTGAAGGGATCGTGGACAATGTGAGTGTACAGTGGTGTTTTATTACCGAAAGCCTGAACAATTCAATCCATGCAAAAGGTGATCACGGATTCGGCTCGCTTATCCGCGGCGGTCTCGGCGTGCAGTACACTTATCATCATAATCTGTATGCACATCATCGGGCCAGACTCCCCCGCCCGGGAAACTATGCAAACACCAAAAAAGATCCCAAAGGCCTTTTTTTTGAATTTGCGAATAATGTCGTCTATGACTGGGGCGGCGAGTACGCCGGATACAATATGGATAAAGATTCCTACTCCAGCTACAATTTCATCGGCAATTATTATATTTCAGGACAGAATTCCGAACAAAACATTGCCTTTCGTGAATATTGCCCGGAAGCAAAAGCGTATTTCAGGGACAATTACATGAACGGCGTCAAACCAGCAGACCCCTGGTCCCTGGTGGACTTTGATGAGGTATTCCCCAAAGACCGCATTGCATCCTACAAACAGTCATCGCCGATAAAGATGGTAATGATCAAGGCCGAGGATGCTGCTGAAGCATATAAAAAAATCATCGATAAAGCCGGTGCAAGTGTCCCCAACAGGGACAGTATTGATGCACGAATTGTATCAAATGTCCTGACAAAAAAAGGAAAAATTATCGACAATGTTACTGATGTCGGCGGATATCCCGTATACAGGAGCACCGAGCCGCCTGCTGATTCAGATCATGACGGAATGCCCGATAATTGGGAAACAGCAAACAAACTTGATCCAAAAAAAGATGACAGCGCGCAGGATGCGAACAGCAATGGATACACAAATCTGGAAGAATATTTGAATTCCCTGGCTGCAGCATCATTTTAAAAAGGAGGAGAACATGAACAAGACGACATTGGGCTTGGGAACAGTTGCCCGCTCAGTATTGATCGTTGGTCTTTTGTTCGTGGTCGCAATTCCCGGCTTCTGTCAGGGGACAAAGGAGAGGGCGATAACGGTAACAGGCAAAAATCCGGTTATTGATGGTTCACTAACAGCGGGAGAATATGTCTTTTTTGAAGACAATGGAACCTGGGCAATAGCAGCGACAGTGACCGACAAAACTGTTTTTCTTGGTTTTTCGGGTACGACCTCCGGCTGGGTTTCCATTGGATACGGCTCAGTTAACATGAATAACGCCATATTCTGTATTGGATATATCAAGAATTTGAAAACTGACTTCGATGTCCAGAAAGGTGCCGGACACAGTCACTCTAAACTTGTTTCACACAACATCACAATGCATGCCATGTCAGAGAAAAACGGGAAAACAGTCCTTGAAATCGCCATTTCAAGGACAGATCTGCTCGCACAGAAAGAATTTATCCTCCCGGTACTCGTTGCATATGGAAAAAATGATGATTTTTATTCTTTTCATGCTTTTCGGGAAATTTACACATTCTCTATAAATGAATAATGATATTCTGCATTTCAACGCCCTGATTCCCAAATGAATCAGGGCGTTTTTTTTTAATTCAACGATTATGACATATCAACGGGAAGGTTATGGAAACTGTCTTTATTGTACGATTGACATAACTTGGATACCCTTATACAAGTAAACAAGGTTATATTTCTGGATTTAAAATGAAGCGATTTCTAATAATTTTTCTCCTGAGTGTTGTTTTTTCCTCTTCATGGCTGGCTGCACAGCAAAAGCCGATACCCGTTCCAGCCGCAGAAGAACCAAAGAAAGAACGTGATTTCAAAACCATGGTTCAGGACACGCTGGACAAGGATATCGAAACAGCCAGTTATTACGAGCTTGTTTCCTGGTGCTCTTCTTTAAAGCTTGAAACAACCGGCGACAAGCAGACGCTCCAGCAGCGTCTGCGGACATTCTACAGTGTCCAGACAAGCCAGAAACCAAAACAGGAAGACCAGCGGATTGAAATCCAGTCAGCCCAGAACTCCGAGTATTTTTCCATTGACGAAATTGACGAGAATTATATTCATATCCGCGGCGGGGTTTCCGTTGTATTGACCGATAAAAAAACCAATACTGAGCATACGATTAATGCCGAGCAAATTCTTTATAACCAGAGCAAAAGCATAATTTCCGCCAGCGGAAATATCCACTATACCCGAAAACAGGGAGAATCAAGCGAAGTATTTCGGGGCGAATCTTTTATTTTTGATGTCAGCAACTGGGAAGGGATCCTGTATCTGGCTCAGGGGGAACGTAAAAAAGAAGTTGAAAACACCTCCCTTCTTTTTGTTTACAGCGGGACGGCAATCTCCCGAATGAAGGATGATACGATTATCATAGAAAACGGCGTTATCACCTCGAGCAAGAACATCGAAAACCCGAATTACCGGATTACGGCAAGCAAAATATGGGTGTTCGGGCCCGGTGAGTGGGCAATTCAGGATGCAGTACTGTTCGTCGGGCACATTCCGACACTCTACTTCCCGTTCTATTACTATTCCGCCGATGAAATATTTTTCAATCCTGTTGTCGGTTTCAAACTCCGCGAAGGCGCCTTTTTACAAAACACAATATATCTGATCGGCAATAAAACAAAAGATGAAAATCCGCTCTCATTTTTACCGGTCGAGTCTTCCGCGCAAACACAGCAGAAATATGTTCTGGATGGATTATATCTCCGCCCGGCAAAAACTTCCCCGGCAGTAGAAACAGCGCCAGACAGCCCGGATACCGCAGCAGCGATCAAACACTTCAAAATCTATGCTGATATTTACTCCCGCCTCGGGTTTTTCACGGGACTTTCCTTTGACATGTCTCCTGCGATTTCGGTAAAAGGCGGTTTGGGAATAAGCAGATCCATTTTTTACGGAACGTCCGGGTATACACCGTATTATTCCGGGGATGAATACTGGAATTCGAGTTATCTTTTCGGAATTCCCACTTTTTTCCGTTACGGACTGGAAACAAGTTTTGACTGGAATTGGGGAATTGTTGAAAAAATATCCGGCCAATTCAATTTATTTTCAGATCCCTATTTCACCACAGATTTTTATTCACGGGATGAAACACAGGATTGGGGCAAAATTGCCGGTTTTGAACTGCCGACACTTCCGTCCTCGACCACAACGGTCTCAACCACACAGAACAATCTGAACTGGTCACTGAACTCCAGGATTAATTTTGCCGGATTGGTGAATTCAGCCCTGTTCCGGCCCTTTGAAATCAGCACATTCTCGCTTGCATTTGACTGGGGAAAAAAAGATGTTGCCAATCTGGCTGATCCGGTTGTTGCAGCTGATCCCGCCCGCACCTTTTATTACCCGCAGCGTATCATTTTTCCCAATGTGTCATTTCTGTCCGGCGGCTCCATACTCAATTATTCCAACAGCAATGAAGTAAAAGTTTCTGCAGCAAAGAAAACTCAAAATGATCCCGGTACCGGACTGGAGTCACCGCAGCAAAAAGATGAAGAATTACCCACTGCAGAATCCCCGGATACAGAAACCGCCGACATTCTGAAACCGGATACCCGGCAAAACAGCATCATTACCCGGACCATGAAATATTTCACCTTTTCCCTGTCCTATTCGCTTGCCCACAACTTTAAAATGGAACATGTTTTTGATCAGGAATTATGGACCACGGTTGATGATATCAATTTTAAAACAAAATCCTCGAATACAGATGTGAACGGCAACACCAGTCTCACCTATAAATTGAGCCTCCTCAATTCCATGTGGGACATCGCGGGCGGATTCACCTTTCTCGACAAATACAAAACCACCTATCTCCCGTCCATTGGGTTTGATCCGACACTACAGGACTACCAGTATACCGGCCTGACCTTTTCAAAAAATGTTCTTGCCACGTACAGACCGTTTCTTCCCTGGCCCGATTTCAACACCTCCTCGATATCCTATAATGTGAAATGGAATTACTTTGATCTGTATTATGATACTGCAGGTACCTCATTTGCTTCCCGCTTGTTTCAATGGGAAAGAGACACTGTTTCCCTCCAGCAGGTGAATATGAACCTGATCTACAAACCGGAAGACAAAATTAATTCATTAAAAACCATCTATACCATACCGCCCGCCCTGGGACGGTTTTTCCATGAACTCAGTTTTTATCTCTGGATTTTTCAGACAATTGCAACACTTGAGTATAAAGAGCAGACCGATACAACATGGCGGTTTGAACCGGCGAATATCACAGAAAAAGCCACTTATGAAAATATTTTTTCTTTCACAAGTGTATACCGATATGACATTGAAAATCAGGAGCATCTTGATTTGGTCAATGATTTGTTTCTGCTACAATACAAACACAATGAACAGCTTATATATTTATTTCAACAGGAACTGGATTATGATTTTATTGAATCCATGTTCTCAAAAAGCAATTCAGTACTCACCCTCTGGGATTTGAAACTTTCTTTTTTGGCCCAAAAAATGTTTCCCGTGAACTCAATTGGAAACAAAACAGGGGGAATTGAGGAGTTTGTTCCCTACCTTCTCTCTGCTGTCTATAATGTAAAATCCGACAATATATATTTCTGGAAGGACAGAATTATTTTCTATACAAATATAAATTCATCCCTGAATATTAATTTCCAGAAATATATAGCCAGTAATTTGACTATTCAATTCCAGTTTGGATTTAAAATACACGAGTTTCATGAACTTGTGTTTAGCCTGAACATGTATAACAACAATATTTACCGGTATATTCCTGCATTTGTCGATGCAGTAAATGATGATGCCTCCCAGCCTCCCCCATTTGGATACAGTGTTTCTCCGGGAATAACCACAATTGATCCATTATCGGATTTTCTTAAATCCATTAATTTTTTCAATGAAGAGGATCGTTATGATTCCTTCTTCAAGCTGAAATCGATCGCTCTTGATTACATCCATTATTTGGAAGATTGGACTTTCAAACTCAGCTATAGCGGCGAATTCAAACTGCAGCTTCTCACTGACGGAACGAGCCAATATGAATGGATACCCGCGTTTTCGTTCAGCGTCAAATGGCTGCCGATACCGGAAATAAAAAATCAGGTTACCGGCGATAATACCGGAATTCAGTTCTGAATAATTTGAAAAAAGTTCCCGCACCGTACCCATTTCATCACCATTAAAAATATCATTGACACCGGACTTGTGTGGCATTAACCTGTTAGAGCAGCCTGCGGATTTACTTTCATTGAATTTTTCCGATTCGCAGTTACTTTAATTTCTGATATTTTGTACAGCGAGGTGAGCATGGCGAAATATTCTCCTCTTATCCTTCTCTTTTTACTGTCCGGGATAATGATTTGCGAAGCAGAAACTACCGTCATCAATCCGGATATTCCAACACTATTATCCGAGATCTATCTCCTTGAAACACCCATGACCGCTGACGCAAAAAAGTATGTATTGCTCCCCAGGAACCAGCTTGATTTCTCATTGTATGACGGGAAACAGCTGCCTCACCGAACTCTTTCCCCTGAACGATTATACACGCTCCGAAGTTCCTTTTTTGTCTCCAAAGAACTTTCTGCAAGAAGTCTGGCATTGTATCTTGACCCGATAGATTATCCTTGTGAAATCTACCTGAACGGGGTGATGATCTCTCAAATCGGCAGACACAAAGACGGGTACAATTCCATTATTTATAATGCCAGTTCCATTCAGCTTCCGCCCGAGCTGCTTTTTTTCGGGAATGAACGGAATGAAATTGCATTTCAATTTTTTACACGATACGATAATGAAACAAACGCGTTCGGAGTGGCTTCAATCGCCTCTTTTAGTGTCTGTGAAGAACTTGTGTTTATAAAAGACCTTTTGAATGTCCACGCGGTTGGGTCTTCGGGCATTATTGCAGCAGTATTGTCAATATATTTTATCATGCTGTTTTTATTCAGCAAGGGTAAAGAAAAAAAATATCTTTATTTTTCACTGTTGTGTATTTTCTTTTCCCTGGGATATATGAACCTGGCCTACACATACCAGAGTGCGGACGAAGTTCTGATGGAACGGATTTCACGGACCACCCTTCCCCTCGCTGCTTTATCACTGGTTCTGTTCATCACGGAATTCGGAACATTTAAACGAAAACTCACGGTTCTCAAGCTCGTGCTCACCGGTGCCGGTATTATTGCTAGCGGAGTCATGGTTGTTTTACCCGGAAAAACCGAGATTCAGGCGTGGTTTAAAATTGTTCTGATGATTCCCCTGCTTCCAACGCTGCTGGTTGGATTTGTTCTCTTGTGCATCTCTGTGTTCAGGAGCAAATCGATCGGCGGGTTCCTCGTCATAGGCGCCTATTTTACCATATTCATCGGCGCAGTACATGACAGTGTGTACAACAATAGCGCCATGAAACCCTTCTTCTGGCTCGTCCCGTACAGTTTTATCATCCTTGTGATCACCATATTCTTTGTGATGGCGCTCGAGCAACGATTGGTTCAATTACAGGCCGAAAATCACTCAGTTGAATTAAAAGAACGCAATACCTCACTGCAGACAATTCTGCAGAAAATCAATGACATATCCGACAACATCAATCATTCCAGCCAGATTCTGGGGAATGTGGTCAATTCATCGGTTGATATTATCAGAACGTATGAACAGGAAAATGAACAGGTTCACTCCAAAATCAATTCACGTCTGGGCGAAATTGAAAATGTTTTGACCAACGCCTCCTCAAGGCTGGAAACATCGGGAAAACAAATCCCGGTCGCCATCCAGAAGCAGACAGAACTCATCAATAAATTTAATGAGTCGATCAAATCGATAAATGAACAAAATGACAAAATCGTATCCACGACCTATACATCAAAAGACCGGGCAATCACATTATCCAAAATTGCCGACTCAAGCTCACAGGTCATCGAGGAGTCAAAAGAATCGTTAACAGAACTGACAACCTACTCCCAGTATATTAATGATGTTCTCACTTCGACCGAAGAAATCACCGAACAATCGCGAATTTTGTCGATTAATGCTGCAATCGAATCAGCACAGGCAGGGGATGCAGGAAAAGGTTTTGCCGTTGTTGCTGACGAGATTGGCAAGCTCGCTGAACAGTCCAGGGAATATCTGTCCTCCAGCTTTAAAAAAATGAAGGACATGCAGAATATTCTTTTCCAAACCAAAAACCAGGCCGAAGAAGTCTACAAAGGATTATTCAATATCATTAAAGAGACAAAGGAATCATCGAACCAGATCAGTTCAATTGCCGATCTGGTCTCATTGCAGAAAAATGACTACATTGAAACGGCGAATGCGGTGAACAGGCTTGAAGAAGAAATGATCACAGTGAAAGGTATTTTTGAAAATGAAAAAGATGAAAATGAAAAGGTCAATACAACCCTCTCCGGACTAAAAGATACCTTTGAAGACATTGAACACCTGCTGGAACGTCAATCGGAGCTCAGGAATTCACTTGCACGTAATATTGATACGCTCAAAGAAGTTTTGATTGACAATACCGGGAATATCAACATACTGCATGACATCCTGAAAAGCACTGACCGGCAGCAATAAACGCGGCTGCACCAGTACGGGTTATTCATTGTCAGGATGCATCAGAACTTGGTCTGATTTTTGGAAAAAATAGCTGACGATCCCCTGAAAGGCAAAATACAGTACACCGGTAATGGGCAAAAAATACTGAAACACCGCAATCATCACCTCATTATCGGGATTTGATAAAAATACCGGAGGATTTCTGGAAAAGAGTACTGCAAACAGATAGATCGCTGAAATTATTGAAATAAATAATGAAAATATCCGGCCGATCTCCATGTCCAGCACGATACACACCCCTGCAGCAATGATGACTCCTGGCAACGCTATGAAAGCCACAAATGCCTCAGAAAATATTTCAATCATTGAAAATTCATTGGATAATGCATTCCCACAGAAGGCAAACAAAATCATGCTGATTCCGAGGGTTATATTTATAATTCCGCATATTTTAAACAGTACCGATCGCTGTTTCATGGAAGTGCTCCCTGTTTCTCAACCACCTGTTTTTGTCTTCCAGGCTTTGTTCTCAACAATTTCCGTATTGTAGCAATTCCCCATACGGAGCTTGACTGCCTGTTTGATGGCGGACATTGGCTGTTCCATAAAACAGGAGGCAGTAATAAACGCAGGGAGATAACATTCACCGGGACAGTTTATTTTTTTTCCGAATTCCTTTTGTCCCAGTTTCAGTGCCCTGGAGATCGAGCCGGTCTCCAGAAGATTATATCTCCGCGAATTAAGAACCTCACAGGGATACAACAGGTCACCATTGGGATAGACTGTGGGAATCAGGGTCGGATAGCATGTATGATCCTGAAAGGTCAGCATAGTCCGGTTAAAATCAGGCATCCCGATAATCGGATACCCTTTTGCATTCAAATCAAGGATTGTTTCCACCAGCTGAAAATATTCCTTGTTATTGCGAAGAAATGCTATCGGCCGCAAATTTTCCATCTGCCCGATAACCGACAATCCAATATTATATCGAAAACAGAAATCCATCAGATCATAGATATCGGGAATATTATGCTCGGTAATGACCGCATTAATAAGCAATGAAAATTTCTTTTCCTTCTGCATGGCAGCAAATTCTTTGATGATTTCAATAATTTTCTTTGAAGTACCATCCTTGACACCGCACATCATGTCATTCTTTTTTTCATCCAGGGTGTCGAGACTGATTGTAAGGTAATCAAGGTATTCCGCAATCTCATGTTTTCTGGGCAGGAGGATTCCGTTTGTGGTCAATCCCACAATATGATAATTGAGTGTTCGGCATGCTTTTACAATATCGACAATATCCTTTCGAAGCAGCGGCTCCCCCCCCGAAAAATAGATATTATCCACATCTTTGCGCATAATCTTCAGGATTTTAAGTGTATCCTGTTCATTCAAATCCTCGGGACAGGTTGAGGCAATTCTTTCGTTTGATTCTGCGTAACAGTACCGGCATCGAAAGTTGCACCGTTTTGTGACAAGATAGTACCCAAACAGCGGATCCAGAATAGAGGATTTTGCTATTTTTATTTTCAGCCAGTTGTTTGCGAATTTTTTGATAAATGAGAATCCCAGTCTGGCCTGTTGTATTTTTAAGCGCAGCGATGCCGGATCAAAATAATAACCTGGCCCGCTGCTGTTTTTTTTTACAGGGATATATGATTCATTGCCCTTGAATGCCATAAAATACCTCTACAGGGAAGCATGTTGCAAACCTGAATAATTGTCAACACAAGACATATTCTCGATCGCATAATGCGGAAAACAAGTACATCCCAACAAGGATACAGAAAGAGATGGTTTGGATCTTTTTTTAAAACCATGCAGACTGGTTTAGCGGTTTTCCTCTTGCCACTTTTTATCCCGCTGTACAAAAGCTGCATGAAGATCCTGCTCCGAGTTTTTTACAAAGATTTCTGCAGATACAGATTCCTCATGCCCTTCCTCAATCACGTATAAATATTCAGGCTGGGCAATATCAATCATGCGTAGAAGCACAGGATCATGATTAAGAACATTGATAATCCTGTCAGCATGTTTGGAGGCATTATCATGTGCATTATGTGTGGACAAGATCAGGACATGATCACCCCGTCCGGAAATACCGATAACATCACCCCGGCGGATATTTCTTCGGACTATTTCGAACAGCAGGGGATATTCAAGCATTTTATTTAACCGGTCCTTGAATTTGTCATTCACCCAGACCCCAAGAGTGATCAGGGAGAAATGATTTTTATACCGTTTAAAATCATGGATACGGTGATTCATTTCAATCAGAAAGTCTTTGTATAAAAGCACATTATGCTGCCGAAACCGGTCAAACACCCGTAAGATCGAAATAAAAAGAGGAGAAATGATTGATTTGATAATCCAGCCAAACACTGCAGCAAATACAGGTGCTGTCACATAGGGAAGAATTCCAAAGTCCGTATCCTTGAATGGATCATGAATAACAAGTGTATAATACAAAAGGACCATAAAAATCAATGTTGTAAATATAAAGAAGAATGGGGGCCTCCGCTCATAATCACTTTTTACATAGGAACGGAATTCCATCCGGATAAGCCAGGATCCGATCACCATGAGCAGAAATACAGAAATGAGGAAAATTCCAATTTCAATTGAAACTGCCACACCGCTAAAATAGAAAATTGAAATCAGCAGGCTGCTTAAAAAAAGCCCCAGAAAAATCCCGAGCCCGTAATAAAGCGGCGGTCTTGTTGAAAACACAACAATCTGTGCCTCTGTTTTTTTTGTGCCTTGTGCCATAATTATCCCCTTTCTGAAATAGTCCATTTTCAACCATAATCATTTTTGACTGTGTCTAAAATTATAAAAGAGTGGAAAGCTTCATGCAAGAGAATAATTTTCTTTCTACAAAAATCCGTATCTGCTTCTACAGAGAAAAAGGACCTCTTTCAAGACATTGCCGATATTATCGGGAAGCCAGGAGACTGTTTATTGACTTCGCTGCTGTGCGTCCCTGGCCCATCGCCAAAATCACTGTTGCCGCGCCAAGAACGATATCTCCGCCTGCATAGATCCTGTCGATAGAGGTTTTACAATTTTCGTCGACGATGATATTTCCCCATTTATTGGTCACCAGGTCTTTGGTGGTCTGACGAATGAGAGGATTTGAATCATTTCCAATCGCCACAATCACCGTATCAACATCAAGAACAGTTTCACTGCCTTCAATAATAACAGGTCGACGTCTGCCTGAATCATCCGGTTCTCCAAGTTCGTAGCTGATACATTCCATGCCGATCACACATCCTTTATCGTCGCCGAGGATTCGTTTTGCATTTTTCAGCAGATGAAACTCAATGCCTTCCTCCTTGGCGTGGGCCACTTCTTCAATTCGTGCGGGCATTTCCACTTCTGTCCTCCGGTAGACGATGTAAACCTTTTCAGCGCCGATCCTCCGGGCCATCCGCGCCGCATCCATTGCGACGTTTCCGCCGCCCAGAACAGCTATTTTTTTTGCCTGGAAAATCGGTGTATCCGCCTTTTGCCGGTCATATGCTTTCATGAGATTCGCCCGGGTGAGGTATTCGTTTGCCGAAAACACACCAACCAGATTTTCTCCTTCGATATTCATAAACCGGGGAAGCCCGGCACCGGTTCCGACAAATACTGCATCAAATCCGTCTTTCTCGATCAGATCTTCAAGTTTTCGTGTTCTGCCGACAAGAAAGTTTGTGCGGATTTCTACTCCCATTTTTTCCAAAGTTTTCATTTCGATATCCACAATTCGCTTTGGCATACGAAACTCGGGGATCCCATATACAATAACTCCCCCCGGTTTATGGAATGCTTCAAACATGACCACTGTGTGGCCTTCCCTGCGCACATCAGCTGCGACAGTAATCCCGGCGGGTCCGCTGCCGACAATTGCGACTTTTTTTCCGGTTTCCGGTTTTATTTTCGGGACGGACTGTTTCCCATGCTCCTGCTCCCAATCAGCCACGAACCGTTCAAGCCTGCCGATTGCAACCGAAAGATTTTTGTCCTTCAGCACTTTTCCTACTGTACAGGTTTCCTGACACTGCACCTCCTGGGGACATACCCGGCCGCAAATAGCAGGAAGAAGGCTGTTCTGCTTGATGATATCCACAGATTCCTGATAATCACCTTTCTGGATTGATTTTACAAATTCGGGAATATTTATTCCGACAGGGCATCCATTCACACATGGTGCATTTTTGCATTGAATACACCGCATGGCTTCAACATATGCCTGTTCTGCAGTATACCCGTATGTCACTTCGCTCATATTTTTAATTCGTTTATTCGGATCCTGGGCAGGCATTTCCTGCTGGGGAATTGCCGTCCGTTCTTTGTTTTTTAATTCGGATTCTTTTTGCTTTAATTCTGAATACAGTTTGATTGCTTCCTGTTGAAGCGTTGCGGGATCTATGTAACTCATGGAATTTATTTCTCCTCTTTCTTTTCAGCGAGCTGCTCAAGCCGGCATTCATGGGCCTCTTTCTCATGTTCTTTATATGCACCCAGCCTCAGAATCATGTTGTCAAAATCCACTTTATGGCCGTCAAATTCAGGCCCGTCCACACAGACAAATTTTGTTTCACCGCCGACAGTCACCCTGCAGCCGCCGCACATGCCGGTCCCGTCAACCATGATTGTGTTCAATGATACATACGTCAGGATCTCAAACGGCCGGGTCGTTTCAGAGCAGAATTTCATCATGACCGGAGGCCCGATCGCGACCGCAAGATCAGGTTTGGGAACCTGCTGGCATAATTCTTTCAATGGTTCTGTAACAAATCCTTTTCGACCGTACGATCCGTCATCGGTACAGATAATAAGCTCATCTGCAACAGCCTTCATTTCATCTTCAAAAATCAAAAGTTCCTTTGTACGGGCACCGATGATAATAATCACTTTATTTCCTGCCTGCTTGAATCCCTGGGCAATCGGATGCAGAGGGGCAACACCGATTCCTCCCCCGACACATACAACGGTTCCTTTATTTTCGATATGAGTAGGCATCCCGAGGGGTCCCAGAATGTTTTCCACACTCTCCCCCTGTTTGATTGCTGCGAGGTTATGGGTGGTTTTCCCGACAACCTGAAAAATAAGAGTGATCGTCCCCTTCTGCGGGTTTGCATCTGCAATCGTAAGCGGAATTCGTTCGCCATAATTTGTATCCACCTGTACGATCACAAATTGTCCCGGTTTGCGCTCTTCTGCTATCAAAGGAGCAGATACAACATACTTGAAGACATTCTCCGCCAGTTGTTTTTTTTCCAGTATTCTATTCATGAAAATCCTCGATAAATTGAGATTTTTAATCCAGAAATTGGCCATTATGTCACCCCATTCAATACACATCGGGATGATGCATAAATACGGGTAACTCCATAAATATTTTTTGAGATTTTAGTCCACTCTGAATTATATTCAATGAAAACTATCTACAAAAATGTAACTTTCGTTTCATGTATATCATAAAACCGAAAAAAAATAAATAGGTATAAATACTTATTTTTAACAAAACTTTTATCCTCCAGGCAAACAGCAGCTGATTCACAAAACACCATCGATATGCTGTTCCTTCATCCAGAAACAGCGATTTATCAGCAATATTTTTTTTAAAATAATTATTGATCCATTTCTCAAAGCAAGTTAATATTATAGTCAGTATTCTTACAAGGAGGAAACTATGCAGAAAAAAGGAATAATAATTCTTGCATTAATTGCACTCATTGCATTTGCTTTTACAAGCTGTGAACCTGAATGGAAAAAAGAAATTGACCCATTAACAGAAAAATTTGAACAGCTTGAAGCACAATCAAAAAAACTTACTGAGGCTGGCCAGTCCAAAGAAGTTATCACTGCTTCGATCAAGGAAATCCAGCCGCTTCGCGCTGAAATTCTTGAAATCAAAGCGAAACTTGAAGCAGCGGGTGAAGAAGCACTTGTCGCATATCAGGCAATTGAGGATAAACATGAAGGCGCCAAATACATCCTTCCTTTCGAAAAGCTCGAAGATTTCGAAATTCTGTTTGAAGTTGATCAGGTCATTAAAAGCCTTGATCAGCCCATCAAAAATTTTCTCGCTGCCTATAAAGCATTTAAGGCTAATCCAAAAGATGGTGCAGCTGCACAGAAAGTCATGAAGCTCGGTGATGACTTGAAAGCAATTGACAAAAAATTCCTGGACCTCAAACAAAAGCTCTCGGATGCCAGCAAAGATACCTTTGATAAAAAGAGATCAGATTTTCTTGCTGCCAATTCTGAGCTGACTGCTGCGATCAATGACCTGACTGCAATGCAGAAAGCAATGAAAAATTAATTTTTTCATGATTTTATACACGCTGCCGGAAAACTTCCGGCAGCTTTTTTTTTGTGTTGTTGAACGATCTTTCTTGACTTAATGATTTTCTTTTCATATAGTTTTTTTTAAACAGGAGAACGTAATGAAAGAAAAAGCAATTACCCGAAATGTTCTGTTCACCGGGCTTACCTCATTGTTTACCGACATTTCTTCCGAAATGATTTACCCGTTGATCCAGGCATTCGTGCGGGCATTGACCCGGGGACTCGTCGGGCCGGTGCTTGGCGTCATCGAAGGAATTGCTGAATCAACCGCAAGTCTCCTGAAAGTATATTCAGGATATCTGTCAGACAAACTGCAAAAACGAAAGCTCCCCGCAATCGCCGGATATGCAACCTCTGCGGTTTCCAAAGTATTGCTGATTGCGGCATCAGCCGGATGGTTTGTTGTTTTCCTTTCCAGATTTTTTGATCGTGTGGGAAAAGGAATACGGACTGCCCCACGCGATGCACTGATCGCAGAATCAACAGACCCAAAAAAAAGAGGCAAAGCATTTGGCTTTCACCGGGGAATGGATTTCGCCGGTGCAACTATCGGCGCGTTGATCGCTTTTTTTCTCGTTCAGCTTCCGATTATCCAAAAACCGATTGACGACTTCATGAATGGCATTTCACCTGAACAGCCCATCGATCAGGCTGTTATTGACCCGTTTATATTCATCTTTCTTATTGCCTGTATTCCCGCTGCAATTGGAGTGATTTTTCTGTTTTTCACCCATGATGTCAAAGCGGTATCAGAAAAAAAAATCCTGCCAAAAATCAGTCTGGCTAGTGTTGATAAAAATCTGAAATGGTTTTTTTTCGCTACCATTATTTTCACGCTCGGAAATTCATCAAATCAGTTTTTACTTGTCCGCAGCATGGATCTTGGATTCAAGCTGTCAGCGACAATATTGATGTATATTGTTTTCAATCTCAGCTCCACAATCTTTTCGCCATTGTTTGGCGCGTTATCCGACAAAATCGGGAGAAAAATATTGCTCGTTACAGGCTATTCGCTCTATGCTCTGGTCTATGCCTGTTTTGGAATAATCAGCTTTTTTGGTATTGATGCAACATGGCTGTTATGGGTATTATGGCCTGTGTATGGAATATATTACGCAATGACAGAAGGTGTTGAAAAAGCATTGGTCAGCGATCTTGCTCCACCGGAAACCAAAGCCACATCACTGGGATTGTATCATACAATCGTCGGGGTGAGTCTGCTGCCGGCAAGCCTTGTTGCAGGGGCGCTATACCTGTTGTGGCCACCTGCTCCGTTTTTATTCGGCGGAGTGATGGCAATAGTATCTGTATATCTGATTATTACATCGGTAAAGGATCCCCAAAAAGGATCCCTGCCGCTTAATAATAAAGCTGATGATTTTGATCCGAACGCGACGCATATTTTTTCGAACCATGCGTCCCGTTCAGGAAAAATATCATCAGGAGCTCAAAAAAAGTCCAGAACAAAATCGTCAACAAAGTCCGCAATAAAAGCGGCAAATAAAAAGGAGGGTAAAACCGTGCCTCAAAAACCAAGCGCATCGAAAAGCAGTGCTCCAAAAAAGAAGCCTGCAGCTAAAAAATCAGCTGCAAAAAAACCAGCTGCAAAGAAAACAGCAAAGAAAACTGCTAAAAAAACCGCAGTCAAAAAACCCAAAAAGTAATTTGATTGCATGTAAACGGCTGCCGCAAAACGGCAGCCGTTTTTTTATGTGGCCCTACCGGGCGCACATAAAAAAAAAGCCAACCGGATTATCCGGTTGGCAAATATCTTTCAAATACTCTGGTTATGCCGTATAGGTAGACGCCGAGGTCGTACCCCCCCGTCCAGTCCAGTTGGTATGAAAAAACTCACCGCGCGGTTTGTCAACGCGTTCATATGTATGCGCACCAAAATAATCCCGCTGCGCCTGAAGCAGATTAGCCGGGAGTCGTTCATTTCTGAACCCGTCAAAATAACACAATGCTGTGGTAAACGCCGGAACAGGTATTCCATTATTTAATGCAGTTGATATGACCCGCCGCCAGGCATCCTGGCACCCAATAATCTTGTCCTTGAAATAAGGATCAAGCAACAGATTGGAAAGGGCAGGATTGTGATCAAATGCTTCCTTGATTTTCCCGAGGAATGCAGAGCGGATAATACAGCCGCCGCGCCACATAAGTGCAATCCCGCCGTAATTGAGATTCCATTTGTAATCCTTTGCAGCAGCACGCATGAGCGTATATCCCTGTGCATACGAAACGAGTTTCGAAGCATAGAGGCCCTTCATAAGGTCATTAATAAAGGCTTTTTTATCACCATTAAATGTGGGTTTCGGTCCGGTCAACTGCTTGGAAGCTGCTACACGCTCATCCTTTATGGAAGAAAGACATCGTGCAAAAACCGCTTCGCCGATAAGCGTCAGGGGGATGCCGATATCAAGAGCAGCAATGCCCGTCCACTTTCCTGTTCCCTTTTGTCCGGCAGTATCAAGTATTTTGTCCACCAGAGCGGACCCGTCTTCATCCTTATACGCCAGAATATCCCGCGTAATTTCCACCAGGTAACTGTCCAGGTCTCCGGTATTCCATTCTTTAAACACCTCATGCATTTCATCAGCGCTCATACCAAGCAAATCCTTCATGATCTGGTATGCTTCGCAGATAAGCTGCATATCACCGTATTCAATGCCGTTATGCACCATTTTTACAAAATGGCCTGCTCCGTTTTCACCGACCCATTCACAACATGGTTCGCCGTCAGAGGTTTTCGCCGAGATTGCCTGAAAAATCGGCTTTATTTCCGGCCATGCCGAGGGAGATCCGCCGGGCATGATTGAGGGGCCCTTCAAAGCGCCTTCTTCGCCGCCGGAAACACCAGTTCCAATAAAACGCATTCCCTTGCTCTCGACGTATTCCGTCCGGCGGATTGAATCGGGAAAATGAGAGTTCCCTCCGTCGATCAGAATATCACCTTTTTCAAGATGGGGAATAATCTGCTCAATGAACGCATCAACGGGATTTCCCGCCTTCACCATGATCATGATTTTTCGGGGAGTTTTAATTGCTTTAACAAACTCTTCAACCGAGTGTGTCCCGATGACATTCTTTCCCTTGCCCCGCCCGTTTACAAATTCATCGACTTTTGAAACGGTTCTGTTAAACACGGCAACGGTAAAACCTTTGCTCTCCATATTGAGAACAAGGTTTTCACCCATAACCGCGAGTCCAACAAGACCAATATCAGCCTGTCCCATACTAAGCTCCTTCTTTTTTTGGTTGTTTTCATGTATATTCTACAGTTTTCAGATTTCCATGGAAGTTCCCCTGGATGTTCTTCCAACTGTCTATAATCAGGAAGAAACAGAACCGCTCTTCCTGCTACATCCCCAAATTTCCCTTATATGCCCAAAGCCCGAGGGCTGGTTTTGAAATAAAAAATATTTTTTCACTGTCAGGCATCGTATTATAACCGTCTTTCAGATTTTCAGGATTGTACTTCACCATCATTGCCTTCAAATCTCCAAACTCGTATCCCGCTTTCTCGATTTCTTCTTTCGTGAGATGGCCGGGGCAGTAGGTCACGGTAAACCGGCCTTCTGATGATCCGTGAATAAGATGTGCAGCTGCGCTCAAATTGTCGCGCAAATCTTCGTTTTCCTTCACCCATGAAAGTACCTTTGGTGTCCCATGATATCCGTATTTCCGGATCAGCCGGTCTATCTCGGGATCTTCACCAAACTCTTTCATGGCAGGTGCGAGAACAATGAGTTCTCCCTGATCTGCTATTGCCATCCTTGTCCGGTAAATGCTTTTATTGCAGAGCCAGGCACTTTTAAACTCGGACGGATCCATCCAGACAATCACCTTTTCAAGAGGTTCATCCAGAATTTCAAAATTTACTTTCAGGGAAAGTTCTGCAGCGAGACGAAACCCTTTTTCATCATCGCTGATAAACAATCCCTTCACCGCAAGCGTCCCGTTTTCATCCTTTCCGATTACCGTGTGCACGTAGATAATGGGAACTTCTTTCAGAAAATGATCAGCAGCATAATTTAAAACCTTGCGCACCGGGGTATCTATTCTGCCCATCATGCGCTCCATGCCATAGGCTGCACCCAGAAAATGGCTTTTATTGATCCCGTCTTTTCCGCCGGTTCCGACAAAAATATTTTTTGTATAATTTGCCATACCGACAACTTCATGAGGCAATACCTGTCCGATAGAAAGAATAAGGTCGTAACCGCCGTTCATGATCAGTTTATTGACCTGCGCCGGCCAGCTGTAATCGCATGCACCTTCCGAGACTTCTTTCACGAAATCTGCCGGCACTTCTCCAAGAGTGACAATATCGGTGCGCCAGTTATGGTCAACAAAAAGATCACGCGGCAAATCCCCGAACATTTCCTGTTTCTCATGCTCGGTCATTGGATAGTGCGTCCCCAGGGTGGGTAATACATTTTTAAGCTGTTCACCATAGTATTCATGGGTAAAACGGGTAATGTCGCCTGCCCGTGAGAAAAACCGGGTAAAATCAGGCGGCAGTGCAAGCACTTTTTTTCGTTCACCCAGCTTATCAAGGGCTTCAAACAATCCGGCCTTTAACTCTTCATCTTTCAGAGAAACATCAACTCCGCCTTTTGCGTAATACAGCATGTTTTACTTCTCCCACCATGGTGTTACAGGAAGTGCCTGATTGAACTCGGAAATGAGTTCAGTTTCATACTCCCCTTTATAGGTTCCGGCGAAAAACCGGTTTCGCGCTTCATTATAAAAACGGTCCCACGACTGTTCCTCTTGTCCCGGAATAATCGGGTAAAATAATGCATTGACTGACTGTGCTGCCTGCAGATCACCCGGCGCATCCCCGATCATGAGGATTTTGTCGTCATCGTACTTTCCCTTCGCAGCAAACAGAAGATGCTCTGTTTTTGTCCCGTATTCCTGGCCTGCGACAAGACGCACATACTGGTAAATGTCATTCTCCTGCCATTCTCTGGTGATCGCCGCAAGCGGTGTCTGGGAAATTACCAGTACATCCGCTGATACCGTGACTGCCTCAAGCGATTCTCTCATCAATGGAAACGGCGGAATACCGAACACCATTTCTTCGATCGATTGGTTCACTGCTTTTGACCAGGCCAAAACCGTAGCCAGAATCCCGTCATCTCTCTGCTTCATGTAAGCCTCGAGGGTCTCGGTCCCCAGTTTTGTTTCCAGCTGTGTCCACTCACGAAGCGGAAGCAGGTTTGCCAGCACAGCTCCCCGTTCAATTACCTGCTTTCGCGTTTTCAAAAGATCATAAACACGAAGTATTCCCAAAAACCTGTTGCAGCCCCTGGTCTGTGAATACAAATTCACAAAATCCCATGTCTCCCGCGCGTATTTGGCAATTTTCTGCAGTCCAAAATATTTAATCGTATTCGGACAAAAACATTCTTTGTGTTTGATCTCCATCGTATCAAACGCGCATCCGTCTGAATCAATGCCAATAAAAAATTCCTGCTTTTTCTCCAGCTGTTTCAGCTGGTCATGCGGATCCTGAATCGTATGCAACCCTTCCTGCATTGAAAATACTAATAAATTATACTCCGGAATAGGCGTTATAGCCGCCGTCAACCGGAATGATAATTCCTGTTACAAAAGATGAAATATCCGAAGCCAGATATGCCAGGGCTCCGTTCAAGTCAGCCGGATCGCCAAATTTTCCCATCGGGGTTCGGTTAATAATCTTGTTCCCGCGCTGCGTCAAATCACCGGTTTTCTCGTCGGTGAGCAGGAATTTATTCTGGGCCGTGAGGAAAAAACCGGGAGCAATTGCATTCACCCGGATATTCATTTTTGCCAAATGAGTGGAGAGCCATTCTGTCAGGTTATTCACTGACGACTTTGCTGCGGAATATGCAGGTACTTTCGTCAATGGTTTGTATGAACTCATCGAAGAAATATTGATCACTGATCCATGTTTCAATTCAAGCATGTCTTTTGTAAAAACCATCGTCGGCAACAGAGTACCCAAAAAGTTCAAATCAAATACTTTCTGAAAAGCAGTCACATCCAGTCCATAGAACGAATCCTTTAGTGCTGATTCGGACAGTTCGGTGAGAAACTCACTCTGTGTTGTCGCACGTGGATGGTTGCCTCCGGCGCAGTTAACCAGAATCTCAATCTTTCCCAATTTTTCATTTATGGTCTTTTTGGCTTCAAGGAGTGATGCTTCTTGAAGCACATTTGCTTCAACACCAATTGCCTCGCTGCCGGTGTCCTTCGCAATCTGTTCTGCAACCTTGTTGGCTGCTTCCACATTCAAATCAAGTACCGCAACTTTTACCCCAAGGCCTGCAAGTGCCTGAGACAATGATGCTCCGATTATTCCACCGCCGCCGGTGATTGCACAGACTTTTCCTTTTAAATCATCAAATGATACGTTCATTGTATCCCCCAAAAACCGGCATAACAGCACAATAGAAGCTTTTGCTGCGGACCGAAAATTATTTTTCATGCTGAGTTTTCGTGAAATTTGGTATAATAACAGCATGTCGAGTATAAATGTCAGATATATAAAACAAGAGACCAGATTATAGAAAAATACCGGCAGAATGTCAATGTAACATTCCACCGGTATCATTCCATCGGTATCATTACATTACAACACTAAAATCCTGAAATACTGTATCTTCGGCGGCAATGGATGAGAGAAATTCTCATCCATTGCCGAAAAAACCAGCTTAATCTTCATTATCCTGCCTGATTTTTTTTCCCGGGTGTCTTGATAAAGAACCAGCACAGAAACCAGGCCATAAGAGGCAGCAGTGCAATACAAATTGAGATAATAATCATGCCAATGTAATCCATTTTTCCGACGATTTTTATCTCGCGGGCACCGCCCTGAATTTCAGTTTTGTCTGCCGCCAGCAGCCTGATAAAAAAAGTTCCTGAAGCGTCCTTCACCGGTACTACAACAGCCGATATTGGATCGATTTGCGGTAATACTTCATATCCACTCTCTTCTGCTTCCTCTTTGGGCATTACAGTAAAGCCATTATTACTCTGTGTATCAGCAGCAACCATGGGAGAGAGCGGTTTTACCTCTGTCCTGCCCTGTCCGGATACTTCAACGAGGAGGTCATCGGGATAACCGATTTTCTCCCACACTGACAGCTGATTGATATACTGGGAGTCCTTGCTTTGGTTGAGCACTCCATTCGGGAGGCGTTCCTGAATAAACGGCCGGATAATCAGATTCTGCTTTGAATTGGTATAAATCACCGAGTAATTGTGGGCTGAATCCAGATGGTTATCCCAGATAACATACGGGATGACATGATATCCTGGCAAGGTTTCTCCGGTCGGTTCATAACAAACGAGTTTTTTCTCTGTTCCTTCAACGACAAGGCCATCTTTATTACGGATACGAATCGTATACACACCTGTTGTCAACTGGATTTCGTATGCAGAAGCAACATCTGCCCGATGTTCAGACATGGGTTCCGGTTTCTGCGGCGGAGATATTTCCTGCAGCATTAACCGCTCATTTTCTGCTTCCAGATCAGACGTATCACGGTTTTGTTCCTGCCGCCTGCTGTATTCCTCCTGAAGGGCTGTTCTTTTCTCTTCTAATTTTTGTGCAGCCTTATTAAAGAATTCGACTTCCCTGTTATAGAGTTCCATTTCCGCTTCATACAATTTCAGTTCTTTTTGGTAGGATTCAAAAGCCTCGGAAGCCTTGTCCCCAAAATAAATATTCTTGAGTTTTGGAATACTCAGCGATCTTCTTGCAATGATTTCAGCCGGATCAGAAATACTCCCTGCTCCGTAGGTAAATGGCTGCGACTCTACTTTTATCATTTCCCCGTCCGGTTTTGTCACCTCAAGGGTTCCATCCACCACAATGGAAAGTTTGTCGAGCTGGGGAAAAAACGCTTTCCGCTCATCCACATATGATGTGATTGTTTTAAACACCTGAAACGAGTGTCTCTTGCCGGCTTCCAGATAAATTTCCTTATCGATTGCCAAATAATAATTGAAACTGTATTGAAAGGCTCCCTGTTCCAGAGTCAGAAATACAACATCTTCAGATTCCTCCAGATTCGGTACGCATCCAGTGAAAACCGAGAGCATTATCAATAACAGGCACAAAACAGGTATTTTTTTCATTATTTTACTCCCTTTCTGCCGGCAACAAGCATTCCTGTTGCTCCGAAAACCGATCCGAGTATCACCAGAAACAAGACATTAATGATAAAGGCGCCGAATGAAGCACCGACAATACCGGCAATGCCATAATGCGCCGGTGATATCCACTGGAGAACAAGGTGGATTATTCCAAAAACCGGAAAAATCCCCTGCTGATCCGGATAATAGCTCAGTACATCGAGAACAAGAAATATCCCGAAGGCTGAAAACGAGACACAAAAAGCGACAATTGAATTCCGGATAATCTGCTTTAACACAACGACAATCAACTGGAATACCGGAGTAATAATTACCAGAACAATCATGGCATGAATCAGGTTCAAACCAAAAGCGACATTCGCGATTATAGAGAGAATGATGGCCGCACATAAAAAGACTGCAACAAAAACCAGGGCAATCATCATTTCAAACACAACAAAGCTTGCCAGCGATGCGAGCTGATCTGACTTTTTCATTCCCGATAATGCCGGGGTTTGTTTTGAAAAGGAAACATCAACCAGACGGTACACGATAAATACAAGACAGCCCAGGGCGAACGGCAACAAAACCGGTCCTTCTGCAAAAAAGCCGAAAAAAGATTCAAACGGAATGAATTTGAAAAATGTCTGGAACAGAAAAATAAACAATCCCGAATAACCAATATAATTATAGTCAATACCGGCGACACCAACATAGTTGGTAAATTCAAAACACATCCAGCCGGCAAACGCAATGGGCAGCATAGCAACTATTGCCCACACCGGTTTTTTCAGAAAAATCATGAATTTATTCCAGGCATCCTGGAATAGTACAGAAAACATATTTTTCACTTCACGCCTCCTTGTGAAATCTCTACCGGAGCGGATTTTTGAAGAACATTAGCCACATTCCAGAGTACCTTATAGGTATATTTCACATCCGGTTCATATTTTGACAAATACTCTGAAAGATCTTTTGGATCATCTATTCCCTTGATCCCCTCAAGAATTTGTGTCACTTGCTGCATCGTCACTTTTTTCCAGTCGGGAAGCAGCACCAGACAGTCCACCACATAATATGCAGCAGCTGAATTTTTTATTTCATCCGGCTTTACTTCGATTAGATATTTAAAAAACGCACCCTCGACATCAGCTGCCTGCCATGAGGGCACTCCGGAATACAGTTCCGGCCCGCGGACAGAACCCGATGTTTCGGATTTTACGACGGGAACTCCATCCTTCCATTGTTCCGAGATACGTATTGCCGGGACGACATTGACACCAGGAAACGGCTTGATAAAATCTCCGGCTTTGTTGATGGGAACAAAGATAACCGCAACGCCCGTCGCATCAGCGTTATTCTCGATATAAAACTGATAAAATTCAGGAATGGCGATCGCCTTCATTTTTATTGGTTCGGCATACACATTCGGCCCGGGCAGAACAGGAATCATGACACGCTGCTCCTGGTAATTCGGTGCAGTCACCACCAGCTCAAAATCACCGGTGGCAATATTTGTGAAATTGAATGTTTTATTGAAATAGCCGTTATGATACCGGTTTTGAAAGGAAACCGAGGAATCCCATATTGCAGTACCAGCATATTCGTCAACGATTGTAACTTCCAGGGTTGGGGGAGTCAAAAGAACGACAAGAAAAAACAGGATGACCCCTGCAAGAACAAGTATTCCGCCCGCGACCAGCAGTTGGATTATTCGCTTTGTTTTCATGATCTTTACCTCATTTTGAGAGAAAATTCAGAGTACGATTACCTTCATATAAAAATACAAAATTAATTTTACGCTGGGAAACAGAAAGATATTTCTATATGAAATTATTCAGAATGGAAATAATAAAGCCCACGCAGGGACGTGTCAAGTAAGGTGAAAAAGACGTTTCATACCATATAAAAACAGGTATCTCCGGCCGTCAATTCCGTTCAACGGGAACAAGAACTTCCCAATAGCGCTTGTCAGACCATTCCGGAGGGATATCCCCGATTATCCAGCCGGGCGCAGTGGTTTCGACAAAATAGTACTTCTTTCCCTTATAGGCAAGATATTCACCGAAACCTACATGTGAAATTCCCAGCATGGCATGTTCATACTGTTCGCTGTAAAAAATGACCACATCGTAACCAAAATCCCGCAGAAGCGTATACAGGAGTACACTCCGTGAGTCACAGTCCCCCTGCTGTTCTGCAATTGTTTCTATAGGCGTCAAAATTCCATATGGTTTTTCCGGAAGCAGGTATACCGTGTTTTGTATACAGCTGATCATCATCTCTGCAAACTGCGAATAATTCAGATTGTGTTTCTCCTTGATCCCCCAAAAAATTTTTTTTACTTCATTGAGTCTGCCTGCATTTTTTGTATACAAATATCCGTACAAATCACTGTAAAATTCATTAAAATAAATATCCCAAAGATAAATGTACCCGTCCTCATATGACGATTTGCCTTTTGCCGGCTGGAATTTGTCACGTTCAGCTGCAGAGTTTTTCCAGTCATCCTGTTTTACCACAAAATCTGCAGAATAAATCTGTTTATCATACACCCAGTTCAGAGATGAGATAATATTGCCGTTTTTGTCCTGCGTAATTTCCCGTTTTAACGCTTCAAGCACAAACTCAACGGGCTCTTTGTGAATAATTGAATCGTCCTGTTTGTTGATCACAAGCAGATACCCGGTGTAGGGGCTGGAACTGTTTCCCAGCGTACTCAGAAACATGACAGGGAAATAGAACCACACTGCGAGCCCGTTCCATGTCGCTGTCTCGAACGGAACCTTTACCGGATCCACATACACCCAGCTCTCTTTCAATACTTCATCATTTTGGGACAACACAAAAGCAAACTGAACTGTACGATTCTTCATGCCCTTCAAGGTCAGATCGTAAAAATTAAATGTGACCTTGTCATCATTTCCCTGCAAAACCTCGATTTTTTCTATACTCACCGATTGGGTAAAACCATTTACGGTAAAAATAAAAAGAATTAAAAAACTTGTTGCACATATTTTCAACATTGTGCTTTTCATGGCAATTTCTCCTGTTCGCTGTATCAGCCTCCAAAAACTCCCCTCTGCAGTTCCGGATGCGGGATCAATGCATCAATCAGCTGTGAAAAACCATTGCGCACAAGCAGTACGAGTACAATAATAACGATTCCCAGAATAATACTGATTGCAACATTATTCTGTTTGATCTCTTCCATCTCGTTAATTTTACGGGTGAGCACCGTAAATAAAAAATAGGCCACAAAAATAAGCATAAATGAAAATAATGTAGAAATGGCGAAATAGATGACAGTGTACAGCGTTCCAACCAGAATGACCGAAACCAGGTCATGCGTCCGTTTTAGCAGATTCTGAAAGGTAATAACAGAGGGAGTAATAATCTCCTGTAAAAGCAGCCCAACCGAAAATAAAATTGACCCCATGAGGATCGAGAACGCAAAATTAAAGCCGTCGATGCCGTATCTTTTTTTGGCCCAGAATGTAAAAACCTTGAAGGTTAAAAAAAGTACTGCCGCACCGAACACCAGGCCGGTAATAATCTGAAAAAGGGAAAAAACTGCCGCTTCGCCATTAATGGATTCCAGGTTCATCGGATCCTCCTTGGGTGATACTATTTCTTTCATCATACAACATATGTATGACAACAACATTCCTTATAGTATGAATTATAGAAAATCCCGGAGGATAGTTCAAAAGAATTTATTAATAAATACTGTCTTTCAATCCGTAGCGGAGCAGGATGGAATCAATAAAAAAGGCTGTCTGAAAATGATTCAAACAGCCTTTCAAGTTGTAAACTTGTCGATACCCGATTACATCATTGCAACAGCACCTGCGCTCGCAATAACATTCCCGATGATGGAAACTACCCATCCGCCGAGATACAGAATGATAACAAGAGTTTTGTTATCCGGCTGGTATTTTGCAAATACATAGTAAATTGCATAAAAGGGGATAAAGAGAGCGAGAAGTCCCTTTGTGACCTTTTCTTTGAAAGCTGCGATCAGAATCATGATCCAGCCCACCAACATTGCTACAGCGCCCAACAGTGTAATGATTAAACCAACAATAGCCATATCCTTCCTCCTAAATTATTTTTTTTACATCCCGTTTATAATACCTATAATTGGGAGTAATAATACGCTAAATTCTAACATTATTTTCCTTCCCGTCAAGAAAAAATATTTTTTTTTTGCTTTTTTTTCCAGAACAAATTCAATGAATGAATAAGCGTTCTTTTTGTTTCTTCTTGACCGATTTCTTCTCTACACATATCTTAATGCAAGACAATCAATATTTCGGGGTGAATGTGAACCAGCTTCTCCAGACAAAATACACAATGCTCTCTGACAATTTAAAAAAAATAAATTCGTTGGTTGTGGCATTTTCTGGCGGGGTGGATTCAACATTTCTGTTGTTCACCGCCCTCCAGTCGCTGGGGAAAGACAGTGTTTTGGCTGTTACCGCCTGCTCTCCCACATTCCCGAAAAGTGAACTGGAGGAGACAATCAATTTTACAAAAAAGCACTCAATTCCTCACCGCCTTATCACAACCGACGAGGTTGAAACCATCAATAAACAGGGAAACACACCAGACCGCTGCTATTACTGCAAGCATGGGCTGTTTTCAACTCTTACGGCTATTGCAAAAACAGAAGGGTATCAAATGGTCGTTGAAGGATCGAATATTGATGATGATCATGATTATCGCCCCGGACGAAAAGCAATCAGGGAGCTCGGGATATGTTCGCCTTTAAAAGAAGCGGGACTGTCAAAAGAGGATATCCGCGAACTTTCGCATCATTTTGATCTTCCCACATGGAACAAACCGGCCTATGCCTGCCTGACATCCCGTTTCCAGTACTATGTTGACATCACACCGGAAGCATTGGCCCGAATAGAAAAATCGGAAGAATATCTGAAAGAACTTGGATTTCGTCAATGCCGTGTCCGCCACTATGATCACAAGGCCAGAATCGAAGTCGCATTGGATAAAGTACCGGAAGCATTATCCCGCGCAGATGAAATTGTTACAAAATTGCTGGGGTTCGGTTATACAGAAATAGAAATCGATCCAAAAGGTTACAGAACGGGAAGCATGAATGTTTTCAGGGAATGATTTATTTCTCGTTACAGGGTATTTTTGAGCCCGGCAGTTCCTTGTCCTTGAGCAACTCATCTTTCAACATCAGGGAAATTATTTCACGAATAAAGGGATCCACAATCGTGTAAATCCGTTTGTTTTTTTCAATCTTTGAATCAACAATGTTCTGATCTTTTAATACCGCCAGATGCTGGGATACCACCGGCTGTGACTGCCCCAGACAACGCCACAGTTCGGTAACGCAGGAACTTTCTCCCTGCGCAATCGCGATGAGCAGCTGCAGCCGCATGGGATGCCCACATACCTTCAGTTTCTGGGCAAACAAATTCAAAATTTCCTCACAGGACATTGTCTTTTTCATATATATAAATAGAATAATCCGATTGTCATTTTTTTTCAAGTGAGCAGCCGCTATTTTTCCCGATTGGAAAAATAAAATAACCGGGGAATCAACTTGCAAGATAAAATCCTTTTCCGTATATTAATACATCCATATGGCAAAGATTTACCTTGATTGGGCAAGTACATCTCCTCCCTTGTTTTCCATGCAGAAAGAACTCCAGCAGTCCGCTCATTTGTTTGGAAACCCGTCCTCGATTCACACATACGGAAGTGAGGCAGAAAAGGCCCTCTCTGATGCCCGGCGGCTCATTGGGGAATGCACTGATGCCTCACCGGAAGAAGTGATCTTTACCAGTGGCGCAACCGAAGCAAATAACATGATTGCATTCTCTTTTTTGAAAAAGCATCTATTTTCACCGGCACGAGAGGAACGGCCGCAGATCATTATCAGTGGCATAGAGCATGCCTCGCTTTGGGAGCCGGCTGAAACACTCTCAAAAACAGGCTTCGATGTTTTTGTTGCCGCAGCGGATTCCTCCGGTATTATACAGCCCAAGGCAGTCATCTCCCTGTGTACGCCCCGCACCGTCGCAGTCTTCTGCATGCTGGTCAACAATGAAACCGGAGCAATACAGCCGGTAAAAGAAATTGTGTCCGCAGTAAAACAATGGGCAGCACAACACAGCACAACCATACATGTCCACACCGATGCGGTTCAGGCTTTTGGTAAATTGTGGTTTTCGTTCCGGGATTTGGGAGCGGATTCCGCTGCACTCTCAGCCCATAAAACAGGCGGTCCAAAAGGCGTCGGTGCACTTCTGCTCAAGAAAAAAACAGCAATAGATTTTTTATACTGCGGCGGTGGGCAGGAAAATAAAAGACGGCCCGGCACGGAAAATTTGAACGCAATCTGTTTTTTCGCCAGAACCGCAAAAAAACGCATCACAAATCTCGAGGACAACCTCAGAAAAGCGCGGAGCATGATGGATATGGTCATCACACAGCTCTCCCGCATTGATGAGGTCGTTCTCGTCCCTGCATCACGGAAACCTTCGCTGCAGTCACTGTATTCTCCCTATATCCTCTCCCTGGCAATTGTCCCTGTCCCCAGTGAGGTCATTGTCCGCAGCCTGGATGAACACGGAATTGCCGTGTCAGCGGGATCGGCATGCAATCTGAAATCCAGAAAAAAACAACGGCGGGTACTTCTTGCCATGAACATTGACAGTACAACCGCTGAATCGGCAATACGCATTTCAATCGGGCCCGAAACAACAGTACAGGAGCTGCATTCATTTACCAGTACATTGCAGAAGATTGTTCCCCTGCACCTGCATCTGGCCAAAAGAATCCGGCAGCCGGGGAAAAAAAGTTCTTCGATACGGAGTAAATAATCCTGATGGAAAGCATGTATCTGATAAAATACGGTGAAATTTCGCTGAAAGGCGAAAACCGGAAACTTTTTGAAAAACAGCTGCGAAAAAATATCCTCGCAAAACTCAAGGACATTCCTGCCCGCATTGACCACAAACCCGGCCGTGTATACCTGTACACGCAGAAAGAGTATACCCGTCAGGTTGAACATGCTCTTTCCACAGTGTTCGGCCTTGTCGGTTTCAGCAAAGCGACACCGTGCCAGAAAAACATTGATATAATACAGGAGATTGCAATCCAGCTTGCAGGCAACTACAGAAAAAACAATCCCGGACGAACATTCAAAATAGAAGCGCGCCGGACCGATAAAAGCTTTCCGCTATCCTCATATGAAATCGCCTGCAAAACAGGTGCTGGTATCTGCACCGCATTTCCCGAGTTCACCGTGGATGTGAAAAATCCGGACTGGACACTCTCCATTGAAGTGCGGGAACAGGTGTATATGTACGGAGAGACCTTTCCCGGGCTTCGGGGACTGCCCGCAGGATGTAATGGCCGCAGCCTGCTGCTGCTCTCCGGAGGTATCGATTCACCGGTGGCAGGACTGCTCATGGCAAAGCGGGGGCTGTATGTGGATGCAGTTTATTTTCACACCCCCCCGTATACTTCCGAAAAAGCAAAAGACAAGGTGAAACAGCTTGCAGAAGTCCTTGGAACGTATATTCCTTCCTTCAAGCTCTATGGAGTCAACTTCAGTGAAATTCAGGTGTGTATTGCCCAACATGCACCGGTAAAAGCAATCACCCTGTTTTCACGCGCACATATGATGAAAATTGCAAATCTTCTGGCAGAGCGGATTCATGCCACGTCGCTGATCACCGGAGAATGCCTGGGACAGGTTGCAAGTCAAACCCCGGAGAGTCTGCGCTTTACCGGAAGTTTTTCCGCTTTGCCTGTCTTCCGTCCATTGATTGGAATGGACAAGGAAGAAATTATTCTCAAAGCGCGGAAATTCGGTACCTTTGATATCTCGACCCAGCCCTTCGATGACTGCTGTACCATTTTTGCCCCTGATCATCCGCTCATAAAGCCAAAGTATGATGAGATTATAGATGATTTTCATTCATTACAAACCAATGAACTGATTCAGAAGGCGGTCGGGGATGCTGAGCTATTAATTCGAAGTTAGGCTGTAACCTTGCTGTCTTTTTTTCCTGAATCCTTTTTTGTTGCAGAGGTACTGCCGGCAGAGGAGGATTTTTTATTGTCGGTAGAGTAAAAACCGCTTCCCTTGAAAATAATGCCGAGCCCTGCACTAATCAGCCGTTTGACCGGCTTTTTGCATTCAGGACACTTTGAAAGAGGTTTGTCGGTCATACGCTGGAACGCTTCAAACCGGTGCCCGCAGGCAGTGCATTCATATTCATATGTAGGCATTATCGTTCTCCTTGGTTTCGCGACGTAATATTTCCTGTAAAATCAATCTATTCTGTTACGATTTGTTCATAATATATAAAAATTGTTTAAAAACGGCAATACTTTGACATGGCAATGCATCTATTCCCTGTTAAATATGGAAAAATGTCTTGAGCCGTGCTGAAAAATCGGTTATTTTGAAACACAATCTACAATTTATCAGTCTGCTGGATACAAGTATATACAGAAGGAACAGAAAATGAAAGAACTGCCGAAAACGTATAATTCTCTTGAGATTGAAAAATCCATCTCCGAAAACTGGATGAAAACCCGGGCATTCCATGCCCAGCCTGATTCCCGGAAAAAAAATGATCGGTATGTCATCATGATGCCGCTTCCCAATGTCACCGGCGCCCTGCACATGGGGCATGCGATGGATAATGTCATGCAGGACCTTTTGATCCGCTGGCACCGCATGATGGGTCATAACACGCTCTGGATGCCCGGAACCGACCATGCCGGGATTGCGACTCAGGCTGTCGTGGAAAAACGGCTCAAAGAACTTGAAGGAATTACCCGGCACGACATCGGCCGTGAAGGCCTCATCAATAAAATATGGCAGTGGAAAGACCAGTACCAGACGCGGATTATCGAACAGCAGCAAAGAATGGGATGCAGCTGCGACTGGGACCGTCAGCGTTTCACCATGGACAAAATCTGCGCGCGCGCGGTTCGGCATGCCTTCTTTAAAATGTTTGCAGACGGTCTCATTTTCCGGGGGAAGCGGCTGGTGAACTGGGACCCGTTCCTTCGGACAACCATCTCGGACGATGAAATGTACTACGAGACCATTCAGGGGCATTTCTGGCACCTGCTGTATCCGGTGATCAATCCGAAAAAGGGTGAACCTGAATATGTCAGTGTGGCAACGACCCGGCCGGAAACAATGCTCGGCGACACCGCGGTGGCCGTGCATCCCGATCCCGAAACTGCCCTGAAAAAATATATCGAAGAAATCAAAGCGGAATTGAGAGCCGCCCCCACTCCGGAACTGGAATTAAAACTTGAGGAATTGAACAGCCGTGCAACCACCCTCCTTCCCTCGCTGATCCTGCTCAGAGATATGGCGCGTGACGGCCGGATGGTCAATCTCCCGCTTCTCGACCGCCCCATTCCCCTGATCACCGACGAATGGGCAAAACCGGAACTCGGCTCGGGGTGTGTAAAAATTACCCCGGCACACGATCACAACGACTACGCGGTTTGGACACGTCACCGCGACCATATCGGCATCATCAATATTCTGAATCCCGACGGGACCCTCAACGAATCTGCCGGCCCCTATCAGAACCTTGACCGGTTTAAAGCACGCAATAAAGTTGTCGAAGATTTGAAAAAATTAAATCTCCTTCCAAAAACAGAAGACCGAGAGGTTGAAATCGGGCACTCCGACCGAAGCAAAACACCAGTTGAACCGTATTTGTCGGATCAGTGGTTTGTGCATATGGGCGATGTGGAAGGCGGCATTGTCATGGGCCGGGGCACAAACAAGGAATTTACGGCACCAGGGCTGGTCCAGGCGGCCATGGACGCGGTGACAGGCAAGCGGGTAAACATACACCCCGAACGGTACACAAAAACCTATCTTGACTGGCTGTCCGAAAAACGCGACTGGCCGATCTCGCGGCAATTGTGGTGGGGGCACCGCATTCCGGTATGGGCCAAAGAACTTTCGAAAGCCGACCTTGAAAAAGAACCGGTGTTTGCAGCGCTGGGAACACTCCTTGCTGCCCGGTTCAGGGACAACGAAGTGCTCCTTGTCACCATCCGCGGGACCGAATCGGAACAGCGGGTAATCGTCAGGGGGAGCAGCCTCCCCGCTTTTCCTGAAATCAGGGGAAATACAGATGAAACCTACTGGATTGATATCTGTCTGCTGGAGGATATCCCTGAATTAATTGACATATGTGAAAAAAACGGTTTTCTACAGGACAACGATGTTCTGGATACCTGGTTTTCATCGGCGCTCTGGCCTTTCTCCACCCTCGGCTGGCCAAACCCTGCCACTGCACCGCTTGAACCCGGCCAGGCCCCCCTGGGAGAAGTAAACGGGAATGTCGACTGTCTTGACTACTACTACCCGGGAAGCTGTCTGGTCACTGCACGCGACATTATTACCCTCTGGGTTGCCCGGATGGTCCTTGCCGGGTTGTACTGTCTTGGCGACATCCCGTTTACCGATGTGTTTATTCACGCAAACATTCTGGACGGCAAGGGCGTGCGGATGAGCAAATCCAAGGGAAACGGGATTGACCCTGTCGACATTATTGAATCCTACGGGACCGATGCCATGCGCTATGTGCTCTGCGACATGCAGACCGGTACACAGGATATCCGTCTTCCAGTGACCGCCGTCTGCCCGTCATGCGGCTTTGCCAACGACCTGGGGAACACGGTCCACGGTTCAACGATCTTCAGTTATGTCTGCGGAAAACAACCCGATGGATCGCAGGACAAGGCTGCGTGCGGAAAGGAATTTGACGTATTGGGTACATTACCCGATCTCCCGCAGGCAAAACCGTTCAGCGAACGGTTTGAAATCGGCCGCAGTTTCTGCACCAAATTGTGGAACTCAGCCCGTTTTGCCTTTATCAATCTCGCCTCACGTACAGAAAATATCCCCATGCCGACACAGCTGAATCTGGAGGATTCATGGATTTTAGGCGAACTTTCCTTCGCAATAAAGGAAACACAAAAGGGCCTGGAGGATTACAATCCAAGCTCTGCACTGAATGCAATACGGGATTTCTTCTGGGGATCATTCTGCGACTGGTATCTGGAAGCGATCAAACCAAGAGTTTCAGGAAAGTCGTCAAATGCCGAAGCCGCATATGCAACACTCGCCTTTGTTCTGGACCAGACACTCAGGCTTCTGCATCCCTTTGTCCCCTTTATTACAGAATATCTGTGGCAGCTTCTGGGAGATATTGTCCCGAACCGCTCAATCGGCACAATCCTTCAATGTTCAGCAAGCAGCAGCGTGATCTCTGCATCCTGGCCTGCACCGTTGACTGATTTTGAAAATACCGTTGTCCGGGAATCATTCCAAACAATGCAGTCAATAATTCGGGGAATCCGTGAAATCCGCGCAGAACGGCAGCTTGGGCCCCGTGATGAAATTTCGGTGACCCTTAAACTCCCGGACAAAACCGCAGCGATTTTGAAAGACAATCAAAAACTCATCGAAACTCTGGCAGGATTAAAGTCTCTGCTTTTTGATTCGGAAGCTGTCCGCAAACAGGGAGACGCAATACAAATATTCGGAGACATCACCATTTTTATTCATGATATCATTGACAATGCAAAGGAGAAGCTGCGATTAAGCGGGGAAAAAGAGAAAATTGAAAAAGAAATCGATTTTGTAAAAAAGAAACTCGATAACAAAAGTTTTGTCGACCGCGCTCCCGCCGATGTGGTACAGGTTCAGCGAAACAAACTCGCTGATTACAGGCTCCAACTGGCGACAGTGCTGGAAAATTTGAAAGCGCTTGAAAATGTTTAGGTGCTGTGGTACGTTTGAATCGGGTCCCGGTCGACAGGTACTTTCATTCGATACGGGCTTCATTTAATACAACAAGGAGAGCCGGGCATGAACATTATAATGGTACTCCTCGATGATCCAGTTGAAGGAAAATGCGAGATTTCCGGAAAAAAAGTTGTCTTTGACAAAGGTGTCGGTTTTTTTATCAAGGGAAACCTGAAAAAACCTGTTGATCCGTCCACCGCGCTCAAGGAAGGCTTTAGTATGGACAAAAAAACCTGGGAAAAAATATCGCTTTTAATCGATGAAGGTGCTCGCTACGAAGAAGTACAGAAATCGGCACACCGCGAATTTGATGATTTATAAAAAGCAGAGTGAATGTGCTTTATATAGAATAATGAATCTTGTTCTTTCTTTTTATTGATCATGAGTTCCCGCAAGGTTTTACTAAACAGAAATCACAAGGATTGGAAGTAACTATGGACACAGCCAGTATTATTTCAACACTCCATCCGCTCGAAGTAAAAGTGCTTTTGTCATTTGGGCAGAATACGCTCATTACCTCGGCCTTATTAATGGATAAACTGCAGTATAACATTGGGCAAAGCAATCAGGCCATCAGCTGGCTTGAACAAAAAAATATTCTCAAGGAAAAAAGCCGGAGAACGGTCATTTCCTATACACTCACCGGGCTTGGCCATGATTACCGACAGAAGGGGACCCCGGAAGAACGGATTGTTTCGCTCATCGAAAAAGAGAAAGAGCTTTCGCTGCCGGAAATTGCCAGCAAGCTCGGACTTGAAAACAAGGATGTCGGTTCAGCCTTCGGGCTTCTCTCAAAAAACGGTGTTCTGGAAATGAACGAAGCCAAAAAGGCCGTCATCAGGGATATAGCAAAACTTGCGGTCATCACTCCGATTAAGGATCTTCTTGAGTTCTGTGCACAAAAGGAAAGTGTTGTGGAAGATGAACTTCCTGCCGGTCTTGTTGCAGCAGCAAAAGAACACGGAAAAAAACGCGGTGCTGCCTCCGGTATTTTGAAAATGTCCGAACGGGATGTGGTGGAATATGCCTTTACCAATACATATCCGGCAACCGTCGCGGCATTAAAAGACAGTGGCCTCACCGGTGATGAGATTGGAACATTGACTCCGGATATCATCCGTAGCGGTGATTGGCGAAAAAAGGGATTCCGCAGCTACAATATCAATACTGCTCCGGTACGCGTGCTGCTGGGCCGCAAGTCTCCCTATGTCGATTTTCTTGACAAACTCAAAGACCAGCTGACCTCGCTGGGATTCGAAGAGTATGACGGCCCACTGGTGGAGACTGAGTTCTGGAACTCTGATGCATTGTTTATGCCGCAGTTTCACCCCGCGCGGGACATCCATGATGTGTACTATATAAAAGAACCAACCCATGCAAAAGAAATTGATGAGCCGTTCCTTTCAAATGTCGCTTCAACCCATGAAAATGGCTGGAAAACAGGCAGCCGTGGCTGGTGCTATAAATTTGACCGCAATTTTACAAAAAAACTGATTCTCCGCAGTCAGGGAACCGTACTGTCCGCAAAAGCACTGACGACTGCCAAAATACCGGGAAAATATTTTGGCGTTGCCCGCTGTTTCCGTTACGACAAGGTCGATGCAACCCATCTTGCCGACTTCTACCAGACGGAAGGAATTGTTCTGGGCGACAGCGTCAACCTTAAAACGCTACTTGGTTTGCTGAAAATGTTTGCCGAAGAAGTCGCCGGCGCAAAAGAAGTAAAATATGTTCCTGCCTATTTCCCGTTCACCGAACCCTCGGTGGAGGTCCATATCAAACATCCAATCCTCGGCTGGTTTGAACTCGGCGGAGCCGGTATTTTCCGGCCCGAGGTCACCAAACCGCTCGGGATAGATGTACCGGTACTGGCATGGGGCCTCGGGATCGACCGGATGGCGCTCATGTCGCTGGGACTGAAAGATCTCCGTGATCTTTTTTCTTTTGATATTGAAGAAGTTCGTTTACGCAGAAGGAGTTAGATTGTGCCAAAAATTGAAGTAAACAGAGATATATTTTACTCCCAGGTCGGGAAAAAACTTACCCCTGATGAACTGGTCGACATACTGGAATGCGCAAAAGGCGAGCTTGATGAAATCGATGACGCTTCCGGCGTGTTAAAAATAGAACTCAATGACACCAACCGCCCCGACTTATGGTCGACGATGGGACTCGCGCGCCAGCTCGCCTGTTACCGCGGCGAAAAAAGAAAAGCATACGGTTTTTTCTCAACACAGGCAAAACAGCAGAAAAACGAAAAAAAGAAAATCATCGTTGATAAAAATCTGAAAAACATCCGCCCTTTTATTGCAGCATTCGTGGCAACCGGGCCGAAAATCGATGATGCGCATCTGATCGATCTCATTCAGTCCCAGGAAAAACTCTGCGGCAATTACGGCAGCAAACGAAAAACCATTGCAATGGGAGTGTATCGGGAAAATATTATATCATATCCCATCCAGTATTCAGCTGCAGATCCCGACAAAACAATGTTTGTCCCGCTGGAGTTCGACAGGGAATTGTCGCTGCGGGAAATCTGTGAACAGCATCCAAAGGGGATTGAATTTGGTTTGATTGTGAAAGATTTTCCCCGTTATCCGTTTTTAACAGATGCGAACGGTGAGGTGTTGAGTTTTCCGCCGATCATCAACAGTGCAAAACTCGGGGCGGTTAAAGTGGGAGATGAAAAACTGTTTGTGGAACTGACCGGGACTGATATCGACACGCTGCTTCTCGCCTGTTCGGTTGTTGCCTGTGATCTCGCAGATGCGGGGTACAGCATCGAACCGGTCACGGTGGTATACCCGTATGATACTCCCTATGGAAAAGAGATTACCACTCCGTTTTATTTCCAGAAAGAAATACAACTGAATATTGAGGATGCAATAAAGCTGCTCGGAGACGTTATATCAGTCGATGAGGCGGCAAAAGCGATTGAACGGATGGGCAATCCGGTTCGAATTGACAAAAACTCCATTATTCTCGCTCCCCCGGAGTTTCGAAATGATTTTATGCATCCGGTCGATATCATCGAAGAAATCGTCATGGGCAAGGGGCTCAAGGCGTTTACCCCGGTCATGCCGAAGGACTTTACCGTCGGCCGCCTGAGTCCGCAGGAAGAGTTTTCCCGAAAGGCACGGGAAATAATGACCGGCCTTGGATTTCAGGAAATGATATACAACTACCTGGGTTCAAAAAAGGATTTTATCGAGAAAATGAAAATCCCCGGTACAGACGTCATTGAAATCCTCAACCCCATGACCGAGAACTATGAAATTGTACGCAATTCCATCCTTCCCAATCTGCTGATGTCAGAATCGGTTTCGGCGAATGCGGTATATCCGCACCGGATCTTCGAATCAGGTAAAATTGCACGAAAAGACAGTACAGAGAATTACGGCTCAAAAACAGAAAATCATCTTGCTTTTTTGGTTGCCGAGAGTGAAGTCGGGTTTAATGAGGCAAGCGCTCTTGTTTCCGGCCTGTTTTTTTATATGGGAAAAGAATACACACTCGCACCACTTGAGGACCCCCGGTTTATAGGCGGCCGCTCTGCCCGGATCATTTTTGGGAACAAAGAGGTCGGGCTTATGGGTGAAATACATCCGGAAATACTCGAAGCCTGGAATATAGTCATGCCCTGTATTGCCGTCGAAGTGAACCTGGATTTAATCAGGGGATAAATACGTTGCTGACAAATTGTCCATATGATGAATAGAACATTATTTTTCGATACATGTGTTCTTTGTCAAATACTGTCATTCCTACGAAAGCGAAAATCTGTTTAAAATGACAGTATTGCCATAATAAATTCCCCGATCAAATTTTGGAATGACAAACAGGAGGCCCCATGGAAACCAAATCAATCAGCATCGCGATTCCCGAAGGATGCAATATAATTGTCGGTCAGTCGCATTTTATTAAAACAGTCGAGGATATTTCAGAAATTGTGATTTCTTCAGTACCGCAGGCGCTGTTTGGCCTTGCATTTTGTGAAGCTTCCGGCCCCTGTCTTGTCCGTACCGAGGGAAACAATCCGGAGCTGGTAAAAACCGCAGCGGCCAATGCCGCCAAAGTGGGAGCCGGACACACTTTTTTCCTCATACTGAAAAATGCCTTTCCTATAAACGTCCTCACACAAATTAAACTCTGCCAGGAAGTTGTACATATTTTCTGTGCCACCGCCAATCCGCTTGAAATCATTGTCATGCAAACTGCCCAGGGTCGGGGAATTATCGGAGTGATTGACGGTTCTTCCCCAAAAGGAATCGAGTCAGAAACCGATAAAAAAGATCGTCGCGATCTGCTTCGAAAATTCGGGTATAAATACTGATTATTTTTCCCCGGCAGGTACTTGCCTGTACATTCCATAACTGCCGTGCCATTGATCGGGATATGTTTCTCCCGCTTTTCCAGGGGAAACCCATTTATATAACTCGCGGGCACGCAGCCAGGTGACTCTGGACATCTCAATATAATATGACATGCTGTACGCAGAACCCCATACATAGGTCGGACCGGGGAAAATACTCTTCATATGAAATTCCCGGTATTGCTTCCAGGCATCCTGAGCCTTCTGTAAATTATCCACCACATCAGTATTATTACTGTATTTCTCAATGATAGTCTTAACCATCCGGTTTAAATTCTTTTCTGCCCGTTTATATTCATCCTGCGCTTTTTGATTCATTTCACTCTGGGATTTTTCAGATGTAAACAGGGATTCATCAAGCTGAAATGTAGCCGGATCAAAAGACTGATCCTGACAGCCGGAGAGCAGAATAACAATCGTGCAGCACAGACTAAAAAGGCCTTTTTTTAACATAAAATATCCTCCCACTAAAAAACCACATCCACTGAAATAATTATACATTCTTTTCGGCAAATTATCAGCTATCAGTTGATATTTTCTGCAGCTGCAACTTAATATCTTCCTTGAGATAGTATTCAATATAGTCATAGAGAACATGCTTGACATCAGAAGGCAATACCTGATGATACTCAAGCTGATTTTTCACAATTTTAGTCGAACATATCAGGAAAATAGCAATATCCGGATTTGCTTTATCAAAACCCATCAGACGAGCTGAAATCCTGATTCGTCTCCCGCGCAGCAACAGTGTGACTTCCTGAATGTATTCTTTATGTGAAAAAAAGAGCTTTTCATCCTGTCTGATTTTACATGTGAACGCATAGACAGAGATATCAATGATATCTGCTTTCAGCGGATCGGAAAGATTTTTTATCGTAAAAAAAGCCTGACATACTCCCAAAGCCCTGGCCCGGACATAGGCCCTTTTTTCCCGGGCATCAAAATATAACAATACTTTCTTTAAGGTTTCCACAGGTTTTGATTTCAAATGCTGCAGATCAATGGTCGCCACCCCCTGGCTTAAAAAAACCTTCCGTATTGCATAACCGATGATCGATGAAACAAACACACCAATCTGGGTGTTGATATCTCCTGACTTTTGAATTGCCTCCAGGTATTTCACACATTCAGGTGCATCCTTTTCATTCAGGAGACAAAAATAAACAACATTCCGTTTATTTTGATTGAGGATATGAAGAAGTTTATCCCTGTCAGTTCGCGATACCGAATAAACCTCAAAGTTCATTTTTATGAGTAAATTTATGACGACTGCAATCGTCTGTACGGGTTCAACAAAATAGACTTTAACTGTTGGAGCGAAAGGCTGCTCCGGCATAAGTGGTTGCCTCCATTGAGAGTGGGTTATTCTTCCTCTTCCTGATACCTGCTGGCGATATGCTTCAACATGGGCAGAATCTCAAAAAAAATATCCACCAGTTCAGGATCAAAGCTCGAACCTGACATTTTTTCGATTTCAGTGAGAACCTGCTCTTCCGGCCATTCATCTTTATATACCCGTTTTGAAATCAGTGCATCGTATACATCGGCAATGGATACAATACGGCCGAAAAGGGGAATATCCATCCCGCTTAAACCACGGTTCTCATGTATATTCTCCGGCGGCTTCATCCCCTCAAAATATCCGGGATACCCTTCCCCGTTCCATTTTTCATGGTGTGTCAGGGCAATTGTTTTGGCGATCTCGTCAAAATCCGACTGTTCATTACCGGTAAACAGCTGTGCTCCCAAAAACGTATGTCCCTTCATAATCTCGAATTCTTCAGGAGTAAACCGTCCCGGCTTTTTTAAAATTGAATCGGAAATTGCAACTTTGCCGACATCATGCAGCATTGCCGCCATGCGCAGGATATCCCTGTTGCGCTGGATTTCACTTTCCGGAATTGCCTTTTTTCGTGCGTATGCTTCATACAGCTCAACAGAATAACCTGCAACACGGTTAACATGCATCCCGGTTTCCTTGGGATCGCGCAGTTCCGCCATCCTGATCATCCGCAGGATAATTGTACGGGTCATTTGTGCTCTTTCAAGTGCAACAGTCGCATTATCCGCAAAATGCGTCACAAAAAGCTCATCATCATTTGTAAACGGTACTATATTTCCTTCCTTGTCTTTCGAATTAATGACCTGAATCACACCCAGTATTTTTCCGGTATTTGCCTTGAGAGGAATCGCAAGCATTGATTTTGACGAGTATCCCGAGATTTTGTCATAGGTCGAGTCATATGAATAGGGTGCAGAATCAGGAATTGTATACACATCGGGAATGTTTATAACTGCGCCAGTGGCTGCTACATACCCCGAAATACTCTTTGTGTTAATATCTATCGTGAACAGGGAATAAATCAGTTTTTGCCCTTTGGGAAGGCTCGCCTGAATGGAATCATTCTGGGCATATTTTATCGCCAGTTTCCCCTCTTCCATAACATAAATGGATCCCGCATCGGCACCCACCATTTTTCGCGCTTCAAAGAGAATGCGCTCAAGGAGAATGTCAAGATCTTTTACCCTGTTCAACTCACAATCAAGCTGTATCAGATGTTTCAACTGCTGTTTTCCGGCTGTCATTGTTCTCCCTGTATTTCAAAAAATGTTGTTCCGGCTCATTGCCGGTTTATTTTTATGTATTCATCCTTGATTATAATTTATTTAAAAATATTGTAAAGGAGAATATATGTACAGAAAAATAACGTGGTCCGGGATGCCATTGAAAAAAGCAAAACAACCAGGTGGGCAGATTATATAATTTTGGCTGACCGCTGTGATAAAATACTCGCAAATTATCCGATTTTGGAGTAAGATAAAAATAGGATATGGAAACAAACAACTTCAAGCAACAGCCGATTCCCGAAATTTACCAGATTCTGATGATTGAAGATGATGATGATGATATCTTTATCATAAAATCGATGCTGACCGATACTGTCGATTTCCGGTTTAATCTTGACACTTCAACAAAACTGGAAGATGCACTCGAAAAAATGAAAAAATCCGTTTTTGACATTATCCTGATGGACCTCAACCTGCCGGACAGTCACGGACTTGAAACCTTGAAAAAGATTCTTAATGCCGACGAAACTGTACCCATTGTTGTCCTCACCGGCCTGAATGACAAGACGCTCGGAATTCTTGCAGTCAAAGAAGGCGCTCAGGATTATCTGGTCAAAGGCGAAATTTCCGGGAATCTGCTGGCACGTGTTATCAGTTATTCTGTGGAAAGAAAAAAGACCGAGGAGATGATAAAATCTTCGTTAAAAGAAAAGGAAATACTGCTCAAGGAAATCCATCACCGTGTAAAAAACAATCTGCAGGTGATTTCAAGCCTTTTAAATCTCCAGTCACGGTATATCCTCGACAACCAGGACCTGATGATGTTCAAGGAAAGCCAGAACCGAATACGCACAATCGCAATGATTCATGAGAAGCTGTACCATACGGATGATTTTAATCACATTAATTTTTCAGAATACATCGAAAGTCTTGCATCAGACCTGTTTAACACTTACAAAATTGAACGGGACAAGGTGACGCTGAAAATCAGTGTAAAAGAACTTGTCTTTGGTATAGACCGTGCAGTTCCATGCGGACTGATCATCAATGAGCTGCTCTCCAACGCGTTAAAATATGCATTTCCGGAATCATTTTCCGAAAATCCCGAAATCAGCATTACCTACACAAAAATAAACAACAATGAGGGAGATCTTGTGTTTCAGGATAACGGGGCTGGTCTGCCGAAAGACTTTGATCCGCATAAATCTGAAACACTCGGAATGTTCCTTGTTGTTATTCTTGCAGAAGAACAACTTGGTGGAAAAATATTTCTGGAAAATAAAAACGGCACCTGTTACCGGATCAGAATTCCGATAAAAAACCAATAGAATTATTTTACACCCGGTAATTCGACAATTTCAAACCAGTAATGCGCCAGCGTTTCCATTACCGACACAAGCGACTGGAAGGTCACCGGTTTTGTAATAAAAGAGTTAACCCCCAGATTATAGGAGCGGTAAATATCTTCTTCTATTTTTGAGGTGGTAAAAACAACAATGGGAAGCTGCCGCAGTGATTCATCGGATTTAATCTCCTTAAGGGCTTCAAATCCGTTTTTCTTGGGCATGTTCAGGTCCAGAAGCAAAAGCCCCGGCATCGGCTTGTCCCGCATATCGGTGTATTTTTTTCGCCGTTTCAAATAGTCAAAGAGTTCTTCTCCGTCCTCAACAAAATGAATCGGGTTTAATAACCGCGCTTCTTCAAACGCTTCCTTGATCAACAACCTGTCATCTGCATCATCATCGGCAACAAGTATAACTATCGCTTTTTTCTGGTCATCCATGAACACAAAATCCCTCTTCATACAGTGTACCCCAAAGATGCCGGTTTGGCAATAAAAAAACCCTGAATATAATCGATCCCCAATGACTTTACTTTGTCATACACTTCCCGGTTTTCTACCCCTTCAGCGACCGTTTTGATGTGGAGAAGCCGGGCAATCCGGTGAATTGATTCAATAATCGCCTCATCAACCTCATTTGATACACAATTTTGAACGAATGTCTGGTCTATTTTTATATAATCGATCGGAAGCAGTTTTATATAGGAAAATGTCGCCACACCCGAACCAAAATCATCAATCGCAAACTCGCATCCCAGCTGTTTCAATTTTTGGATAAATTCAATTGTCGTCTTGAAATAGTCTATTGCCGCAGTTTCCATGATCTCAAAACAGATCCCGCGAGGGTCAATGGAATATTTTGCAAGCAATTCTTTAAGAAAACTGAAAAAACTCACATCGTGCAGTGTCGGTCCGGAAATATTGATATTATAACACTGTTGTTTACTCTGTAAATCATGCTCATAAACATAAAGAAAAAATGTTTCGATGACTTTTTTATCAAGGGCGGTCAATAATTTATACCGGGATGCGGCCGGAAGGAAAGATCCGGGCATTACCAGATTCCCGTTTGTATCATTGATCCGTACCAGCAGTTCAATTCGCTGACTGGTATCGGCTTCCTGTGCCGGCACAATCGGCTGATAAAACAACAGCAGCTCATTTTTTTGAAGTGCCTCATTAAGCGTCAGTGCAAAACTCCTGTTCCCGTACATTCCGGTAATTTTCGGATCCTTCCCGGAAAACACGTGACAGGCATTCCCGCCCTTGTTTTTTGCAACATAACATGCCTCATCCGCCTGACTCACCAGGTCGTCCACAGAATCTGCCTCGAGTGTATTAATTGCAGTTATCCCGATACTGATCCCGATCGAAAAGACCCTTTCAAACCAGGTGAATTGATATTTTTTAATTTCCTCACAAATTGCTTCGGCAATGGGAAGGGCTTTTTCAAGTGAACACCGCCACAGGACAATGCCAAACTCGTCACCGCCCAGCCGTGCACAGATATCTGTCTGCCGAATATGCTTCGTAAACAGTTCCGGAATGCTGCGAAGCAATTGATCCCCTGCCAGATGACCACATGTGTCGTTAATGATTTTAAACCCGTCCAGATCCATATACAGCAGAATATTGTTTTCTCCAGCTTCTTCCTCGTTTGCGAGCATCCTTCTGCAGACTGATTCAAAACTCACTCGGTTGATCAGTCCGGTAAGTGCATCATGGGTCGCCTGATAGGATATTTTTTTTGACAATTCCCTCGTTCTGCTGACATCCAGAATAACTGCAATCCCGCCGATGACCTCATTGTTGCGGTTATGCACCGGTGAAACAGTGGCTTCAATGGCAAATGACTGTCCACCCCTGTTGGTAAAGACATAATTGTCATTAAACCGGACTATTATATTATTGAACATTGCATCGGACAGCACATCAATCACGGGAACTTCTGTGATCTCATTATAGAATTGAATTACTTCATTAAACTGCTTTCCCTTTAATTCCTCAAAACGCATTCCCAACAGCTCTTCGCCGATCCGGTTTATATGGATTATTTCCTTTTGTCTATTTGCGGTGATAACCGCTTCGCCGATTGATTCAAGGGTGACCAGTATCTGTTCTTTTTCATTATACAATTCATCGTCTATCCTTTTTCGCTCCCGGGCATATCGAATGGAGCGTTCGAGAACTTGCGCATCCAGCTGATTTTTCTGCAAATAATCGGCTGCACCGGCCCGAAGTGCTTCAATATCAATGAACTCTGCACTCATGCCAGTCAGTAAAATTACAGGAACATGATGAAGAATTGCCGTGGCAGCCTGAATGAATTCTATTCCATTTTTTTCGCCGAGCCGGTAGTCACACAGACAGACATCAAAATCCTGCGAGGACAGTGTCTTGATCCCTTTGCTGTAGGAATCTGCCCATACGGTCTGATAGGTAACCGAAAGATTTGCAGAAAGCAATTCGCGGATTATAATAAAATCATCCTCATCGTCATCAACGACAAGCACTGTTATTTTTTCAAATGCCATACTCCCCTTTACCCGGTGAAAGGATGTAATAAAAGCATAGTAAGTTTACAACTGCATTGCCAATATATCTTCAATAAAAAAGGCGCTGAATTCAGTATCCAGCGCCGGAAAATCATGTAAACTCACCCTGCAATTAATTCACTGTTGCAGTATCTTGGGTTTTCAGATCGGTAATATTCAACCGCAGGATTTCACCACTTCTCGTCTGAACATATAAAAATGACCCCTGAATGACGATTGCGGTATTCGGATTTACTTCCTGGCCTGATTGATGTGTCATGGCCAGAGTATTATCAAATTTACCAATAAAATAGGAACTTCCTTTTTTCACGACAGTATAAACGGCACTTCCCTGGGTGGTCAGGATCGCCCCATTGTAGATTTCTGTTTCACTCTGCTTGTCGACCGTCAGTGTTTTGGCGTTAATCAGCATCAAATACGAAATATCGCTCCCTGCCGGTTCGGCAATCGCGAGCAGAAAATTGTTATACATCAACACCCTCCGGTTCTTGATATACACATTCTCGGAGCGGGATTCAAGAGCATCATCCTTGAAATTATACAGATACAGTTCACCACGGTCATTTTCCGCGCCATCCTGAACCTTTAAAAAAATACCCTTTTCGGTTACCACCGTTTCTGTTGTCTGAAGCGAAGTAGTTGAATCTGTCGCGGTTGTCTTTCGCTCTTCTTCAACAGTACGCTCATCCCGGGCAATTTCATCCCGGTCTTTTTGCAGATTGTCTTCATCCTTTTTTATGGTATCTTCACGTTTGGCAATATCTTCTTCCTGTTTTTTAATCTCATCTTCACGCTTCGCAATATCTTCTTCCTGCTTTTTACTATCGGTGGTGGTCCCGTCTGTTTTCTTTGTTTCATCCAGCTGTTTTTTGTCTTCTTCGAGCTTTTGTTTGTCTTCTGCAAGGTCCTGTTTGTCTTTCTGCAAATCCTTTTCTTTTTCCTCCAGCTGCTTCTCCTGCAGATCCACCATGTCTTTCCGGTCATCAATACCCTTGTCTTTCTCGCGTCTGAGTGTGTCCTTTACCTCTTCTTCGGTAAGTTCCCCGGTGTCGAGCGAACTTAACTTCCCCTTCTCGAAACCTTCACTCAAAGGAATAAGCATTTTGGTTTTTCCAGGCCACTCACTCCAGACGGTTGCAAGGCCTGCATCGGATGAAGAAAGATATTTCATGACTGCGGATTTATACGCTTCGCTAAAATACGCTACATTGCCGCGGAACACCGCGTTATACAGGGTGATAAACCGGGCAAGAAGAAATGCATCATCGTATGTATATCCGTATGCCTCCTGCAGATAGCCGGCAATCACGGTTCTGACATTCCGGATATGGTCTATCCCGGCGCCCGATTCTATGACAAAGATATCCGCATCCAGTTTCCCTGATGTATCATCCGGTGTATAGACATGAATTATGGAATACAATCCAAAATATGTCGTCCGGGTTGAAGCTTTGGAAATGTTTCTTCCCAGCTGTACTCCAATACCACGAATTTCCTCGAATGTGTCAATTCGGTCATACGGCCCGGTATAATTGGTAAATTCAATATCTTTTGCCTTTTTCAATTCTTCTCGGTCTACCCCAATGTCCGAAAACAATGGAAATGCCACTGTCAGACAAATCAGAAAAAAAATAATACCTTTTCGCATAATCTTGTCACTCCTTCTTCTGTTTTTACCATTACAAACAGCAGCAAGAACGTTCTCCCGTACATCATGTTTATTGGGTCTTCATGCTCATATGTCTTTTCCTGTACTCTTTCAATTGTAATGCCAGAACCGATAACATTCAATATTTGATTGCAATCTGTGATTATTTTTTTCCCAATATATTCAGGACTTCCCACGCCTTCGTTTTTGCCTCTGCACCGTATTTCCCCCTGGCGATTGTCAACAACGCCCGTAATCCGTCCCGGGTAAGCGCCCCCTGGTATTCGGCGATGCTTTTTAACGTGGAAACAGCCTGCGCAGCAAATGAAACAGACGAAGAGTTGACCACCGCATCAGTCTGGAGTGCAGCAGCAATCATGTTTGATATGGATCCGTCAGGATCACTCTTTAACAAACCAAGACAGTGCATGGCCACTGACCGCATCCGGATATCCTTCTCATTTTTGAATACACGCAGAAGCAGTAAAGATGCCTCCAGTCCTCCGACCTCAGTATACAGCACACACGCCTTTTCCCGAAGCTGCGAATACCCCCGGAAGGGATAATTTGTATAAAAATCATCTTCGGTTATTCCAAAGCCTGCAATCTTTTCCAGCAAATAAAAAATATACTGCCGGGATGCTTTGACTTCATTTTTATTGATTCTGTCTTCTATCTCATTCAATGCCTCTTCAATCAGCTCCGGATCTCCTGATTGAATAAGTGTTTTCAGATACATAAAGTCAAAATTGTCCTTATAATGCGACTCGATAGTTGAAAACGCATAGTACCGGGCAGACCGCCCGCTGTGACGTGCATCATGTAAATAAAGGGGCCAGGGGCTTTTGGCCGGTTTTTCCGCTTCAAACGCGTACAGTGTCCAATCGCTCGACCCCACATACAGTATTTTTAAAGGTGAAAGCACAATATTGGTTATTTCCCCTTTTATCGGTATTTCCCACTGAATCCGGCCGAGAGGATCAATTCCATAGACAATACTCGCGTTGGTTCCCGCATATACTGTTCCGTTCTCACCGACCGCACAGGTACCGGGAATACTGCCTTTTAAAGGTACAGTCCACTTTATTTCTCCATTCGGAAGAATTGCATATACAATTCCGTTCCGTGTCGGCGTGTATATGGTATTGTCTTCACCGATAACCCCGGATAAAAATGAGGATGACCCGCTGATAGTCCACCGTATTTTTGGAAGCGGTGAAATGGCATAAAACAGGCCCTTGTCTGTTCCTATATAAATGGTTCCATCCTGTGCAATTGCCGGGGTGGTCGGCGCTCCGGTGACAGGAATCTGCCATTTTTTTTCACCCCAGCTCTCGAGTGCCAAAAGTGATCCTTCTTTGAGCGGAACATACAGGGTACCGTCAGTATCAAGCACCGGGCTGGATGAAGGAGCTGAATCGAGTTCATATTTCCATTTTAGTATTCCTGTATGAGAAATGGCAAAAAGGGTCCCTTCTTCTGTCACCAAAAGGAGGGTGCCGTCTCTTCGCTGAACAGGCGAATACATAATTGTCTGCCCGGTGTTGAATCCCCATATTTTCTTTCCGTATCCATGCAGGGCGAACAGTTCCCCCGACTTATAGCCGATATACAGCGTTGAGTCCTGTCCAATCGTAAAACAATCTCCCAGCCGCTCTTCAAGGAAAAACCGCCATTTTTGTTCGCCTTTCGCGGTGAGTGAATAGAGAAAACGGTCATCGGAAAGCAGATAAACGGTTCCATCCTGTGCGATGGCCGGATATGACCGGATACGGCCGCCAGTGATGAACCGCCACAACTGTTCGCTGGAGGCAGAAACGCAATTCAAGAGAAACAGCAGGCAAATTATAAAATATAGAATCTTTTTTTTCATGAAATGCCATTGTATCATTACATTAACATCTCGGATACACCCCTTGAACAATCCTGGATGATCACGTCATAGTATATTGATGATATCAGACTATGTTGATTCACATTTTCACTTTATCGAGATGCAAAAAAGAAATCCCAACGCGGTAAATGATCTGCAGTCAGCGTTTCAGGCCGGTCTTTCAGCAGCTCTGGAGATCGGGACCGATCATCTTCATATGAAAGAACGGTGTATATTAAAAAAAAATATTCCGGGGATCTATCTCTCATTCGGCTTTAGTCCTCATTGGGTAACACAGCCGGACTGGGAAACAACAGCCCGGACAGAACTTGCCGGGTGGGCACAGGATGAGAGAATCCATGCACTGGGAGAAACAGGTCTCGATTTCTACTGGAATTACGGCACGTCGGAGGAACAGCAAAAACTGTTTTTACTGCATCTGCAGGCAGCGCTCGAATTCAACCTGCCAGTCATCATTCACTCCCGCAACGCGGATAAACTCCTGACTTCCATGCTTGGCGAATTCAGGGGAAAAATACGGGGAGTACTCCATTGTTTTGGTTCAGACAAACAAGCAGCCGAAAAAATACTCGATCTGGGCCTGTTTATATCATTTGCCGGGAACATCACCTATAACAATGCCCAAAATCTTTGTGATGCCCTCCAGGCAGTGCCTTTGGCCCGTCTGCTGGTTGAGACCGATGCCCCGTTCCTCAGCCCTGTTCCATTCCGGGGCACACCGAATCATCCGAACCTTATTACAAACACGTATGATTTTATTGCAAAGCAAAAAAAAATTGCCATACAGGATTTAATCGATCAGGTAAGAGACAATTTTTTTACAATGCTTGATAAATCACCCGGTGTGCTATAAAAAAAGTCCATCCGCGGTGAACGCTGAATGGACAATAAAATGCCGGAAAATATCGGCATGAACAAATTATCTGCACCAAAACTGGCAGAATAGTCACCGGCAATTATTCAATAATAATTGCTTCTGCAGGACAATCCGAAACGCTCTCCTTGACTGCATTTTCCTGATCAGCAGGCACCACCGGAGTAATTACTTCCGCGAGATCCCCAACCATCTGAAATACTTCAGGAACACTGTCAGTACAAAGAGCGCACCCTGTGCAGAGATCTGCATCAATCTTTACTTTCATCAGGTACTCCTTTTTATTGATTTTCAGGCTTTATTAAAACCGCTTTACTCTTCCTAAATTAATATAATTTTACCCTGTGTTCAAGTTAAATTACACTCCCTGCTATACCAAATTGTGTGGTTTTACGGTTTTCAACTTAATGCATGGCCGGAATTGTCTGTTTTTCAGTAAACTTTGACTGTAGGGAGTTGACATATTTAAAAAAATAGCTATTGTTGCATTAAGAGAATCATTACCAAAATTTTGGGGGTATACTATGATTGCATTAATAATTGGCCTTCTCTTAATGGCTTTTGGAGTATGGGCAGTATTGCCATTCGATTTTCCTATGGGATTAAACTGGAGCAGCCAGGTCATCGAATTTTTAAAGGGCGGCGGTCCAATTTTGGCCGGGCTTATCGGATTAATCGCATTTTTCATTGGTATCGTTGATATTAAAGACAAAATCGAAGCGAAAAAAGAAGAAAAAGCGCAGGCCTCAGAAGAGGAAAAGAAATAATTTTTTTAGAAAATAGTTAAATTCCTCTACTTGACAAGGAGTGCCATATATGTAATTATGTCCCTCCTTGTATCTTTTTTAAGCAGGAAATATATTATGAAGACAATTTGGACAAAACCAAAAAACGTAAAAGAAAACTGGTATATTATTGATGCAGATGGGCAAACACTCGGCCGTCTTGCCGTAAAGGTAGCAAATGTTATCCGCGGGAAGAACAAGGCTATTTTTTCTCCGCATCTTGATTTCGGTGACAAAGTAATCGTCATCAATGCGGAAAAAATTCGTGTGTCCGGCAACAAATACCAGAATAAAATGTATCATCGGCATACCGGCTATCCCGGCGGGATGAAATCTCAAACCTTCGCCAAAGTGATCGCCAGAAAACCCACCTTCCCTGTTGAACAGGCCATTAAAGGAATGCTTCCCAAAGGCCCCCTGGGAAGAGACTGTTTCAGAAACGTAAAGGTATATGCCGGTAGTCAACATCCTCATCTGGCACAAAAACCAGAAGTATTGACCGTATAAAGGAGTCGGCTGTGACAAAAAATCTTGCACAATGTGTTGGAAGAAGAAAAACATCGATTGCACGCGTGATTCTCCGTGATGGAAAAGGCGAGATATCTGTAAACAAACGTGCACTGGACATATATTTTCCGGATCGTATCCATCGCCTTACTATTATCGAACCTCTTGATATAACAAGCAATGCCAATAAATTTGATATCATGGTCAAAGTGACCGGTGGCGGCACAAGCGGACAGGCTGATGCCATTCGGCACGGCATTGCACGCGCTCTTGCTGCCTATGATGCGTCAAATACAGCATCATTGCGGGCAAGCGGCATGCTCACCCGTGATCCGAGAATGGTTGAAAGAAAGAAATTCGGCAGAGCTGGTGCAAGAAAACGATTCCAGTTCTCCAAACGTTAACACAAACTTTCCAATTATGCTTTCCTCCCTGAAACCTTTGGGAAAGGGAGGAAAGATTCTTTGTACTTTTTCCAACAACACATCACTGGTTCTATTCAAAGAAATCATCCTCGAAGAATCCCTTCATGAAGACGATGAAATAACAGAAAAAAAATACCTCAACCTTGTTCAAAAACAGGAAAATAACGAGACGTTACAAAGGGGCCTTCGTCTTTTGGCTCTGAGAGTACATTCGGAAAAAGAAATTCGGCAAAAACTGGTGCTCCGGGGATTTCCACAAACATCAATCGATTATACCGTGAATTATTTATATAAATATTCATGGCTTGATGATACTGAATTTGCACGACAATGGGTTCAATCACGGCTTCGTAAAACAGGCTTTGGCCGATCCAGACTAAAGCAGGAACTATATTCAAAGGGTGTTCACCGTGACATAATCAATACGGTACTCGCCGAGACATACCCGGCAGAAACCGAACAGGACCAATGCCGTGCATATCTGCAAAAAATCAGCAGAACCGCTTCTTTCACACAGGAAAAATTGATACAGAAACTGCTGCGAAGAGGGTTTGCATACCCGGTTATTAAAAAAGTTATGGCATCGGACATAGATATTACATGATTATTTTTTAAAAATGATTTCATCCAGCACTGGCGGCCGAAATGAAAACATATTGGACAGAACAAACCGCGGAAGATCAACAAGTCCGGCAGCAGCATCCATGACGACTGAGTCTGATGAGGCAACGATTCCATCAAATTTCTTTAAAATAAAATCAGCTGATTTGGCGAGTGTTACCACTGTGGGAAACTCGACCCTCATTGCAGCAATCGTTTCCTGTAAATCGTGCTTCATTTTTCCGGAAAACGAGACCGGTTCATCAATGACTGCCTCAACAAAGCCGGGCTGAACCTGTATGACAGCCTGCAAAACCCCCCGGATCACCTTTTCCGAGATGTCAGACCGCCGATAACTCCCGTGAACTGCAGCACAGTCCCGTAAAACGTGATCATCCGCAAGAAAAAGCGGAACCCCTTTGATATATGCCTCGATGGTGATGATCACATTCAGCCAGTCAATTCCCAGGCGGCAGCAAGCAAGCATATCCGGCTGTACCAGTTTTTCCCTGCGCTGTTGTATTTTTTCCTTCTCAACCACGCCGCGCAGTAGGCAATTACGCTGAACCCGTGTCAGCCGGTACCTGTCCCCGACAAGCGCCAATGCACTTTTTTCGGAGTATTGATTATTTTTTAAAAAGCGGTAATCTTTTACTGCATTATAGAAATTCAACATTGACATATCATATGAAAAGAATATAATTATTATAGATAATTGGGAAAATTAAGAAAAGTACTGTTTTTGAAGAAAGGTATTACTCATGGCGAAAAACGGAAAAAAAATCAAGATCTTCTCGGCACTTGAAGTAGCAAATATATGCGGTGTTGTCAATCAGACAGCAATCAACTGGATAAAAAACGGGCACCTCAAAGCCTTTATGACCCCGGGCGGTCAATATCGCGTGTACACAGATGACCTCATTGACTTTTTGAACTCCAGGGGAATGCGGATTCCCGAGGAGCTCGAAACCATGAACGGAGAACAACTTGCATGGAACACCATTCTTGTTGTAGATGATGATCGTGACATCAATGACCTGCTGAAGCGGTTTCTTGAAAAGAAACTTCCGGAGCATAATGTCCTGCAGGCATACGACGGTTTTGAAGCAGGCCAAATGATTTCAGAATGGTCTCCCGGAATAATCCTGCTGGATATTGATCTGCCTGGTATCGACGGCCACAAACTGTGCCAGAAATTAAAAAGCGATGGTGATTATGAAACACCGTCAATTATCGCAATTACCGGCCTGGATGACCCAAATGAAAAAAACTCAATTCTGCAAAACGGGGCAGATGCTTTTTTTGCCAAGCCGCTGGAACTTGAAAATCTGATTACTACTATCAGGGAACTGCTTGCACAGCATACAGGAGAAAAAGCGTGACAAAAAGCTCTCCTTTAATCTTGATTGTCGAAGATGAGGATTCAATCCGCCTGACGATCAGGGATTATCTGAAACAGAAGGGCTACAATGTTATTGTTGCTTCTGATGGTGTGGGCGCTTTAAAACAGCTGCTGGACCATGACGTAAATCTTATCGTCACCGATTATCGGATGGATTTGCTTGGAGGAGATTACTGGATCCGATTCCTCCAAAAATACTGCACCGACAAGAAAATAATCATTACCAGCGGCTTTCTCCAGCCGAATATCCCCATTCCTTTCAAGGTGCTCTACAAACCGTTTGATTATACAGAACTTGAAACAATAATCGATCAGGAAATAAAATCATAAAATTCCAGAAGTATTTTTATGCAGCCGGAAAAAAATGCCATTACAGTTATCGTCAGCGGCAGAGTGCAGGGAGTAGGATTTCGCTATTCAACTCAGCAATATGCCCAGCGGCTTGGGGTGACAGGATTCGTTGAAAATTTAATTGACGGCTCAGTGCGGGTTGTTGCAGAGGGTCAATCCGCAGAAATTGATCAATTGCTTGCCTGGTTAAAGAAAGGGCCTCCCGGGGCATATGTCCGAGACCTCTCAATCCAAAAGGCTGCGTTTTCGGGGATGTATTCCCGTTTTCGTATTGAATACTGATTCATATCCTGCATATACTTGTTTGTGTTACAGAGAGGGAGTACATTACAGATATGTCAAATTCATCAATTACCGAAGAAAAACTTGTCCCACTGCTGCAGGAACTGATACGCAATAAATGCGTCAATACCGGACATCCTGACTCTGGACAGGAAATTAAATCCGCAAAAACACTCCGCAGATTTTTTAATGACCATGGGATAAAAAGCGAAATCCTTGAAGCACACCCGGGAAGGGCAAATCTGCTCGCACGAATTCCCGGAACCGACCCCGGAGCACCCACCCTCTGTTTCATGAATCATATGGATGTTGTTCCGGCTAATGAATCGCAATGGAGTGTTGATCCTTTCGGCGGAGATCTGCGGGGCGGATTTGTCTGGGGGCGGGGTGCTGTTGACATGCTGAACACCACTGCGTCACAGGCTGTTGCGTTTGCCATGCTCGCCCAGGAAAAAAAGAATTTTCCGGGTGATCTTCTATTTCTCGCGGTTGCAGACGAGGAAGCATCCGGAAGACTCGGCGCACGCTGGCTGACCGAACATCATTGGGACAAGATAAAATCAGACTACATGATTACCGAGTTGGGAGGATTTTTTCTAAACAATACCAACGAACAAAATATTACAATTACAACTGGAGAAAAGGGCATTGCATGGACCCGTATTCAGGTAAAAGGAGAAGCCGGCCACGGCAGCCTTCCGTATAATACGCATAATACTGCATATGTCATCGGGGAGGCCCTTCAGCGGCTCTCATCCTACAAACCAAAACTTGAGCTCACCCGTGAGTACTGTGATATGGTTGCGGCCCTGCACCTGCCGAAAAAGGAACAGCAAAAACTGACTAAAAAAGCAACCCTGATGAAATCCATCAAACATCTTGCCCAAACCGATGAGGGGACTGCGCGTTTTCTTCATGCAGCTTCCCAAATGACCATATCGCCGAATGTCGTTGAAGTGGGAAAAAAAATAAACATCATTCCCGACCATGGTAGTATAGAGCTTGATATCAGAATTCTTCCCGGACAGACTGTCGAAACAGTCCTGGCCGAGCTCACCCGGGCCCTTGGCAATATTGCAAAGCAGTTTGAGATAGAAATTCTGGAATACTTTCCCTCAAACACCTCGCCGCTGGATACTCCATTGTATCAGGCCACCTGTGAACTGATCGGCGCGGTATACCCGCTTGCCTGTCCGGTTCCGTTTTTTATCGGCAGCGTGACCGACGGCCGTTTTTTCAGAAAAAAAGGGACAATTGTCTACGGTTTCTCACTTTTTCATGACGAACTCACCCTCTCTGAATATGCACGGCGCCTTCATGGAAAGAATGAACGCATCTCGGTGAAAAGCCTTGAACTTTCCTGTAATTATTTTTATAAACTACCGGAAATATTTTTCAACAAGACACATCTCTCGGACAATATGTAATTTTTGTCAAATTCGGTATCGATGTTATCCGCCAAGGTGCCGAACATCATTACATGATTTTCAATTCATTCCCGGTGTGTCTTATATGAATAACTCGCGATTTTCTTCCCTTCTCGAGAATTATGCCCGGTTGATCATTTCTCTTGGAATAAATCTTCAGCGCGGAGACTATGTGTTGATTTCTGCACTTACTGTCCACAGGGATTTTGTCTGTATTCTGGCCGAGGAGGCATACCGCAGGGGTGCTTTTTTTGTCAATATTCTTTACCAGGACGAAAAACTGCAGAAGTCACAGCTGTTATTCGGTGATGAAAAATCTCTTGATTTTGTCTCTGAAAGCATGAAACAGGCCTACGAAGAAGTGCTGCAATACAAAGGGGTATTTATCTCAATTGCAGACAGGGAGGAAGTAAAGGGATTTGAAAACATACCGGCATCACGTCTTGGAAAGGTATTTCTTTCACGGGCGCATAAATTAAACTTTTTTCAAAAAGCAGTCCAGAAAAATGCCATTCGCTGGTGTGTGGTTTCAGCCGCCACAACGGGCCGCGCCAGGACAGTTTTTCCCCATATGGATGAAACAGAAGCAGTCTCCCTGCTGTGGCAGAATATTTTTAATATATGCAAAGTGGATCAGGATGACCCTGCCGCAGCCTGGAGCCATCACCTTGCGGTGCTTTCAAAACGAAAAAAAACCCTGAATACGCTCGGCATATCCTCACTCGCTTTTTCTTCACCGCTTACCCGTCTGACAGCAGGGCTGCATCCCCGGGCCGTGTGGCTGGGAGGATCATCGGTAAGTGCTGATGGAATTGTTTTTTATCCGAACATCCCGACAGAAGAAGTATTTACCGCTCCGGATTTTCATACCCTGAACGGACATTTTGAAGCGACCAGACCGGTGACGTATAAAAACCTCTATATTGAAAAAGTATCGGCACGGTTTGAAAATGGTTCGATTATTTCTCTTGAAGGCAGTCACGGGATTACCGAACTCAGGGAAATCGTTTTTGCAGAGAAGCAGAATGCTTATGCCGGTGAAATTGCACTGGTGGACAGCTCTTCATCAGTCGCCTGTTCAAATCTGGTATTTCATGATTTACTGTATGATGAGAATGCCGAGAGTCATATCGCAATTGGATCTGCATATCAGGAATGTCTTCCCGATAGCAGAAACTGGGACTCACATACAAAAGCAAAAGCCGGATTCAATGAAAGCCAAATTCATATCGATATTATGCTTGGCTCCCCTGTCATGGATGTTTCGGCCAGCACCCGTGACAATAAACAAGTTCAGATTATACAACAGGGACACTTTTGCATCTGAAAGGATAGCCTGAATTTACTTTTCACCCAGAAGCGAGAGCATATTTTCAATGAGTATTTCCCTGTTAATGGGTTTTCCCATCACTTTATATCTGAAATTTTCAAATAGCCTCTGTATGTCGGCAATAACCGGTTCATGGGCTGCCAGAGCAGTCAGAAACAATATCTTTACCCTTCCTGAATGACTGCAAATCTCTTTTGCTGCTTCAATTCCGGATTTTACCGGCATCGTAATATCAAAAATCGCGATATCGGGCGAAAGTATTTTGAACAGGGTCACTGCTTCCTCACCGTTAAATGCATAATCGACAATGCGGAATCCGTGATCCACCAGAATTGGAGCAATCGTATAGTGTACAAACAGTGAATCATCGGCAATGAGAACAGATTTCCCGTCCGGATTTTTATTGAGATATGACCGCAGCTTTACCAGATACTTTTCCCGTTCCTTGAGCCGTTTTTCATTACGCAGGTGATCAAGGAGATTTGCAAAGACCACTGAATCAATGTCAAAATCCGGTTTGGGGAACTCAAGCTGAATAATCGTCTGCATCACTTTCATCTTTTTTTCAATTACATCCGATGAAAGTCCATACCACTGAGACAGCCTGAATATTCCCTGTTCGAGTGATGCAATTTTACAGGCCGGGATCTCTATTACAAATACTGTTCCACCGGCAGGATTGTCTTCGATCGAAATCGTTCCGCCCTCATCCTTTATTATATTGTATGAAATCCACAACCCCTGTCCGGTCCCCTCAATGTCGGTCGATAAGGTGGAGCGATAGCTGCGCCTGAATACTCGTTTTTTTTCAGCCTGAGGAATGCCGATTCCACGGTCTGTGATTTGAATTTGAATAGTGTCAAACATTCTCTTCAACGTCAGCATCACTGTTGTATCCGGTGGTGAATATTTGAGGGCATTATCCACTATATTAAGAATGACATTTTTAAACAGCCGCGTTGTTTCTATGTAAAAAAGTTTCCGCGAGCTGAATTCCATTTTAATACGGGGATGCGTTGGCAAAGGAATCTGCTCTACGCCAATTTTGATTGAATTCAGCATGTTCAAAAGCGGTGTAATTCTTTTTTTTGCACCAATATACCCCAATGCCTCGGAAATTCCCTCATACAGTTCATGAATATAGTCATTGAGCTGGTTTATGGATTCATTGACCGGAAGTTCATCCAGAATCGAAAAAATTTTGATAAACATGTTTTTGGTATCATGACTCAAAATATCCAGGGTTGTCCGCATAATGAGCATTTTTTCACGCAGCTTGAATTCAGAGAGGCTGAGCCGTTCAAACAGGTCAGACTCTTTGACTTCCGTGTGATCTCTGCGCACTACCTGCCGAAGGGTCGCCAGAACCGGTTCCTTTTGAAGGGGAAGAGCAACGCTCCCATGGATTCCGTCATCCAAACGGGGAGATTTTTCCAGCTGGTTTTTTTGAATAAAAATAATGGGCACATCGGGAATCATTTCATTCAGTATTTTCGTAAATTCAATACTTGAGATTGAGTGGAGTGCTTCATTGAGCAGAATCACGTCTATTTTTTTCTGGATAAGCATTTGAAATGTCTCAAGCGAGTTGGAAGCATACCAGAGCTGTATATCATGCTGGTCTTTGCAGATGTCCCGCAAGTCAGCAAATATAACAGGATTATCATCAATGAGCAAAACTTCGCTTGGATTCAATACATTCATATTGCTGTTTTTCCTCATTGTAAGTATAGATATTTTTAAAAATCCTACCACAACCTTTTTTGATTTTTTACTTACAAAGAATACCTTATTCTATACAGTGCGTTTCCCGTATCATCGGAGACGATTAGTGAGCCGTCATAATATTCAAGAATATCGACCGGCCTGCCCCACGCCGATCTTCCCTCAAGCCATCCTTCCACGAAAACCGCATAGGAAGCAGCCCTGTTTTGACTCAGCGTCACCAGACTGATCCGGTAACCGATCGGCACTGACCTGTTCCATGATCCATGTTCAGCAATAAAAATACTGCCCGCATATTTTGCAGGGAATTGACTGCCCCTGTAAAACGTCATACCAAGCGCCGCAACATGCGGCCCCAGTTCCTGTGCCGGTGGAATCATATCGACAGCCGGGGCTTTTTTCCAGAAATCAGGATCACGTACCAGGGCTCCGTGTATAAACGGAAACCCAAAGTGCATATCTTTCACAGGGGCATGATTGAGTTCATCCGGGGGAATATCATCTCCCATACTGTCTCTTCCATTATCGGTGAACCAGAGCTGCCCTGTATCCGGATGAAAATCGAATCCCACCGAGTTACGTATCCCTCGTGCATAAATTTCAAGCGCGCTCCCGTCCAGATTCATTCTCATGATTGTTCCATAGCGTTCATCAGAATTCTGACAGACATTACAGGGTACACCAACAGGAATGTACAGTTTATTATCCGGCCCGAGCTTGATATATTTATAGCCATGACGCCTGTCATGGGAAAATGAATCATTGATGACCTTCATACTTTTTACATCAGGCAGTCCGTTGTTTTTTACAGAGTAACGTGTCACACGGTGGATTTCCGCAACAAATAAAAAACCATCATGATACAGAACTCCATTTGGGGCGTTCAGTTTTTCAAGTATTTTTACAGTCCGGTCTGCAATAAAATCTTTATTGTCATCGAACACTGCATAAACCCCATCACCCCTGGTCCCTATATACAGACTGTTGCCCGGACCCGTGGTCAATTGGCGGGCACCATAAATATTTTTTGCAAAAATGGAAATACTGAATCCGGGAGGCAGGACTATGTTGTTGGGTTTTGTTTCCGAGCCAATAATAAACGGAGTCAATAGAATAAAGACGAAATACACTTTTTTTATCATGTTATTCTCCTCTCATTGAAAAATACTCAATGAAATAAAAGAGAAAAACAATAAAAAAGTCCCGAAAAACTTGCGGATATCAAGACTCCCGGGACTACGACCAGACTGAATTAAAATGCTTATGCCAATTTTTCCTGCACAATCCTTGTCACGGTCCTGAAATCCGCTTTTCCGCTCGACATTTTTGGAATCTCGTCCAGAACGATAAATGTCTTCGGGACTGCAATGGCCGGCAAATCCTTCGCTATTTGCTTCCTTATGGCCTCCTCATCAATTTCTACCGAGACCGCAGCAACGATCCGGGCACCCTTTACCTTGTCATCGATATGAACCACACAGCATTCCGTACCGGAGGGCAAGACAGATTCAAGGACAATTTCGGTATTGACAAGTGAGACCATCTCCCCGCCGATCTTGATAAACCGCTTGTAGCGGCCTTTGTGCCATAAAAATCCGTCTTTATCAATCAATCCTATATCACCGGTATCATACCAACCATCTTTTAGAACATTTGCCGTTTCTACCGGATCAAGATATCCCTTCATGACCAAATCCCCGGATACCAGTATCTTGCCCTCTTTACCCTGCGCAACTTCCTTGCCGCTCTCCGGGTCAACTATTTTCACCCTCACGCTCGGGAACGGTTTTCCAATACTCCCCGGCCTGAAATTATCGAGGGTGTTTACCGAAATAACCGGGCTGGTTTCGGTGCATCCATATCCTTCAAGAAGGTCAATCCCATGCATTTCCTTGTATGCATTCCTGAGCCATTCCGGCGCCTTGTCCGCTCCGGGCACAGCAATACGCAAGGATTCAAAATCGCCTTTTTCGGATTCTCTTAAATATCCCGCAAAAAAGGCAGGCGTACTCGCCATAACCGTGGGTTTATCTTTTTTTATAATACTGGCAACCCGCTTGTATTCAAGCGGATTCGCGTACGTCACTGCCGTCATCCCCATGTGAAGCGGCAGCCACAAATCAACGGTATACCCGAACACGTGAAACAAAGGAAGCATGGACATCAGTATATCATCATCGGAAATCGGCAGCACCGCTTTCGCATCCTCAAGATTTGACGAGATATTCCGGTGACAGAGCATGACCCCCTTGGGATCTTTTTCACTGCCGCTGGTAAACAGGATGACAACAAGATCTTCCTCATCTGCCTTTGGCAGCCGGTTGATGATCGCCTCAGCGGATTTTCGCGATTTTAAAAGCGCCCCGATTTTATCAAAAAGAGTCACGCTTTTCATGATATCTTCAAGACAGATCATGCCGGGAACAACCGGGCAATTCACTTTTTCGAGCAGTGCCCGTGAAGTGATTATTGTTTTGAAATTGCATTTCTCCTGCGCGTACTTCGCATTTTTTTCCGCACCTGTTGAATAATTAATCATTACCGGTGCTTTTTTCAAAAACAGTGTTGCGATCACCGAAAGGATTGCGCCTGCTGATGTTGGGACCATTATTCCGATATACGGTTCCTCTATTTTTTGAAATTTTTTCATTAAAATAAACGCTGCAATAAGGGCCTTTTCATACGGAACATCGCCCCCGGTCGTCCTGTCCAGGATTGCGGTTTTTTTTAGAAACTTCTTTGCAGATTTAATAAATTCATGATGAAGAATCATATGTTATCTCCTCTCTGGAACATCCTGATTTTCGATTATGTATTCGAGGGATAACTCCGGTAAAATATATAGAGTGCGGCGGCAATGATTGCCTCTGCAGCAAGAACCAAAAGCCAAATGGTAAAATCTGCACCGTTATTTATCCGGGCCAGCCCAAACACAAATTTTGAAACCGCTATTCTCGAAAGCCAGAAAACCAGAACAAGCAGGCTTACCAGCTTCATTGTTTTTCTGGACAGTATCGTAATCAGACCAGCCAGAATAATCACTCCCGCTGCAATCTCGGCGATCCCGAACAAAATCTCCAGCACGCCATATGACGATCCGGGGGCAAGTGAAAACGGCCCTTCATCGATCGTCCGGATCACACCGCATAATCCCAGAATAAAAAAGAAAATCCCGATGGGTATCCGCAGAATATTCAGCGGAACACTTTTGGATACATTTTCAGTTGTTATTTTAACTGCTCTTTTCGCCATTTTTTTCTCCTTTTCCCTTTTTAAAAAGTATACTCCAGAAGGGTCGAAATTGTCACGTAAAATTCACAAAATTGAGTATTAAAAAAACTAAAATTACTTATTTTTGATTTATACAGGATTATGCTCTATAATTTTGACAATAGCCAATAAATGGTTTTGTTTTATTATTCAATTCACCATGACAGGGTACCAAAGGAAAGCAGCGATGAAAAAAATGTTTTTGATCAGTATAATAAGTCTGGGACTGTTTTTCCCTGCGTGCCAAAGCAGGGGAGAAAAAGCTGCAGAGTTGTTACTTCACGCGACTGATCTCCTCGCAGAAAAGCAGTATGCTGACGCAGATCATGCTCTGGATGAGATTCTTGTCCTCTTTCCGGAAGACATCAGTGCACTTGAAATGAAACTGCAGATTTATACAGAGCAGAAAAGTTATGATAAAATTGAGAAAACAAGCAAATTAATACTTGCGGGAAATCCGCATCATGACACTGCAATAGAACAATTAACACAAATATATCTCGTGAAAAATCAAAAGGAAAAAGCATTTGAAATTGTGCAATACGGAAACAGTGAAAAAAATATTCTTGTTCTTGAAACATTGATTGATGAAAAAATAACAGCTCTGCTTGCCGAGCCATACACCCGGTTCGATATAGAAAAATACTATCAATACAGACGATTGCAGTATAAACAGTATTCAGAAGAAATCAGTATCGGCTGCGCACTCTTTTTGCTCCTTGACCAGGTACAGTATCAAAAAAACAGATTAAAATCTGATGAAATTGTTCGCTTTGTCAAAACGAATCTGGAAAATATATCTGTCGATGTCGAAATGGACAGTCTCTCTGCCATAGTACAGGGATACAGAATCGCCCAATCAGTCGGGAAAATCGAGTACAAAACCTGCGATGAGCTCATCCAGGAAATATATCATCTGGATGGATATATAGCAGCAGCCCGTCGTTTGGCACAAAATCAGGCAGGACAAAAAGATCCCGGTTTTGGGCTGATAACAGAAAGAAATGACACTCGCAATAAAATCTTTTTACAGACGGTCCTTGAAGAAAAACTTGCGCAACTCCAATGACTTCCAGGAATTATATCTGCCAAGCAATGCAGACAACTGAATTATCCTTGCTTCTACTTGACATTCTGTTCATTTACTTCCATATTATGATTTTATAACAATAACTGAAACATCAGGTTGGCTTTTAAATAATACAGCGAAATTTTTACAATTTTAACAGGCTGCTTGTACGCTGCTTACATTCAGGCAGCCTGTTAAAACACTGCAATACTCCAACTGAAAGATTGCGGTGAAAATGAATTATTTTTACAGAGGAGTTTTTTCATGTGTACAATAGAGTATGTTGAAGCCCGGGAAATTCTCGACTCACGCGGAAATCCCACCGTTGAGGTCGATGTCATTCTCGAAGACGGTTCCATGGGCCGCGCCGCTGTTCCCTCCGGAGCATCGACGGGTGAATATGAAGCGGTCGAACTTCGTGACGGCGACAAGGCACGCTATCTTGGCAAGGGTGTTTTAAAGGCTGTTGAAAATGTCAACAACACCATTTCAAGCGAGATTATCGGCCTTGATGCGCTGAACCAGGTTGACATCGACAAGACACTTATCGAACTCGACGGCACCGAGAACAAGGCAAATTTGGGAGCAAATGCCATTTTGGGCGTCTCCATGGCAACGGCTCGCGCTGCCGCCGATTTTCTGGGAATTCCATTATTCAAATACCTTGGAAATTATCATAGCAATCTCTTGCCGGTTCCCCAGTCCAATATCATCAATGGCGGCAAGCACGCGGACAATAAAATCGATTTTCAGGAATTCATGATCATGCCGGTTGGCGCACCGACATTTCGTGAAGCAGTCCGCATGAACGCTGAAGTATTTCATACGCTCAAAGGTCTCCTGAAAAAAGCAGGGCACAACACGTCTGTCGGAGACGAGGGCGGTTTCGCGCCGAATCTTGGACATGAGGAAGCACTCGACTTTATCATGAAAGCCATTGAGGGCGCCGGGTACAAACCCGGAGAGCAGATTGCCATCGCGCTTGACTGCGCATCAAGCGAACTGTTTGATGAAGGCGGCAAAAAGGGCTACAAGTTCTGGAAATCAAACCCGGACAAGCTTTTCAGTTCTGATGACATTATTGCACTCTGTAAAAAATGGGTGGAAAACTACCCCATCCTGTCCATCGAAGATCCCCTGGACCAGAACGACTGGGAAGGATATGCAAAAATGACCAAGGAACTCGGCCATAAAATTCAGATTGTCGGCGATGATTTTTATGTAACCAATACAAAACGCCTTGAAAAAGGAATAGCACAAAAGTGTTCAAACTCCATTCTTATCAAAGTCAACCAGATTGGAACACTCACCGAGACCTACGAAGCCGTGGAAATGGCAAAAAAAGCCGGATGGACCGCAGTTGTATCGCACCGTTCCGGCGAGACAGAAGATGCTTTTATCGCAGACCTTGTCGTTGCGCTTGAAATCGGACAAATCAAGACCGGTTCAATGTCACGCTCAGACCGTCTGGCAAAATACAATCAGCTCATGAGGATTGAAGATCTTCTTGAAAACCGTGCAGAATATGCCGGAAAAAAAGCTTTCTATTCAATCAGATAAACCGGTTGTAAAACAATTGATGGACTGCCCGACATATTTCGGGCAGTCTTTTTTTTACCTGCGATAAATTTGAAATTGTATATATCCGGATATATACTTTTCTAGTATGAAAACCGTGACCTTTTGTAAACAATGCGGTAATGTTCTCAACTGTGAATTCAGATTCTGCCCATTCTGCGGTAACCGGCACCAAAACCGCGAAATGAGTGATATCATTGACAAGTCTTTTGCAGACCTGGGTAAAGTACAATCCCGATGGCAGCTTCGTCAGCTGAATAAACTTGAAAAACGTCTGGAAAAAATTGAGGCAGAAATCAATTTTTTTCTTCAGCTGAAATAATAATAAAAAACTCTCCGTGTATTCCTGTATTCTCCTGATGATTTCACTGTATTTTTAGACTATAATTATATCAGACGGTGCCGAAAATAGAGACAAACAGGCACAACGAGGTAATTTCATGCGTTTCCAATTGATTGTGACAATAATGCTTTTAATTTTTTCTATTCAGGCAGGAGCTCAAATTGAGTTTACCGAACTCGGTATGAACAATGACCAGAATCTACTTTTCACCTCCCTGTCCGAATCTCCCGGATATGGAACGTATAAAACCCTGTTCGTTTCCGATATTGCCACAAAAAAAATATCGCAATTGACCTTCTTCCCGACAGAAATTCTTTACCTGAGCGGAACAAATGAACTGCAGATCCAAAACAGGTTTGGGGTTTTCCGGAGTGATGCATCTCTGACAAAATTTACCCCGGTCTCATTATTTCCTTCATTTATTCACGGTTATGAGGTTGAAAAGGGCAAAATCGTCCCGGTAAAAACATCTCCGAATGGAAAGTATCTTGTGTATCACAAACCGGTCTCCGAGGCATTCGGAAAGTTAATGATTTATGACATGACACAGCAAAAGGAATTTATTGTTTCCGACAAGATTCCCCTGTCATTGCAGAATCAGCCGGTGAGCTGGGCGCCGAACTCAAAAAACCTTATCTACAGCAAGGATTCAAAGCTCTATTATTACTCGATAGATCAGCTTGAAAAAAACCGGGTTATGGCAGAAACCTACAGAAATTTTGCAGACGGCCTATTGTCGAATATCCAATGGGACATGTTCGGAAACCTGTTTCTTGTTTCGGATTCGCTTGTTTATAAAATTCAAAGCACCGAATTGTTTACCCGTGCCCTGTATTCCGGATTTGTCAAACTGGGTGTGATTGCCGGTAAAATTCCGTTTCGTTTTGAATCAAACATTGATCAGTTCTGGATTTCTCCGGACGGGACAAAAATACTGTTCAAAAAATCCCAGCAGAACATCATGCTGCTTCAATTAAAACCTCAGGATTTTATTTCAGAAGACGCGGTACATTCACTTCCCTTTCTGTACCTTCCCCGAAATACTACATTAAAAAAGGTCGTATGGTCTTTGGATGACAAGCTCACCCTTCTTGCAGAAGGAATCGCAAAAGGCAAAAAAACATACAATGTTTTCCGCATTCAGGTCCCGAAAGATCAAGAAATCCAGGGATTTACACAGACACAGGACCAGGAAGTTAAAGATATCGTATTGTCGGATGACGGTCAAAAGGCATTGCTTGTCCGCAGCACAGGCATTGATATTTACCAATACAGTTCATGGAAAAAAGAAATATCGGTTCCCGGCGTCAATCCGGTTCATGCGATCTGGAAATCATCTAATGAAATTATTATTGCCGGTCAAAAAACCGTTGAATTGTACACTATCAGCAGCAAAACGACCTCCCTTCTCACTGTTTCCCAGCCGGGAGAGAAATCAGGATTTGCTGCCGACAACACCACAATTCTTACACAAATTGACGGCAAAGCATATGCAACCCCGCAGACAGAAAATGCATGGAAACAGCAGGGAAATTTTGCAGTGCAGGAATTAAAAACAACGTCCGACAAGTATCGTGCTTTCTTACAGGATATTGACCAGGGGAAATACAAAAATATCGTAATGATCCGTGACCTGAAAGGCCTTAATACCTATCCCCTGTTTCCTCATCAGGACTATCAATATGAGAATTATCCGGTCCAGGAGGGCGAGATTGATTTTACCCTCTTCAATCACGGTTCACGAATCCGCCAACGCGAAGTGGCACTGGTGTTCAACGCGATTGAATCAACCGAGGGTTTATCCACAGTATTGAATATACTGAATGATTACAACATACGGTGTACTTTTTTCGTGAATGGAGAGTTTATCCGTCGGTATCCGGACGCGGTAAAGGAAATTGCGGATTCTGGACATGAGGTTGGCTCTCTGTTTTATGCAAACTTCAATATGACCGATGCACGGTTAAATATAGACACGGATTTTATTAAAAAGGGCCTGGCACGTAATGAGGATGACTATTTTCAGGCTACCGGCAAAGAACTTGCCCTGATTTGGCATGCCCCGTATTATATCGTGAATTCCACGATCATTGACGCATCCCGTGAAATGAATTATTCTTATGTCGGAAGGGATGTTGATTCACTCGACTGGGTTTCCCGGTCAGAGGCAGCAATCGGTTCAAAAAGCTATATGAATGCTTCAAAACTGATTGAACGCATTATTTCTTTGAAACAGCCGGGATCTATTATTCCGGTTGAACTCGGAGTAGAAGTAAACGACCGCGAAGATTACCTGTTTCAGTATCTTGATATCCTGATTAATGCACTGATAAACAAGGGGTACGAGATTGTGCCGGTATCCACACTGATGGAAAACGCAAAATAATGCAAAAAAATTAAAAATCAAATTTATGCCAAACAGCCTATTGATAATTTGGCCAAAATGCATAAGGATTAATGACAGAAAATCTCAAGTTGATGGAATATTCAGCCGATACAATAGATACGGGTGTAACCTGCATATTTTTTAGGGAGGCAAACAGTGAACACGCAGAATCCGACAAATTCATATAAAGAAATACAGATAAAAACAGCTACCCCCGGAAAGCTGATCATTATGCTTTATGACGGCGCCATAAAACATATGAATCTGGCAATCGAAGAAATTGGGAAAAAACACTCGGGATACGAAAAAGCAAGTAATTCAATAATTAAAGTGCAGGATATCATTACCGAGCTTATGGTTTCTCTGGATTTCGAAAAAGGCGAGCAAATCGCCAAAAATCTGTTTAGTCTGTACGTATATATGAATAAACGTCTTGTCGAGGCAAATATTGAAAAAAATGAAAAAACCCTCTCCGAAATAAAAAAACACCTGAGTGAACTCAGAAATGCGTGGGCAGAAGCAGCGGCAAAAACACAGACAGATACAGGCAATTCCGCCTCGCCGAGTATTAATATTGCAGGATAGTTATTGTAAACTTTTTACACAGGAACCTGCTCATGAGCCAAGAACTGGCAATTAAAAAAGAGTATCAGCATTTGCTGCATCAGCAGAAAAACAATATCGAAGACTATATTCATCTGCTCCAGCAGGCTGCAGAAGCAATAGAATCAGGTGATCAGGAAAAAATAGAATACTATACCTCGCTCGAACGTGTATTCACTGATAAAATTTCAGGCAGCCACAGGACAATACAGCAGTTCGCAAATATGAACAGCGATGCAAATGAGGATTCAGAATTGCTTGCCTTTGAAGGAGAAATCACCGCTCTGCTCGAAAAGGCACTTGACATAAACAAACAAAACCGACAGCTTTTAAAGGAACGGATGCAGAATTTAAAAATAAAAATGGCGGAAGTTCAAAAAAAAATAAAGGCAAAGGGCGGATATTTGTCCCCGACAAATGACGATCCGCAGTTTATTGATATCAGCTCATGACAAAAACACTGCATGTCATCGATGGATACGGTGTCATCTATCAATCTTATTTCGCATTTATCAACAGGCCTCTTTATAATCCTGAAGGGAACAATTCCCAGGCAGTATTCGGCTTTTTCAGGACCCTGTTTGAATTTTTGCGTGAATATAATCCCTCAGATTGTGTCATCGTTCTGGATTCCAAAACTAAAACTTTCCGGCATGAAAAATATCCTCTCTACAAAGCTCACCGTGATAAAACACCTGATGAACTGCATGCGCAGATCGGTGTGATCGAAGAAATTCTTTCTGCCATGCACATGCCATTTCTGCGGGTTGAGGGATTCGAGGCAGATGACTGTATCGCTGCTCTGGCAGTGGAGGGTGCAAAAGCAGGGATTGGATGCAGAATTGTTTCCCGTGACAAGGATGTCCTGCAGCTGGTAAATACCAATGTCCTCGTCATGCGGTCTTCTTCCAAACAGTCGGGATATGAAATCTGGGACAGCGCGAAGGTGTTCGAGAAAATCGGTGTTCATCCGCATCAGATGATCGATTATCTGGCCCTGACCGGTGATCAATCAGACAATATTCCCGGTGTTACCGGCATCGGACCAAAAACAGCGGTAAAACTGCTTGAGGAACACGGAACCCTTGAAAACATTTATGTACACATCGATTCGATCAAGGCTGCCACGCAGACAAAACTGGCCGCAGGAAAAGAAAATGCATTTTTGAGCCGGGAACTTGTTACGCTTGCCTGCGAGGTACCACTGCCCGCAGCACTCGATTCATTCTCCATCGAGCGGCTCGACGTTTCTGCGGCATTGCCGCTTTTTGAGAAACAGGGGATGAAATCAATTGTTCAGACTTTCAAATCAAACAAGGCCCCCTCTACTCCTGAAATCGCTGAAGTGGAAGAATCCAGCGCTCCTCTCCCCTCGACCGCAGAGGGGACCTATCAGGCAATTACAGACCAGCAGGAGTTGGCAGCAATAGTTAAAACTATCCAGGACCGGAAGTATTTTGCCTTTGATACTGAAACAGACAGCATCCATGAAATGGAAGCCGAAATAATCGGGATTTCTGTCGCACTGGATAAAAACAAAGCCTGGTACATCCCCATTCAGTCTGAAGGCATAAACTGCCTCACGCTGGAAACCGTCCTTTCAATCCTGGCGCCCGTGTTTCAGGACCCGGAGATACTGTTGATTGGACAAAATATCAAATACGACTACAAGGTGATGAAGCGGGCAGGTGCGGTCATAAAAAACAAAATGTTTGATACCATGATTGCCGCATGGCTTCTGGACAGCGAAGGCCAGCGGTCATTCAGCATGGATGTCCTTGCAGAAAAATATCTTTCATTCAAGACCATAAAATATTCGGATATCATTGCAAAAGGAAGCCTGTTCAACCTGTCACACGCAGACCTTCAGCAGGCAACAGACTATGCTGCAGAAGATGCTGATATTACGTTTCAGCTGTATCGCCATTTCCTCCCGCTCCTGGAGAAAGAGGGTCTTGATACCATATTTCACGAGATCGAAATGCCGGTTCTGGCTATTCTTGCGGAAATGGAATTGGCGGGAATCCGGGTGCTCCCCGAAAAACTCAAGGAACAGGGTTCGGTTTTTGAAACGCGGTTAAAGGAAATTGAGGAAGATATTTACAAGGCCGCCGGCCATGAGTTCAATATCAATTCTCCCAAACAGCTGCAGGAAGTACTCTTTACTGAACGGAATCTCCCGCCGGTAAAGAAAACAAAAACCGGCTTTTCAACTGACAACCAGGTCCTTGAACAGCTCCTCCTTACATGTGATGATGAGATTCCTCCCATGATCGTCGAGCACCGCTCCCTGTCAAAACTGAAAAACACCTATCTTGATACATTGCCGAAAATCATCAATCCCGACACCGGCAAAATTCATACCCAGTATATGCAGACAGGAACCGCAACCGGCCGGCTTTCCAGCAACAATCCCAATCTGCAAAATATACCCGTACGGGCCGACGAAGGCAGACGAATCCGCGCGGCATTCGTTCCGGGAGAAGATTCACTGTTTATCAGCGCGGATTACTCCCAGATTGAACTTGTCGTGCTTGCTCATCTGTCAAAAGACCCATTGCTGACCAAAGCATTTTTAGAAGGGACTGATGTTCATGCACTCACCGCCTCAATTATCTTTCACAAGGATATTGATGATGTGCAGCCGAATGAACGCCAGATGGGAAAAACCGTCAACTTTGGCGTTGTCTACGGCATGAGTGCGTTCCGCCTTGCCCGCGATTTCAAGATAAGCAGAACCGAAGCAGACAGTTTTATCGATGAATATTTTCTGCGGTACACCGGTGTTCAGAAATTCCGCGATATTGTCATCGCAGATGCAGTAAAAAAAGGATTCGTAACGACCCTTATGGGCAGAAAACGGACAGTTCGTACCATTAACAGTGCGAACAGGACAGAGCGCAACAGCGGTGAACGGATTGCCTTTAATACAACAATTCAGGGAAGTGCCGCTGATATCGTCAAGCTTGCCATGATAAAAATCCATAATCATTTGACCAGTCACGATTATGCAAGCAAACTTCTTTTACAGGTTCATGACGAACTCATCCTCGAATCCCCAAAAAAAGAAACAAAGACGGTCATGACAGCGGTAAAAAACATCATGGAAAAAGCAGTACACCTGGCTGTCCCGCTCCGGGTCAATATTGAGGCCGGAGAAAGCTGGGGAAGCATCCATTAGATTGTCTGCAGAGGAATTATTATGGTCATCGGCGTAACAGGAAAATATTGTTCCGGCAAAAACATTATCACCCGCCTGATTGCAGCACGGAATTTTACCGAGATTGATGTCGATACAATTGGCCATGAAGTCCTCTCACAAAAAAGCCGGGAAGTTATTGCCTCTTTTGGCCAAAAAATTACCGATGCGGACGGCTCAATAAACCGCCGGAAGCTGGGACGGATTGTCTTCGCGGATAAAAAAAAACGGCAGGCACTTGAAAGGCTCCTCCATCCGGAAATGACTGAATTAATAAAACAGCAGATCCTTCTTTATAAAAATGCCGTAATCAATGCCGCGTTATTATTTCCCATGAAACTGGATTCCCTCTGCGATGCAGTTATCATCGTCCGGTCACCGCTGATCCAGCGAATATTCCGTGCAAAAAAGAGGGACAGGCTGGATTTCTGTGAAATAATAAAGCGGTTTTTATCGCAATTGAAAATACTCTCTAATAAAACCACGGGGAATGTCGATATATATAACGTAGACAACCGCTTTGATGAAATTGCTTGTGCGGTACAGTTAGAGAATATAATGAAAAATCTGTCTTCGGACTTTTAAAAGGTGTTGGTTTATGAACAAAATATTGTGGGTTATTTTATCTATTTCACTTTTATTTCTTGTCGTTATTCTGGGCGGAATATGGCTATTGAACGCGAAAACTCCCGGAGGAGCGGTGACCACCGCTTCTGCAGAACTGCCGGTGGATGATATAAGAAATACATATACAAACCCAGGCGATCCATTCGAACATACAATGAAAAATGTTCCATTGCCGGGAATGCAGGAGCCGGACAATACAACTTCCAACGGATATTATAAAAAAGACACCAGAATGCTCGGTGAACAGGAACAGTCAAAGCCGATAATCGAATCGTCAGGAAAGGAAGATGCAGCAAAAACAGAGCCGGTACGCTATGAAACAAAAACCACCGAACCCATGAAAAAAACCGTCACCACTCCGCAAACAGTAAAAAAAACAGCCCCCACAACCCCGCCGGTTACCGCACAGAAAAATTCATATTATATACAAACCGGTGCGTTCAGACATAAAAGCAATGCCGATGCGAACAATGAAATACTTGTAGAAAACGGGCTCGGCGGCCGCATTTTCTCGGAAACAGTCAAAGGCAGTCAATTCTACACCGTATTAATTGGTCCCTATGCAACCAAAACCGAAGCACAGAAATTCCTCGCCTGGATCAAGGAAATCAACGGAATGGAAACCAGTTATATTACCTATAAACCCTAGGGCAGCAGGCAATCCAATACCAAATATTGCAGAGTAACAGCGTGTGTGATACAATGAAAGTATGGCTGCAATAGAAAACAGTTTTTTATATCAGATTGTTGATTCCGGTTATTTTTTTACCTTTACATTCAATAAATTCAGCGTACTGCCGTCGCACAGCGGATCAAGTATTACTCTTGAGTACATCCTGCAAAACCGGTACAACCACACCTTTATGGTACCCATTGATATCTCACACTCTTTAACACTGAATTGTTCACACGTAACCGGCTTTGAAAACGATTCCTGTGAAAAGACCTGGAGCAAACGGGTGTTCAATCTGACCACAAAACAACCGATGTACGGGCATGGAAATGACCACTATGTGCGGTTTGATCCCAACGATACAAAATCCTTCCTTGTTGAATTCCAGGCTGTCGCGGTCACCGTCGCAATGATCGATATGGAGTGTGCCGTGCTGCCGGAAGGCAGGGACTACGGCGATTACCGGCTCCGGTATAATGTACATCAGGATTGTTTTACCGGGATATACTGTCTGCGAACCATTCCGCTTGCGGAAATTCATAAGCCATAAATAAAAAGGAACGTATGACACAATTGTTCATACGTCCCAAAAGCATAAAAATAATAAATTCAAATAACTTCTGTTTTAACGGCAAACATTTTCAATCCTTCATCCGGAAAGTGTTCCTTCACGCTGTCAACAATTGCACGTATTTCTTTTGCCGTTGCTTTATCACAATAAATGACAACCACAAAATTTTCTTCGGGCCAGATCGCGTCGCCCCGCCGGGGCCCGGAGTTTCCGTTCCCCAATGCCTCTGTAATCAATGTATAATGGGATGAAAGCTTTTTCTTTTCAAGCATTTCAAAGAGATCTTCCTGAACAGAGCGGTTCCCTGTTATTTCAACTCGCAGATTCATACACCTGCCTCCTTCCGTTCCCGCAGCCTCTGCACACGGATTGCCATCATTGCTTCGTGCTTTTTCTGTTTCTTTTCCTTGCGTTTGTCGCTCCACCGGTTGAAAATCTCATAGAGTGCCGGGATGACAAAGAGGGTCATCAGTGTACTGACGAACAATCCCCCGACAACGGTTTTTCCCAGCGGTTGAATAAGACTGGATCCTTCACTTTTTATAAAGGCCACAGGCAGAAGTCCAAGAATTGTGGTCAGCGTCGTCATAAGAATCGGCCGCAGACGGTTTTTCCCCGCTTCGATACACGCCTCGCGGATGGACATTCCCCGTTTTCGCATGAGGTTGGTATAGTCAACAAGGACAATCCCGTTATTAACTACAATACCAAGAAGCATGACAAGTCCAACAATGGTGAAAATACTCATAATCTCACCCATTGCAAGATGTATTCCCACAACACCAATCATGGTTAGTGGAATGGTAAACATCACCAGAAACGGATCAAGAAACGATTCAAACAATGATGCCATGACCCCGTACACAAGCAGCAGGGAAATCAGCACTATTCCCATCAAAATTGGAATGTATTTCAGAATATCCTCAAAATCACCGCCGTATTCAATCAACAGTTTGTCATTCGGCGGGATTTCCTCCGCAACAAACTGCTGAATTTTGGGAATGATTGTAGTAACGCTTGCGCCCGGCGCAACCCCGGCGGTAATCCGCAGATACCGCGACTGGTTTTCCCGGCTGATGGTCACAGGGCCTTCATCGGGTCCGTATTTGGCAAAGCTTGAAACCTTTATTTTTTGTCCCTGAGGATTCAAGACAAAAATCTTGTCCAGATCCAGACGCTGGTTGCGGCTTCGTTCTTCCAGAATAAGGAAGATATCCATCTCTGAACCGGCCGACCGGTACTTTCCCGCTGCCACGCCGTCAATATTCGCCTTCAACTCAGTACCCACCGATGCCATATTCAAACCCAGCGAATAGACCTTTTCACGGTCAATAATGAGCTTCACCTCGGGCAATCCTTCCTGAAGATTGAATACCGGTTCTGTTGCTTCCGGCACTTTCTCTTTCAGAATCGTGAGTACCTTGTTGCCGGTATCTTTTGCCATTTCACGGTCTTCCGACTTGAAGGTGATTACAATCGGCGACGTACTGCCGAACCCGCCACCCCCGCCGGAGCGGAATGAAAAGGTTGCGCCGGGAAAATCACCAAAATGTTTTCTCAATTTTGCCTGGACAGTCTTGAAGTCTTCTTTCCGCTGTGAATAAACAGGCAGATTGATGGTGATGCTTCCCTTGTTGGAGGTTCCTCCCCCGCCGAATGAAAACATGCCTCCCTGTCCGGCAATAAGAATAATATCCTTATACGATGTCAATTCCTCCTTTATAACCTTTTCCATCTGGAACAGCAATTTCTCTGTGGTCTCAATGCTTGTCCCGACCGGCAGATCCATGGTGATGTTCACCGCATCCTGATCCTGAGTAGGCATGAGCTCAAATCCGGCCACCGGGATTAATGCACAACTTCCGATAAACAAAGCTGAAACACTGAGGAGAACAATCTTCTTGTGGATCATTACCCATGAGAGGATCTTTTTGTAAAAGTTTTCAAGATTATTAAAAAACCGGTTCATGACATTATCAATCCGTGCAATACGGGGCGGGAGAACGGTTTCCAGCCGGGTGGTAATGGGGAAATATTTTCCAGCAAGCACCGGCACGAGAAAAATCGCAACCACCAGAGATGTCGAAAGCGAAATGACAATGGTAAACGCGAGTCCCGAAAACATCTCTCCCATAAACTCAAGCTGATTTCGAAACAAGGCCAGCGGCAGAAACACACAAATCGTCGTGAGTGTCGAAGCAATAATCGGCACCATCATTTCCTGGGTTCCCAGTATTGCCGATGTATGCAGCTTTGCTCCCTTTTCGCGGTACCGGTAAATATTTTCCAGGACAACAATACTGTTGTCGACGAGCATTCCAATTCCGAGGGCAAGACCCGCAAGCGTAAGCAGATTGAGGGTAAAATTAAAGAAATACATGATCATCAAGGTGATGATCAGAGAAATCGGTATGGAGAAAAAGATAACGAGCGTCGAGTTGCGGCTGCGGAGAAATACAAATAAAATAAATACCGCCAGGAATAATCCCATCAGGGCAGAAGAGGATACTTCACTCAAGGACCGCTTGATGATGGTTGTTGTATCAGCAGCGATTCCAACCTCAACACCAACCGGAAGACTTTTTTTAATATCTTCCAAACGCGAAAGAACCCGGTCTGCAACCTGTACGGAGTTTTTCCCGCTCTGTTTCTGCACTGTAACAAATACCCCGGGTTCTCCATTAATAAAAATAGCCGTATCAACAGCCTTGTACCCGTCCGCAACATTGGCAATGTCACGCAGCCGAATCCCCACCATATCCCCGGCTGGATTCATGGGCGACGGGGGCGTTCCCTTGAAGGTGACAATTGTATTCTTTATCTCTTCAATATTTACGAACTCACCCGATGAACGGACAAGATAATTCATGCCTCCCTCGGATATACTCCCGGCCGAAATCTGAAGATTGTTTGCCATCAGCGCTCCGCGGATCTGGGTGATTCCAATGTTATACGCCTCGAGCCGGCTCTGCGGTATATCCACCCGCACAACACGTTCCCGGCCACCGGAAACCGAAGCGATCGCAACTCCATCCACCTGTTCGAGACGCGGCTGGATAAAATCCTCGGCAATTTCCCGCAAATCTTCCGGACTCTTGTTCCCGGATATTTTCAGCCGTAAAATGGGAATAATTGAAGGATCGAACTTGAAAATCATCGGCGTTGTGGCTTCATCCGGCATAATCTGTTTGACAAATTCCAAACGGTCGCGGACATCATTTGCCGCCTCGGCCATATTTGTTCCATAGGTAAACTCCAGAATGATCATCGTGGAACCTTCCGATGATGTCGAGGAAATCTGGGTAAGGTTACTCACGTTCGACAACTGGGCTTCCAGGGGCCGGGTGATGGTCTTTTCAACCTGTTCGGGCCCGGCACCTGAATAACTTGAAAATACAACAAGCATCGGGAAATTGATATCGGGGATAAGGTCAACCGCGAGATTTAATGCAGTGAATGCCCCAAATATGACCAGCAAGGAAAAAATAACCGCCATTGTCGTCGGGCGGTTGACGACGGTTCTGACCATGCTCACCTGGCACCTCCACCGATTTCATCCTTCTCTGGAATACCGGGAGACTCTTCAATAATTCTTATCTTTGACTGATCGTCGAGCGATTTCTGTCCCTGAATGATCACTTTTTCACCGGCCTGGAGCCCGGCTTTTATCTCGACCTTGTTGTCCACAACGAGACCCGTTTTGACTTCCCGTTTCTCTGCAATACCCATGATATGGGTATCTGCCTTCGCATCTGATAGTTTTTCGGGCTCGGCTGGTTTTTCTTCCGGCTGCCCTTCCTTTGCAACAAAAACAAACGATTTGTCATCCACACGTACAACTGCCACAAAGGGGATTTTAATCACATTCTGCTTCGTCTCGGTAATAATCCTTACCTCGGCAAACATTCCGGTCTTTATCTTGTCTGTTTTGCCGGTGAAGGCAAGTTTTACCGCCAGTGAGCGGGTCACCGGATCAATGACCGGACTCACTTCGGTTACCTTTGCCGTAAATGCTTCATCGGGATATGCTTCAAGCCACACCTGGGCAGTGAGCCCGGTTTTCATGCGTGCGACAAAACGCTCTGCAACGTTGGTAGTAATGATCAGATCATTGGTCCGCGAGATTTTTGCAATAGGTGAAGCCATGGAAATCGTCGCTCCAATGCGGATTGGCAGTGAGGTGATGGTGCCGGATATCGGCGCCCGCACAGGATTCGGGATATAGCTTTGTCCGGGGCGCGATGCATCAACAAATGCGATGGTCTGTCCGGCCAAGACATACTGCCCCAGACTTACATTTATCCCGATGATTTCCCCTGCTTTGTCGGCAAACACATCAATATTCGAGGTGGCTTCAATATCGCCATTCACCTCAAGATAATCAATGAGTTCTCCGCTGGTTGCGGGCATGACATTCACTGCAAATACCTGTTCCTGCTTTTGCGGCGCCGATGGCATACACCCTGCAAACAACACAGCAGAAATAATTATTAATATTCCGGTTACTATTTTTCCGCTATTCTGTATTCGACTCATTTGTTTTCTCCTTCCTGTGAAAAGTCCATGTTCAGTTCATATTCCAATTCCAAAACACCTTTTAGGTAGTTGTATTTTTCCTGAAGCAGCGTCAAGCGCGCACGCAGCAGCTCCTGCTCGCTGTCCTTCAACTGCAGCAGGTCGATTCCCCCTGCGTTATATGCTTCACGGGCAAGCGCATATGCACGCTCTGCAACCCGGACACTAAGCTCTTTTGTTTTTATTCCGCTGCCGATTTTTGCAAGCACTTTCACTTTTTCCCGGATTGAAGACTCTCCCGACTTGTACAGATATGTCAACTGTTCTGTCGTCAATGCTTTTTGTGATTCAAGCTTTGCAATCGTCAGCTGTGTCTTTGAGTTGGGAATAAGCGGATCAATCAGCTGTCGAATCGAAATACTGAATGCGCCTCTCGGCTGGGACCAGTTATCGCCGTCAAACCAGTCTTTTTCAAACGGTCCGTTTATGGTCGGATCCACCGTAAATCCTATAGTCACCGACGGAAAAAACATTGCCGAGGTCATATCGATTGAATTTTGCAATAACGCAATTGCTTCGCGTGTTTCGATGACATCAAAACGCTGATTAAGGTACTTCTTGACCAGTTCATCTGCGCTGTAGTCTTTCACTTCAACCTCAAGACTGCCTTTCAGCTCAATAGTATCAACAAGTTCAAAACCAAGGGTGAGTTTGAACATCGCCTCCATAGAGGAGAGTGTATTTTCTATCTCGACAACCGCCGGCTTGCTGTTCTCGTAATATACTTGAGTATTCAGCATTTCGAATTCTGAAATCAGGCCGTTTCGGTAATCAATCTGTGCCTGCCGAAAGCGTGCAGCCGCGTTTTCAAAAGAAAACTGCGCAATTTTCAACTGTTCCTGCATAAGAAGAAGACTGTAAAACTGCTGTGTCACCATCTGTTTCATCAGGCTCCTGGCCTTCACCAGGCTGGTGAGCCCGGATTCATAATCGAGCATTGCCTTGCGGATTGCATGGACATTGTTCATCGAAAGAGTGAGTTGTGCGCCGACTGACGTTGCTAAAGACCATTGAGAACTTGTTGGAAATCCGGGAAAACTAACTGGTTCATCATTTGTCCGAACTAATGACGCACTCGCAGAAATCGACGGCAAAAACTCATTCCAAACGCTGTCGCGGGAACGCTGTTTGTTATTGACATCGGTTTCCGCTGATTTCACCTGTAAATTGTTTTCTATCGCCATTTTTATCGCAACATCAAGCTCCAGCATGATGGGTTCTTCGGCGGCAAACACATGTACACTGCTGAAAAATACAATACAGATCAATATTATTATTTCAGTTACCCTGCTCATTTTGTACTCCTTGTATATTTATTGGATTCTTCTTCATTTTATTATGGTTAATCCCCCGGCAATAAAGAGAAAACGCTTTCTTAATATATTCTGTATTATTGTTTTCATTTTTTGAAAGAAATCTTATTTCATTCATCAGGAAAAAAAATATGAATAGAAGAACCGAACCCGGCTCCCCGTTATGTGTGTGAAACTTCCCCTGCTCGATCCCCTCACGTAAAAAATCAAGCCGCTCGAAAACATTTCCCATATTCTTTTTTTGAAAGTTCACTCCAATATTCTGCTTCCGCAGCCAATGAATTATTGTCATTAAATAGGGTTTATTGAGCATTTGCGACACCAGTGCAATAAAAAATCCGAACATCTTTTCTTCAAAAGACCGGATACGGGAAAGTTTTCCAACAATAAGGCCGATTAAATGGTCCTGCTCGCGTTTTATTGTCTTGAAAAACATTTCATTTTTATTCTTGAAATAAAAATACAGACTGCTTTTATTGATCCCGATTCGTTCGGCTATCCGCTCAACAGAGGCATCGGCAAAACCAACTTCTGCCACCACTTCTTCGACGGCAGAAAAAATACGGTCCGTCTCCAGCATCTCTTCCGGCGATATCCAACACTCTTTAATAATCTTTTCATATGCAATGACGCTGTCGGAAGAAATTGAACAATACCCGTTACAGCCAACAAATACTGCTTTCTGGAGCAGATTTTTCATTTCTTTCTCATTTATTTTTCTGTGAAAATCAAGATATTCAGGAAGTGAGCCGGATTCTTTTTTTGAAAACAGCTGCATTGTCCAAAAAAACCCGTTCAATTGTATAAACCGGGTCGTAATATGACGCGTGTATTCATCCCGGGGATACATTTCCTTATCCATTACCTGATGAAAGAACGCGTTTATTCTGTCACGTTCCCTGAACAGTTTTTTTGAAAATTCTGTCATTCTGTGCAGAATAAAAAAAATAACAAATGAGTAATAATACGGATGATTGAAAAAATAATTGAAAAGAAAGGTGTAATACTGTCCAACCGCATCTGCCAAAGTATCTGCGTGCGCTGTTTTCTGAAACTCTTCTACAGCAAGATACATACTCTGTGAAAACTGCTGTATCATGGTTTGTAACAGTTCATCTTTGTTTTTAAAATACCGGTATAATGCTGCTTTGGAAAGAGAGAGTGCTTCTGCAACAGGACTCAGACTCATTTTTGAAAAATGGGATTCTGCCCAGACTTGAAATGCGGTGTTGATGATGTTCTCGCGCTGCTGTAAATAATAATCACTCATATCTTGTTACCAAACGGTCGTTAACTTATGAGTAATTAATATACAGCTCCTTTTTTGGAAAAGCAAACTAATTTCTGGTATTATTTTTCGGTATTTTCCTCGAGCAGTTGTTTCCCGAAATCCTTCACCTCAACAAGATCCCGCGCAAGCTCATCGATTCGGTTGATCACCCAGTCTTCCTGATCCTGTGCGAGATACAGCCTCTCCTGTACATGGTAAACCAGCTGATAGTTTTGCTCGTTATCGGGATTGTTGGGGTCCCTGTCCCAGGTAAAAAAATCATATTCCGCGAAAAACACCGGATAATCTCCTCTTGACTCATCTTTCAGGACAAGATTTCCAACTCCAAATACAAACTGATAAGCTCGGGGTTCCGGCTTTCCATTGGCTATCCATTCATCGGCAGGAATCGCGAGATTATATCCAAACAAAGCCAGGTTTTGCCGGTCCAGCGGGTAAATGGTCATCAGCATTTTTTCCATCTGATCCCCGACACCGTCAATGTAGCAGTCCTTTATAAGATCGGCATCCATCGAATTGATGCTTTTGTAATATGTTTCTACGACTTTTTCGGGAATAAATCCCTTTGTTTCACGAGGCTGAAAATAAATGGAAGCAAACATAAACAGGAAAATTCCTCCGAGAATTGCCCCGATACTGCCGAACAGGATCCTTTTTCCGTTTTTCTCCCAGAACAGTTTCCGCTGCAGGGTTTTTCCACTTGTTTTCTGCCGCCGCTTCGCCTCATTCAGGATTGCTTCACGTTCCTGCGGCAGAATGGTCTGCGTGACATCCTCTGCAATCCACAGAGAGACAGTCTTTTCAAGCCGGGGCAAGGATTCAACACATTGATTTTTCGTATTGAAGAACACCTCAAACTGACGGGCAACATCCGGTTTCATCTCTGGAAGAAAACTCTTTGGAGAAACAATATTCATGTTTCGGATCTTGTTCCGCAGGTCTTCATCGGTTTCTCCGACAAAAGGGTAATGACCGGTGAGAGTGTAAAACAAAAGCGTTTCAACAGCGTATACAGCCCGTTCCTGCTGTTTTACAAAATACGGATTACTGATCGTATGAAAATCCCTGCGAAACTCCTCTGTACCCGTATCTTTCAGTTTTCTGATAATCGTAGCCGGAAGAAACAGAACACCGTCTGTCTCGGTAAAATAGATAGTATCAAGCCCCACTTCGTACTGCCGGGAGCCATCCTGCGAAACCACCTGCAGGGCTTTTATAAGAGTGAACATCGCTTTCAGCGCAGTCTTTCTGCTGCCCTCAATTTTTTTTCGAAGTGAAACAACTTTCCCGGTTGTCCCATACAGGAAATGCTGCTGATTCCTGGTAAAATATCCGGTAAAAATCCATTCTGAAACAGTATTTTTTTCTACCACATATCCTTTTTCTTCCCGAACAACAATGAGTTTTTTTATTTTTTCAATATTCACCGCATTGTGAATGGCATATTCGAGCCGAAATGCAGAGTTCGCGATTGAGTCTTTCCCCATAATTCCTATCTTTTCCCGCTTCCAATGTACTTTTCGAGGTTGAATTTATTCATGACCAGTTTGATGACTTTATTATAAATAATAAAGGCTCCGCCGACTGACAAGACAAAAACAACCACCATCACCAGCATTCCAATCGATGGATCGGATGAATTCGGTATCAAAAACAATACTACGGGGATAAACAACGCAAAAAACAATATCGTAATTAAAAGAAAAATAAATATTGTTGCCCCCAGCACAAATAAAATATTATTTACGGTTCTATTCATAAACACTCCTTGATTCCTTCTTCTCTATTCTATTGGATCAGACATAAAGAGGGATATACAGGTATTTCGAAAAACACGGTCTTTCGAGAATTTCATTATTTCAGTTTCAAGAAATGTACTATACCATAAAAACCGCCGGGGAACAACTCCCGCAAACCAAAAATGGATTTGCAGCTCTTGCCGGATTAACCTGTAAACAAAACTCTTTGTTCATCCGATATATTCTGTAGGGGGAATGTTTGCGTCACGAAGAAATAAATCTCATCAAGAAGTTACTGATCATCGGCTGTATTGTCATCGGCTCACTGTTACTTATCTCGATTGTCTTTGGATTTATCGAAAACGCCGGCATACTGGAAAGCAGATTTTTACTTGCTTCACCGGGGAAATTTTTAATCGATTCTTTTTCAATCACTGCTTTTTATATCCCGTTATACCTGTTTGCCGCAGCCTTTTTTGTATTCAGATTTTCAAAAAAACATATTACCGGACTCATGCTCTCCCTGTTCCCGTTTTTTACCATCGCGGTCATTGTGAAACTTGTTTTTTCAGAGCCCAATACCGAAACACCCCTTATCGAAGGAATTCGTGCTATCCTGGGAGTTGCCGGGGGAACGGTGCTGCTTGTTGTTTACCTGGCCATCCAGATTGCTTTCATTTATTTTATCCTCCGCCAGTTTTCAAAAAAAGATGCCGAATCACCGGAATCCACATACCAGCCGGATACCGGAGACTCCAGTTCAAATTCGTCAGCGATTGGACAAAATGATGAGTATGATATTCATAATGATCCGGAGGCAGATGAAGACGAATTTCCGGAAAACAATGGTTTGTCGCGCAGGAATGAACATCAATCCAAAGATGAGGATGATCGGGAATACAAAGAAATAGTTGAATCATTTTTCAGATATGATAATGAGAATACTGATGCAGAACCGATCGCATTAAAAGAATCAGTATCACCCCTGCAAAAAGCGCGTATCCCCGAAAAACGTGCCGAATCAGCCACGGATACCATAAAACGGCCTTTTAAAAAGAAATGGAGTACTTATGCCATTGATCTGGATTCGGTCCTCAACGAGTATAAAAAGGATGAATACTGGAAAGTCGATAAACCAACCCAGGATCGTGCAGAGGCATTAAAACGCACCCTTGAAGAATTTAATATATTGGCAGAAGTCACGGGCATCCAGAAAGGCCCGGTCATCACCATGTTTGAAATACTCCCTGCGCCGGGCGTGAAACTGTCGAAAATCGTCAATCTTGCAGACAACATTGCCCTTCGGCTGGCCGCCTCGCGGGTTCGCATTGTTGCACCCATTCCGGGGAAACAGGCAGTGGGTATTGAAGTGCCAAACCAGAAGCGGTCGATTGTTTCTCTGCGGGAAATTCTGTCTCACCCGGCATTTGAGGAGAGCAAAGCTGAAATACCGATTGCCCTGGGCAAGGATATCACCGGTGTTGTCCAGTTTGCCGATTTGACACAAATGCCGCATCTTTTGATTGCCGGTTCCACCGGTTCCGGGAAATCGGTCTGCGTCAATTCCATTATTTCTTCCATACTGTTTCGAAAATCACCGGCAGAGGCACGGCTGCTTTTAATCGACCCAAAAATCGTCGAGTTGAAGTTTTATAACGATATCCCGCACCTGCTGACCCCGGTTATCACCGATCCCAAAAAGGCGTTCCAGGCTTTGCAGTACTGCATCGCGGAAATGGAACGCAGGTATTCGCTGCTTGATGCCCTGTGCGTACGGGACATCCGTTCCTACAATAAAAAAGTAAAGAAAAAATCATTGGCAACAGAGCCGCTCCCCTATATTGTCATCGTCATTGACGAGTTTGCCGATCTCATGGCAACAACCGGAAAGGAACTTGAATCGACCCTCGCGCGTTTGGCTGCGATGTCGCGTGCAGTGGGGATCCATCTGGTGCTGGCCACACAACGGCCGTCGATCGATGTCATCACCGGACTCATCAAAGCAAACATCCCTTCCCGTATTGCTTTTATGGTAGCCGGCAAATTCGACTCACGAATTATCATTGATGCGGTCGGCGCGGAAAAACTGCTGGGCCAGGGAGACATGCTCTTTCTGCCGTCCTGGGATCCCTTCCCGGTCCGCATGCAGGGCACCTATATCTCCGATGAAGAAGTGGAAAATCTGGTCAACCACGTCAAGGAATACGGCGAACCCGACTACATCGACGATGAGATTTTTATTGATGATGACGATGAAATCAGCGCCTTTCTCAACAGCGATTCCGATCCCATGTACAACAAAGCGCTTGATGTTGTGCTTGCTGCAGGGAAAGCCTCTACGTCCTATGTACAGAGGAAGCTCAAGATCGGCTACAACCGGGCCGCCCGTTTGATCGAGGAAATGGAGATGAGGGGCATCGTCGGCCCGCCCAACGGCTCAAAGCCCCGGGACGTAATCCACGTGCCGTCTCAACCCCGGTAATATCGGGAATGAAGAGTCTGTGAAGTGTTGGACTTGCAATTCGGACTATTAAAAAAGGCACAAATCGCCCTCCCCTGAATCGGCGGATAATCAAAGCACTCCTTCCCTCACTCCCCTATAAAAATTTATATTGACGAACAAAATCAACAGGCGCATGATACTTTCAGGAGGCACATATGATCAGAAAAAAAGATTTTTTTAACAATCGTTTCAGGATCTGGGACAGCGTTTTGGCGATTGCCGTCATGGCAATGCTTGCCGGTTTCATCGCAGGTTGTTCCTACCTGGGTTTGGGTGATCCGGAAACCGCATCCCGCGCTGTATCAGCGGTAACACTCGAAGCCGAATCCATGAGTAAATCAGGTTTTGGGAGTCTCACCTACACCGGCGCGTCCGCTGGGAAAGTGACAAAACTGTCATCGTCCAGCGGCAAACTGTACAAGTCGTTTCCCGGAGACACCGGAACCTATGACATCCAGGTGGTGTATGTCGACGAAGTGGGCGGGGCTGTCCCAATGACCCTTTCGGTCGGAGGAAGCATTATCTCCTCCTGGACCGCTGATGAGGCGGCTGGTGTGGATGTCTTTATCACAAAGATATTCACCACAGTGACCATTGCCAAAGGTGCCCGTATAGAACTTGCATCCTCGAAAAACGGTACCGAACTGGCAAAATTCGATGTCCTTTATTTTACTCCGGGAACCGGATCATCAAGTTCATCCAGCTCGTCAGGTTCATCAAGTTCATCAAGTTCATCAAGTTCATCGAGTTCCACGGGCTCCTCGAGTTCATCCGCAAGTTCGAGTTCCTCAACGACTTCAAGCTCGTCCAGTACGACAACCTCATCGAGTTCATCGAGTTCATCGAGTTCTTCACAGACGCCGCTTGCGGTCATCTATCTGTCACCGTCAGGAAATGATGCTAACACCGGGACACTCTCCAGTCCGCTGTATTCATTGACTGCTGCGATTGCGCGCGCCGAAGCAGGGACGACCATCTTTGTACGGGGAGGAACATACTATTATGGCCAGACAGTGCTTTTGTCACAGTCCGGGAGTGCGTCAAACCGCATTATTATCATTAACTATAATAGCGAAAAACCGGTGTTCAACTTCTCGGCCCAGGCAGTAGCGAGCAGCAACCGGGGGATACTGTTAACCGGAAATTACTGGACCCTCAAGGGTCTGGAAATCTGCTTTGCCGGTGACAATGGGATAAAACTTGAAGGGAACCATAACCGTATCGAACTTTGTGTTTTCCACCATAATAACGACACCGGGCTTCAGCTGGGCTTCGGGCACAATTTTTCGGATTCGCATCCGGGAATCTCCTCGAATGACGGCTCCTACTGCGCCTATAATGATATCATAAACTGCGATTCCTACCTCAATTACGATCCGCCCGCAAAAGGCGGCAACGCGGACGGTTTCGCGGCAAAAATGCACCAGGGACTCATGAACCGGTTTATCGGCTGCCGGGCATGGGATAATTCCGATGACGCATGGGACCTGTTCGAGACGGATTATCCCGTGTACCTCATCGATTGCTGGGCATGGGGTTCGGGCCGGGCATCCAATTTTACGGTCGTTGGCGGCTCCTTCCAGGGCAACGGAAACGGGATAAAACTCGGCGGAAACGGCACCGGCGGGTCATCGAAGGGAAAACACGAGGTATGGAACTGTATTTCCTTCAACAACAACCGCACGAGTTCGGTTAAGGGATTCGACCAGAACAGCCATAAGGGCGGCACCCGGCTGGTGAACTGTCTGGCCTGGGGTAATGGCTATGACTATATGTTCGAAACAGCGAGCGGAGAACGTGAGTTCTTCAATTGTGTGGCCTTGGGCAGAATTGAAATTGCGTCCGGGAGCATTCAGGGCAACAATGCGATCCCGAATAATCCGGATGAAGGCTGGACCAACAACGTCGCTACTGCGTTCAGTCAGGCTGATTTCAACACCCTGGCGGAAACAACGGCGAAGGCCTCCCGCAAGGCTGATGGTTCGCTTCCCGACGTGTTTGCGCGTCTTGTAGCCGGCAGTGTCCTGATCGATAAGGGAACAGTTGTGATCAACAACAACCCGGAAATCGCCGGCCTGGGACTGCCAAAATCCTACAATGGTGCAGCTCCCGACCTGGGCGCCTTTGAGTATTGATTGTTTTTAATGAGTTTCAACCGCGGCACTTCGCCGCGGTTTTTAAAAATAACCCTCCTTGTCAAAAAAATATGCAATCCTCAATACAATGAACTACAATTATTAAAGAATTCACACCAAAAGGAGAGAAACGTGAAAAACAAAACATTCGCTATACTTGTGTTACTTGTTCTGCTTCCGGCATTTGTCATGTGCGGAGATGACCAGGGAGCACAGCCCGGAAAAAATGGTAATTCCGGTACTGCTTCAACACTATACCCATCCGGGACCCTTGATCCGGCAACAGTGAGTGCAGACAAGCCTGTTTCCGCAAAACAGCTCTATGAGGCGTATTTTGCATGGAATGGCAAAAAGGTAACCATTGCAGCCTATCCGTATATCCCATACATGAGGGAAACACAGAAGGTGGAAAAAGATTTACGGCTGCGGCCCGATACAGAAGCCAAAGATTCACTCTTGACAGCGCTGTTCGCCGAATCTCCCGGAAGAGAAGTGGCAAAGGATGAACTGGTTGCCGTACAGGGAACACTGAAAATGTCCTGGACCGGGAAACTGGAATTAACCAATGCTGTTTTCGTCGATGCGCCTGCTGCTCTGGAATATAAAGAGACGAGCCCATGGGTTTATGATGGTGTTACCCCTATCCCTCTGAAGAACTTTCATGCGTTTTTCAGTATCTGGATCGATAAGGAAGTATTGGTAGAAGGCTATTACCATTCGACGACCACTTCCACCACCAGCTATGGAACGACCATCCGGGTGGATCTGGCAGAACCGGGCGATATTTATAAAAAATATGTGGCCTGTGAAATGAAAGAAGCCATTCCGGAAACCGTGAATAAAAATCTTGTGGACAAGCGCGAAGGTGTACAAATTAAGGGGATACTCAAGGGCGAATCATTCAGTATTGTCGGCCTGGAGGAGTGTGTGATCGTTAACCGGTAACGGGGGCAAGGAAGAAACAATTCCTTTATTCACAGAGAATAATTGAAATTCTACTCAGCGGGATGTATACTGAAAATTGATACACTTTAAATAACACAATTCAACACATCAGATTGGAAAAAAAAGGATTCGAGTATTATCAGCAAAAAGATTATCTTACAGCTTCCATTGCCTTCAAGCAGGCGATTGTCTATGACAGTCTGAATTTCCTGCCGCATTACAATCTTGCCTGCATGCTCACACTGCTGTACCAGGAAAAACAAAGGGTGGATACAGAGGAAATTTACGAGGAACTACGTATTTGTCTGGGGCTTGATCCGGTATATGCAGAAGCAGAAAAAAACTTTCTGGCAAAGCGGCTTCCGGTTGATACAGACTTGAAATCAATACAGTAAACACCCGAGTTTCAAAAAATAATTCAAGGACTTGAAAAAAACTGGAAGCCGACAAAAAACGAACAGGTAGCTGGAGAATATGGACATAAACAATATCCCGAAGAATATGTGCTGAGATCTGACGGATATCTGCAGTGGAAGGATTTAAGGAGTGGGAGTGATTATACCGAGGGTACCTGGTCATGGGGAACTGCGCCGGATCAGCTGATCTTTTCGTGGACCCGTTCATATTTCGTAAGTGCCATGGACGGAAATCATTTCGATGATACTATAAACAGACGGGAATTCGCCAAGATTGATATAAAAATTGGAATGCTGACATGTAACTTCCTCCGGGAAGATAAAGTGTTTTTTAAATATAGTAATCCAGTGAATGAGACGATCTCAAATCATGAATATGAACGTGTAGCAGCATTTATTGCGCATGGTTCTCTTGAGACATTAAAAAGCGATGAGGAGATACCGTATATTTCCGATGCAATCAGTACCTCCCGTGCTGCAATGATCAGGCTCATTGTTGGAGCAACGGATTGGGACGGAACCAATTTCTCGCCTGACCATTTGGGAAAACAAATTAGTGCTGCTGACAAAGAAACCTATGAATTGCTCAAAGTCAGGTTTGGAGACTGATAGGCAAAGCTATAATAATTCCACGTCAGATTGAACCGTTGTTTCCGCTTATAAGAAAAAATGTACTTTTTCAACATCCCTTGTAGTTTCAAAATATCCTTATTGCTTTAAAAGAGAAAGGATTATTTTAAAACTTGCCATAGGCAGTTTTAAAAATTTTTTTATCTGCACTAGCTATGATAGTGAAACAGATACAGTCACCTGGAAGGCCCCGAAAAAGGGACATTTCAGCGGGCTTGATTTTATCGCCCGGAATGTAAGTTGTGGACGTTTCCACGAAGTGGAAACTCCGGGCATTAACCCGAATGGGCTAATGTCATTTCATCCCGAAATCGAGGGACATGGAAAAACAGACCGGCACTTTTTTTACGTGCAGCTGATAGTTGGTACGGCAGGGGAGAAATTGATGATATTGAGGATACAGCTAAGAATGAAATCTTTAAAGACAGATTCCCGCTTTCGCGGGAATGACACAGGCTGTCTCATACATCCTGTATTCGTCAGCCATTGCAGAAACTACAAACTGTAACAATTAAACTATTTTTTTAACTTTGGCTTCTTTCTTTTACCTCTTCTTGTTTCTGCCTTGTAACAAAACAAGCTCGAAGTTTGACATCCATGTCAAAAGAAGGGCGGAGCCCCCTCATTCTTCTGATATCTCTCCAGCAGTAAATATCCAGGATATCAGTTGCCTTTTCTAACACCATATTCGTGTAATTCGCGCAATTCGTGGTTACTTCTTCTTCTCTTCATCCTGTTAATCCGTGTCTGATTTTCTCTCTGTGCCTAAGCGTTAAATCTATAAAGAATTATTACCAGTATTCGATTGGATGAAAACCATTTGCCATGTCGGAGAACAGATTATCGAAAATCAACCTGCGTATTGGATATTTTAAAATATTCGTTTTTTTAAAAAAGCACGTCTTGATTAGACTCAAATAATAAAACATAATCTGCAAAGATGTTCTGATAATTGATAAAAACTGACAGTGCGGTATTATTCCCAGTAGTTTATAAATTGGGAAGAAAATGGAGTGCGTATGAAAAAACTTATATTCCTTATCATTTTTGTTATGAACCTGTTCATCACCATTGCCACGGTTTTTTCTGATAATCCGGATTATGTATTGATAAAGGAAACACGTGAACATAAAGATCGAGACACCGTTGATACGATAACGTATGAATATAATGAGGACTGGAAACTGATAAAAACCTATTTAACGACAAAAACCATAAAAAAATATTTACAATCATCTTATGAATATTCAAATGAAGGTACTGTTGAAACAAGAACCGATTATTCGGAAACTGGTGAAATTACAGATAAAACGGTAACAGAATATGACGACAGGGGAAATAAGATCTCATCCAAAAAATACACGAAGGAAAACAGTCTCACTCAGGAAATCTACTACACCTACGATGTATTTGAAAAAGAAGTTGATGGTAAAGTGGAACAGATTTATGTTTTAAGTAGACTGGAATATGTGTATGGAACAGAAAAATTTATCTCGAAATATATCATTGATGAAAAGAACATGAGAATAGCAATTTCCAGAGACATTTTTGGCTGCCCGGACGCAGAATATATATATAATTCCTCGGGACAATTGGTGAAAACCGAAATATGGGATCTCAGGGGAAAAACGAGTAAGTTTAATCAATATCATTATGACAGTCAGGGAAATCAAACAGAAATGTTGTATTATAAAGAAGAGGGAGATCTTCGCTATATTATAAAATATGAATATCAGAAGAAGGAATAATAATAGTAAAAACTGCCTGACTGGTTGTTGGATAATGGGTACAGCCCCTTTCTTCTCTTCTTTTGGTTTTATTTGAAAGCCCCGCGCCACATTAGGGTGTATACCACTATGTGGCAGCACTCTCTTGTTCAGCATATAAAATTGGAACGACTCAACACCGCTACCATCCCAGACAGCAGAACATTATTCAGCAGTTGTTCCGGGAACGCTTTGCCCGCTTCGAAGCGGTATATGAAGAGCAGTATGCCGACAACTTTGGCAAGTATCGTCTTCCGGTAATTCAGCACGCGGCAGATGCTTTCAAACTATGCGGCGACTGGCAGGAAGGAGTTGCCCGCATCATGTGCGGAGACTGCGGATACGATTTCTTTCGTCCCTTCTCCTGCAAGAGTTTTTTCCTCTGTCCTTCCTGCGGCCAGAAGCGCACTCTGCTTCTTGGAGAATATGATAAGATTTCCCCAAAAGTTGATCCTTTAGGGAAATCTTATCATGAAAGTTGCTCTCGAGCACTCAACGCCTTGAGTGCTCGATGCGCAATTTCGT
>JAFGJO010000008.1 GCA_016929065.1 Spirochaetales bacterium | reverse complement strand
TTCCCCCTGCCGGGTCTGTAGAGGACTTCCCGTTTTACCGGGTCACCTCCGAATGGGTGCACCCTGCCGGGCGCACTAAAAAAAAGCTGTCCTTTCGGACAGCTTTTTTTTGCCGTAATTCCTTTAAAAGCTATGGTGGGGGCAAAATATTTTTTGTCCCTGTACCTTGCCAAGGAATTACTGATAAATCAACTGCATTGATTGGTAATCTCTATCGCGGCGATGGTGGCGTCTGCGACCGCCGTAGTAATCTGGCGGTACCGCTTGGAGCGGATATCCCCGGCTGCATAGATACCCTCAATGTTTGTCTTCATGTCCTCACCGGTTTTGATATACCCCCACTGGTCAACCTCAAGGAGCCCGTGAAAGAGCTCTGTATTGGGCTGAAAGCCCGCAAAAACAAAGACGCCGTTCGGCTTTAAAAAACTCCGTTTTCCGGATTTCAAATTTTCAACTTCCACATCCATACTGCCGTTGTTTTTGACAAACTGCCGCGGTTCGTGTTCAAAGAGAAACTCGATATTCGGCAAAGCGGAAAGTTTTTCCTGCGCTTCCCGGTTGGCTGTCAATGCGGCAAACTGATGCACAAGAGTGATTTTTTTTGCAAACTTTGCGATAAACAATGATTCTTCCACGGCGCTGTTGCCGCCGCCGATCACCACGACCTCTTTGTCCTGGTAATATTTCGCGTCACAGGTAGCGCAATACGAAATTCCCTGCCCTCGGTATTCTACTTCGCCCGGAACCCCGAGTATTTTCGGGGATGAACCCGAAGCAATGATAATAAATTTGGCAATAATGGTCTCGCCGTCGGCAAGGACAACTTTTTTTCCTTCAAGGTCAACCTGTACCAGTTCCGCAGCCGCACGAAACTCACAGCCCGCATTCTTTGCCTGTTCCGACATATAGTGGGAAAGCATAAAACCCTGCTGTGGTGCGGCAAACCCCGGATAGTTCGACACTTCATGAGTTGTGGCGACATAACCGCCCGGTAGTGCAGGATCAATAATAATGGCCCTCAGTTTTGCCTGCGAAAGATAAATCCCTGCGGTCAAACCCGCAGGACCGCCGCCAAGCACAATCACATCAGTTTGTGTTGATTTTTCTTCCCGGTTGGACAATAATTGCGCACCGCGTTCGGTGCCCACCAAATTCACCAGGCCTTGTTCAAGCTGACTCTGTTTTATCGCTCCGGTGAATCGGTCCTTTTGCAGAACTCCGTTTTTATAAAACAAAACAGTCGGTGAAGAGTTCACCTCAAGTTTTTCCGCAAGAGCCCGGTTCCCCTGGCGGAATATTTTTATAAAGTTGACATCCTTTCCAAAGAGTTCGGCGGTATTCTCATATTTCCTGGCCAACGCCTCGCAGGGGGGACACTCCGTAGAATAAAAATCAACAACAACATTCTCTTTTTCCAAAACCTCAGCCTGGAACTCTTTCTCTGTAATTTCCTTAATCCGTTCTGACATTGGTTTCCTCCGCCGGGTTATTAATAAAATAAAGTGACATCCCCATTTCAAGAAGCCCGGTTACCGGCCTGCAATCCGGGGAATTTAATCTCCCTGATGTATTTTTAGCAACAGAACCGCAGCCGCCGCCGCAGGCCATCTGCAGGACGCACTCCCGGCATTCCGGAATGGACAGTACATCCCTGTTCTGCCAACACGCTATCGCCTCTTTGTTTTTGGCTTTTTCAGGATAGAAGGTCCCCACTTCCTCGCCGGTCTTGCCCACGGTGGCGGTACATGAAAATATTTTTCCGGAATAATCAAAGGCCCATTCGGTTTTGGTTCCCGGACAGGAATCAAAGAGCGGATCGGGCAATTCCTCCTGTTCAAATAAAAACCGGGAAACAGAATACGCAGGCTTGTGAAACTCCATGATTTGCGGGTGCTTTCGTATTTCCGCATATAATTCCTGGTACATTGAAAGCCGTGAATAAAGTTTTCCGGATTCCTTTTGGCAGGTATGCAGTTCATAGGAACGGCCGAGCTGAGTTTTAAACAGCGGATTTTTTGTCCAGCCTCTCTGTATGGCGAAATCGGAAAGCTCGTGCAGCTCTTCCATGTTGTCCCTGTCGATGACAACACGCAGATTGATTGGAAATCCTGCATCCAGGGCATGGTCTATTCCCTCGACAATCCGGTCGAATGTACCCTCTCCACTGTGTAGCGGCCGGCGCTTATTGTGAGTTTCTGCAAGTCCGTCAAGTGTAACCTGTATTTCACGAATCCTCGCCTGTTTAAGGACAGAAATATATTCAGTTAAATGAAATCCATTAGTGACAACAGCCATATCCAGATTGTTTACGGCCGCTTCCTTTAAAAACAGCGTTACTGTGTCTTTTACTGTTTTTCCGGGAAGCAGCGGCTCACCTCCGAAAAGCGTTACATATTTTTTTCGGGTTTTGAATTCTTCATCTATATAATGATAAAAGGCACGGATTGTTTCTTCCTGAGAAACAACCTTTTTTTCATCATAGGAAGCCTGATAACAATACGAGCATTTGAAATTGCATGAATACCACGGTGCATAGAAAAACTGGATTTCATCTGTATCACGTGACTCGATAAAACCAAGATAGGCTTTTCGGTACCGGCTTTCTTCATCTGCCCGGTCCACAACGTATCCTTTTTGAACAAGCTCATCATGTTCAATTCCGGCATTAATCATGTCTATGTGAGCGTGATCTGCAATATCAGCATTGCCGGATAGGAGATTCACAACAAACCAGTCATCACTCTCATGTATTCTTGAAATAATATTGTATCGTGATGCTTCCATCAGCGTTCCTCTCAATGGATGACTGCATGACGTGTCCGCACACTGGTACGGACACGGTGCAGTCTGCCAGACATTCTAATCGTGACACCCTGCCACGATTTTGGACTGTTTTGCACAACACTGTGCAACTTCTTTTGCCCGGCTTTTCTTTTTGGAAACAAGCGATTTCATGTCTCCTCCTTGACTATATTAACAACAGGAGCCGCCTGAACAGCTGCACCCTGATCGTTTTTCACCTGCAATAGTAAAACTGGATACCTCGATGTTCCCTTTTGGATAGGGATCACTTTCTTCCATTATGTGTACATTGGTAAAACCAGCTCCAAGGACCGTTTCAAGATACTCGTTTTTTGTCTGGGATCCTGCCCAGCACTCAGCCACTGCAGCCGGATCATTTTTGTATTCTTCCGGAACCGGTTGCGATGCATAGATATCGCTGATGATAAATCTGCCGCCCGGTTTGAGAATCCTGGCAATTTCCTGCCAGACCGCCTGTTTGTCGGAGGCATGATTGATTGTACAGTTTGAAACAACACAATCAGCGGTTGACGACGCAAGCGGAAGTTTTTCAAGCTCACTTTCCAGAAAAGCCGCGTTATTCACGCCCAGTTTTTTTTGTGTTTCCTGCGCTTTTTTGATCATTTCCGGAGAGGCATCAACGCCATAGACAAAACCGTCTGCTCCGACATCTTCTGCAAGCCGCAGCACATCATTTCCCCGGCCGCTGCCCAGATCAACAACTACTTCGCCTTTTCGCACACCTGCCTTCCGGGCAGCCCCGCCGCAGGACAGACAACAAGAACTTTCTGCCAGTTCATTATACCGCTCTGTAATCGCCTCTATTGTTTTTTCCTTTTCCACACTCATCTCCTTCAAGAAAGTACTTCCATTAAAATTGACAGCCCCTTTTTTACTGCCGCAATCTCTTCCTCATTTAATTTTCCCAAAATTCTGTCCTCACAATCGCATTTTCGGTCCTCAATCTGTTTACAAATCTCTTTGCCCTCATCTGAAAGAGAGATTTGGGCCGCGCGCCTGTCTTCATTATCCATTTTCCAGACAAGAAGATTTTTTTCGGTCAGGCTTTTTATCAGTCTGCTCGCCCGGGAATCGGAAAGGTCCAGCCGCTCCGCCAGTTCATGTGAACGGACCTGTTCATCCGCATGGATTGCACATAAAACCGATATTTCCCTGCCGGTCAACGGCAAAGAAGACGATATTTCCGATTCAAAATTACATTTCTGTTTTAATTCCAGAATATTGTCGATCAGTCTTTCCATACCCGCCCCATATACTTGTTATTAGCAATTGTTGCTATTAGCAAGTTTATACAAATATTTTTATAGTGTCAACAAATTTCATGAAATTATTATGTTTAAAATCCGGCAGTTACATGGCAGCCGGCATAGTCGAACTGCGTTATCCAGTAATCAAACTCAATGTGCAGCCCTTTGGACTGGATAATTACCAGAAGCCGGTCTTCAAAGGGAGATTTTACTGCATAAATCCTGACAATTTCGGGAATATTGCCAAACGGGTCCACTCTGGTAATTTTTTTCCTTTTTGTACCGCGGACTGCATGGATGTTCGCGCCATCGCTGCCATGCTCAAGCTTGTCGTGCTCAATCAACAGCGGTGGTATGTCTGCCGGGTATGCATACGGAAGGCGTACCAGCGCACCCTTTTGGTCGGTAATCTGATGCTTCTGCATCGCCTGTGCGAACCTTGAGTAACGCTCCTGTTCATCCACGTTCCAGCTACTCATCCAATCATCTTCTTCCAAAACCTTGTCGGTAATCGTATCAATGATACACCACATTGGACATTCGGTGGCTCCGGGCTGGTATACCGCGACCTTGCCGTCCCGGGACCACCCGGCTATTGCCACCAGATTTATGCTGTTGAATGAGGAACTTTCCCTATCATCAAAGACAACAAGCATGTTTCCAGTACCAGCCGGTTCTGCAAACAGCCCGGAACCCGATAGAAGGAAAATCATCATTACAATAGACACCAATCCGATTCTTTTCATACATACTCCTCTGTTATTTGAAAAACTCTTCAACATCCATCCTCCAGACTTCAATATGCTTTGTCCGGTCGGTGGTGATGTAACCGACATACGCAGTATCACCGTCGAATTTTATTTCAATATCGGTCACACCCGTTTCTGAAAATCCTGGCTTGCCGGCAGCACGCCAGGCATCCTTAAAGTAGTACATCACGGTCGCAGCCCCATCGTGTGCCTTGTCGGCAAACGCGACAAACGGCACCATTTTATAAACAGCGATATCAAGCGACTCGGGCACTCCCTCGGTAAAGCCCTTCCCGCCCAAAGGCAGCCATTGGGCACTTGAGTTTTCATTGTACATGACGGTGAGCTTTTTATCATGCGCCCAGTCAGAATAGGCCGCGAATACGCGGTCGCGCTTGCTTTGCCTGCTGTACTGCCCCGCAATCTTGAGGTTATTGATGCGGCCGTCGGAAAACCCCTTGTTGCCGAGCGGCTGCCAGCTGCCCTTAAACTCCATCACCGTTACTTTATCAGACTGTTTTCTATCGGCAAACGCCACGATCGGGCCGTGCCGGTCGCTTTCGCACAAAGCCAGCTGCGACGCCCGGTCCTCTGAAATGGTGTCTTTCTCGCCATCGCGCAGTTCAAACCATGTGTCGTCAGACGAGATTTGTAAAAGCCGTGGTTTGCGGCTTGAGTCAAGAAATGCACAGCGGAACCCGCCGGATGTATCAATAAACACAAAGTCTTCCATTTTATCCGGGGTAAATCCGGCTTCGCCGAAAACCTTCCATCTTTTTTCCTTGTCATCGCAGGCCATCACCGTTGCTTTGCCCTTTTGGGCGGAATCCTCAAATGCGATGAAACAAGTATCAGGCCCGTCCAGTTCAAAATCGTACGCAACATAAATATCCGACACTTTCGCATCGGTGATGATGTTCTCACCCATATAATCCCACCGTTTGGTAAACACTGAATATGCCATGACAAACGGGTTTCCGCTTGTATCGATATACCCGATGACAAGCCCGTCCTGAACATATCCCATGGGAATCATGGAAAACTCTTTTGCCCGTTCTTCGGGGAGTGTCAGCGGGCTCACCTTTGTCCAGCCTGCTGTTTCTTCTGAAAATACATACGAAAAAACCAAAGACAATCCCAGTGCAATGCATAAAAATATTATTGTTGTTTTCATACTCACCTTTCTTTTCGGCAGCTGTTTGGCCTGCAAATTCTGTATTGTAATATTATATATTGAAAACCTGGATTATTCGCCGAAAAATTGTAAATTATTTGTAAAGATTTTTCCTGCTTTAACATTTCCACTTTATCAGCAGGAAAAAGCATGATAGGATCAGAAATAATTGTATAGGAGTTTTTTATGAAAAAAAGTCTGCTATTGAGCTGCATTCTTGCTATTGTCTTTATTGCAGCCTTTCCCGGCCAATCCGTCACGGCAGATGACCACAACAGAACAGTGACCATCTGGACATTCGCAACAAACAGAGAGGATGATATCCGACAGATACAGGGTGAAATCGAAAGCCGTTTCGCCGTACATATTGAAATCAAACTCATACCCCAGTATAATTTTATTGATTCTCTGACCAGGGCAATGCGGTTCGGGAAAGATACTCCCGACATCATCGACTGGATGATTGAAAACAACCGTATGTTATCAGCCAATCCGGACAATTCGTATGTCATGCCGCTTAATCAATTCGTAAACCGGTCAGCTGGAGTTCATGCAGTACCGCAGGGCCGCATGGACTGGTGCACCTACGGCGATTATGTCTATGGAATCCCCGGTGATGTACATCCTGTTGTTCTTGTCTACAATGACACCCTCTGGAAAGAAGCCGGTGTCGACCTTGAAACCATTGAAACCTGGGACCAGTTTTTCGAAGCCGCTAAAAAACTGATTTCAAAAAAGAAAAACGGTAAACCGATCCACTATGCCCTGCCATACGGCAATAACGGGCTTCAGACATCGATGTTCATGATCTGGCAGCAGACAGGCACCCAAATTCTTGACCCCTACGGAAATCCTGATTTTACCAATCCCGACTTTGCGCTTTTTGTTAAAAAATGGCGGGAATGGGTAAAATCCGGTGTATTCTGCGACTGGGATTGGGGACAATTTGGCAACATGCTTGAAAGCGGAATAATGGCAGCGTACCCGGCTCCCGACTGGTGGGTTTCACGGGTTGATGATGCAGCGAAAAATAGCAGCTACAAGTTTAAGGTTCGGCCGCTTCCGGTGTACAGAGCGGGCGGATCCCGAACAGCGTCATGGGGAGGAACCTTCATGGCGATACCGAAAACTGTAGACAACCCTGTATTAATGTTTCAAATTATGGAATACATCCAATTTAACCGGGAAAATGAAAGAAACTTTTATCTGGATACGGGCATACTTCCTGTTGATACAACAGTTTACAATGACCCTGTCTTTGACCGGCCAGATGCCCGGTTCGGAGGCATAAAGCTTGGGCGGCTCCAGTGCGATCTTGCCCTTGGTCTCCCCGCAATAAAAACGGGTGATATTTTCTGGGATGCAATCAATGATTTTACCGAACAGTATCACCTGCTTGAAGCAGGCACGCTTACAGTTGAAGAATGCCTTGAAAACACACAAAAAGAAGCAATGAAACGAATAAAGAATCAGTCATTCTATTAAAAACAGCAGGTCATGATTCACCGGCACAGCGAGAGTATCACGCTATTCGACTGGTTGCGGGTAATTTTTAAATACCGCCACCCTGTTTCTGCCTTCACGTTTTGCCTGGTACATGGCAATATCGGCATTGCGAATGAGCGTGTGAAGGTCATCTGATTTTTCTCCATGTTCCGCTATTCCAAGGCTGATTGTCACGATCATTTTTTTCCCGTGAAACTCACAGGTTCCCTGCTCTATTTCCGCGCGGAGCCTCTCGGCCAGGACAATTGCCGCAGCCGCCTGTGCATTCGGAAGCAGAATTCCAAACTCCTCGCCTCCAAGCCGCGCGACAACATCTGCATTGCGCACATTTTTCCGAAGTACATCGGCCACATATCGAAGAACAACATCCCCCGCCTCATGCCCGAATGTATCATTAATGTTTTTAAAATAGTCGATATCAAGCATGATCATTTCCAGCGGTTGTTTGTACCGGTTGCTTCGTTTTAACTCAACCTCACCCTGCAAAAGAAAAGCACGTCTGTTTTCAAGCGAGGTGAGTTCATCGGTCATGGCAAGCCGCTCCAGTCGTGTATTCAAAACCTTTATTTTTTCATCTGCCTGTTTCTGCACCACGATCGTCCACACAAGGTCTGCGATGTATTCCACAAGTTCGATGTCGTCTTGAGTATATTCCACCGGCTTGTTGCCCACTCCCAGGATTGAAACAACCTTGCGGTCACGCATGATCGGGACAACCAGTTCCCGGATGACCTCCGCATGCCCGGGCGGCAGGCCTTTTTTATGGGACAGTGACGCATAATCATTGTGAATAACCGGCCGTCGCTCGCGCACACAATCCACCCAGACACCTGCGTCTTTCAGCGAATAGTGCATGTTCTCACCTTCCGCCTTGCAGAACTTTTCCCGTGTTCGTGTTGACCAGGCCTGAAGGGTGAGCCCCTTCTTTTTTTCATCAACAAAGTGATAAAACCCGATTAGACTTCCCGTCAACTCTTCAATTTCATCAAGCGCCTTCTGCATGAGCTCCTTGACATCGTGGGTCGTCGAGTATTCCCACAAAACAAGACGCAGGTTGATTATTATTGCACGCTGTTCCCGCAACATCATATCCATTTTGATTTCACGAAACAGCCGCCGATTGACCATAAGCACCAATGAAAAGGTGAATAAAATAAACAGCATCTGGTATGAAAGTAGAACAATGGTATTATATAAACCGGAATCCTCATAATTATTCACTGCCGGAACAGCAATGGAAAAGACTATGCGGAAAAGGCTGGTAGCGGCAAACAAGATTAGAACGTACCCGGCTGCTGCACTTATTTTTTTTAGTTCTATATCAACCCGAAAAAGTAAAAGCCATGCACCCTGCAGACAGATGACAAACAATGCCGCAGAGAAGCTGATGTTTCTCATATTCAGGTCGGGAACAATCACTGAAAAATATAACAGCACAGCAAGAAATAGACCAAGCAGGAAGTAATTGTGAATTTGAAACCCGCGCTTCCCGGTAAATCTTTCGAGGCCGATAAAAACCAAAACCGTTCCGGCAACCGCAAAAAAACTTGTTCCAATCATGGAAACAGCATCAGGAATTGCTCCCCGCAGCACAAGAAACAGGAGAGACAAAGACTGAAAAACAAAATCTGCAAGCCAAAAACCTATGCCAACAAAACGTTTTCGGTATTGTATCCACACAATTAAAATAACGATCAGACAGATGAGATTGCTGATCATGTAACTGAATGCCACGGTTTTAATATCGATAATATTCATATTCTGTAATATTTAACATTGTATTCGCTGAAATGATCTAATGCAACACAATTAGAAGTTTTTATCTGTGTGAAAACGGCCGGGATGCTTAAAAAAAGGCGGTACTTTTTTTGTTTGATCAAATACCAGATAGAGAATTTATGTATTGGAATGAGGGATGATTATTTATTCAAATATTCTTTCACCGCTTCCGGATCAATCCGGGTTACGATAACCTCTGTTGTTTCGCCGCCGAGCTCCTGGCCGAACGAGGCAATGTAAAATCGGCCTTTTGAATCCCAGCTGTCGTTCCCCGCACGATTGTAAAAAGCATGATCGCCGAGCCTGCTGTCGATCTGCGATAAATAACAAAGCCGTCTGGTTTCTTTTATTTCCAGGTCAAACTCGAACAGGGAAAACTGTTCGGAATCGTCGTTGGCAAAATAAAGGGTCGATTCATCATCGGTGACATTTAACACCCGGATACGGAACGCCCTCCCCCGGCTGAAATGGGAGCTTTCACCCTCTCCTTGTCCGATCCAGATAAAACTCTTGTCCTTGTTGTCAAACAGATAAAAATTGGCCTCATAGTCAGCAACATAGCAGCGCTGTCCGTCTTTTGTCCACTGGCCGATCCGGATATTCTTGTCCGATGAATATTTGCTGCGCAGAATCCAGTCTTTTTTTGTGGAAAATCCTGTTTTCGGGTCCCAGCACATCACCGTGTCCACCCGTGAAAGGGTAAAATAGACCCGGCCTTCATTGTCGCACCAGATATACCGTCCGGCATTATAGTATTTGGAATCAAGAAAATCAGGCCGCCCCAAATCTTTGGTACTGCCTTTCGCGATATCATATTGAAACAGATGTCCGCGGGGTGTTTCAAGGCCATAGAGTAGACCGCGCGGCTCATCAAGCGCCGTGGCCATGATCGATGCGTGCTTTCCTGCAACACCCCCCGGCTCTGTTGCGCTTAAATCCAGAAACTGTTTGGTGGCTGTATCATAGGCATACCAGTGAAATCCCCGTTTTTGAACATAGCGGTCATTTAAATCAGAATAATCGGTCGTGGCGACATACACCCTGCCTTTATAGTAGATCGGCCGCATGTGAAACTTTTCTGCTGTCTCGTTTTCAAGCCAGTTATTCGCTGCCCGGGATGCTGATTTCGCGTCCCCCACCAGTTCCAGCTTCTCTGTTGCCACATCAATGCGGTACAGTGCGGAGTTTGTAGTGTGATCACTCGCACCAATGTAAATGCCACCGTCCGGAGCGCCTCCGATGGAAAACCAGACCTGTGTCGGTTCCAGCCCGTTTGGCGTGGCAGGGAGTACCCAGGATTTCACACCGGGAATCACTTCTACAACATCATCGCTCCCCACACACGCAACTGCAAAAAACAGTATCAAAACAATCAGAATAATAAAATTGCTACCAACCAATCTCTTTATCATGAATATCTCCTATTCCGGCATATCATGCCCCGGGTAAAGTTTTTTTCAATACAACAGATACTTTTTCCGGATTGCCAGAAATGGTTCAGTCTCGGCTTTTATGCGTTCCAGAATTGCGGAAAACGGGGGAAGTATTTCTGAAAGCAGCATCGAAAGCAGCCAGTCATTGCCGACAACCTTTTGCGTGAGTTCTTCAGCCTTTTCATTGGTGAGAAATCGCTCATCAGGATACAACACCCGCTGCGTGTACATCAGGGCAAGGGAGGATTCCACCGGTTTGAATACATGAGGGTCATAGACTTCCAGGACCACAATATTTTCAGCAAAGGTCTCGGGGTGGACAGCTTGCGACAGGCTCACTCCGGGAAACGCATAGTGTTTTTTTGCCTCGGTGATGAAAGCGGTCATTTCCTCACGACTGTTTACAAACGGGAATGAAAGTACCTGAAACTGCTGAAATCCCTTGACAATTTCATCAATGGTATTTCCTGCCATGATCCCCGTCCCCGCAAAACAGAGTGCCGACATCACGCCGGGAATATTCGGAGAGGTGGATACCCACGGTTCACCCTGCATGACCTCATCCCACAACAGGGTGCGGTCGTATCCGGTCATCGGGACAATTGTCAGGGACAGGTCTTTTATATTGAAATATTTGTCTGCTGGATTTTTCCGCGGATACCGCGGACCGTGCATAAGTTCTGTTTCTCCGCAAAACATCAGGGCCATCTCGCCGATGGTCATCGAATAGCGGATCGGGAAATTGCCTACTCCCAAAAAAGACTGATAGGCCGGTTCGAGCATCGGGCCCTCAAGGTTATCCCCGCCGGCCGCGTTCGGTCGGTCAAGGACCACAAAGGGAATATTGGCATCCGCGGCTGAATCCATGGCAAGATACATCGACGAGATAAACGTATAATAGCGTGCGCCAATATCCTGCACCTCGAAAAGCAGGACATCGATATATTCAAGCAAGTTAAACGGGATTCTGCGTGTCTCGTCACCGCCACCGTAGCAGCCGTACACCGGGACACCGCGATAGACAGTATCATCAATCGCCAGCCCGGCTGCCGTCTTTCCAAAAAACCCGTGTTCCGGGCCGAATATGGCGACAAGTTCAACCCTTGGATTATCAATCAGCCGGTCGACGGTTTTTTTTGCCGTGATATTGGCCATAATTGCAACTTTTTTCCCATCCACAAGATGGAAATATTTTTCAGTGAAGAGCTGGTCGCTTCCAAGGGAAAAACCCGCATTCGCAGTTGTTGAATGGACAGCAGGAAACGTATCGGCCTTGACAAAAGAGGGAGGTAAGGGAGACACAACATCCTCATTGTCACCGGAACAACTGATATTCGCCGTAAAAAATAACAGTATCAGAAAAATAATTGATTTTCGCATAATACCTTTATTAACGGCAGAATTTTCCAGGGAGTGTACAACGAGAAAATTTAATGTCTTTTTACAGTATTTTTTTCCCCAAACAAAGAAATCCATGATATAATTTTATGGAAATTCTGACTTTCAGGAGGATGTATGAAAAAAACAGTATTTGTTTTACTTGTTTTGACCTTTTTTACTTCTCATGCTTTTTCACAGGATGGCTTTAATTTCTCTTTTGAAAATGCACCTATGGAGTTATCTGTTAATGTATTTGCTGAAATCGATTTCTCGACATTTCCCCCGCCGTTCGGCCCGATGGGTGAATTTGTCGTTCTGCCGATAAGCATTGCCGGTACGGGGAACCGCCTTGGTTTCGGCGCCCAGGCAGGTGTATATTTTTTAATTGGTGATGAATTTTATGCAGTCCCTGCAATTGCCGGTATTTTTGTCGGCCGGTTTGCTCTTTCCCCGGAATGGATAATTGACTGGGATGCGCGTCTCGGCGTCATGATTGGCGGCGGTGCTGTTCTCTACGGCGCAAGCATCATCAGCCTCCGCCTGAATGCCCCCTGGAAAAGCCGCGTACTGCTGGGTATCGAGTTTACTGGAAATCCGTATTACAGCCCGGGAGATCCAACCAGTTCTGAATTGATTTACGGTCTCGTCATTGGGTATGGGGTGTATATTTTCTAATACCGGAATCTGCCACCCTGTATTTAAAAAAGTCGACGTTTACTGAAACCATAAAATGATGCGGAAGATATCCGGAATTCGGTTCTTCAGATTCCTTTTAAAATGCTACATTCTGGATCGTACCAACGGTAATATTGATTTCAGCAAATAAACCCTGATTTCATAATGACTCCTTTTAGCGTAAATTATTATGTTTTATTGTCTCACAAAACAGTTGAAGAAATCCAATGTTTAATCGCAAATTTAAAAAATCAGTACACAACGTTTTTCACGACAGCATCAGAATGGGATTGATATCTGTGGATGATCTGTGAAAGTTCCTCCGTCCCCATCCCAGCATTGCCCGCAGCTACTAACGCATTCCGCAGCAAGGCCTTCACTGGTATCCAGGACATGCCGAGAGCGCTTCCTTTGAGTTTTTCCCTGATTTCTTCCTCTGTCTCCGATAAAAAGCCTTTGATACTGATTTTTTCTCCCAAATAGCCGGTATTGACGTCGGATTTTTGCCGAATTCCTTTATTATAAGGACATACTTGCTGACAAATCTCACAGCCGTACAACCTTTGTCCCCATATTTTCTTTGTTTTCTCATCCCAGGTTTCCGGCGTTGTGGCCCGTGCCTGCAAACATTTGTTTGTATCAAGCCCTCCGTCCCCGGATAAAGCACCAACAGGACAGGCATCAATGCATTTTGTGCAGTTTTTGCAGGGATCCGAGGCGAATCCCATTGAGGGGGACGGAGGAAGATCCATATTGATAAAAAGCACCGCGATAACAAACCGTGTCCCGAATTTTGAATTAATGATCAGATTATTTTTTCCGAATTCACCGACTCCAGCAGCTTTTGCCAGCCATTTTTCCGGAATTTTTGAATTACAGAAAATACGAAAATCACTTTTGGATAAATTCAGTGATTTTTGGAGATCTTTCTGCAGTGTCTTGAGTTTTTCAACAGCTGCCTTGTAATAATGCCTCGCTGCAAACGGAGCAATGTGCATGAACGGAGGGTTGTTCCCAAATGGTTTTGGAAAACCGGTATCATCCTCCGTCCCTATAGCATAGGGAAGTGCGCACACCAGAAAAGAGCCCTGTCGGGATTCAGAATGGACTTTTTCAAGACGTTCCAATAGTGCCTGAGAGTCAACAGTCGGTTTTTGTTTCGAATATGCCATGATTTTCTCACTGAAAAGAGATAAAGTGATGATACCTCCGTCCCCAAAACCAAGTTTAACTGCTTCAGCGACAATAAAATCAGCATTATCTGTTGTGTTCATTGATCCACTTGAGAATAAATTTGAAAAGGATTTCTTTATCAGGCTCATTTAAAAGTTCATGATACCAGCCGTCAAATACTTTGAGGGTCTTGTCCGTACATGCAAGCTCTTTCAAGACAAGTTCCGATCCCTTTTGCGGCATAATGACATCTTTGGAACCGTGGAGTACCAGGGACGGAGCAGTAATATTTTGCAGCATCGAACGTGCCAGTTCCATGCCTTTGAGCATCTGCACACCAGTTCTCGCCCGGATTTTCCCGCGGTAATACAGCTGGTCCTGCTTCGCAGCTGCTTTTACCGCCTCATTCCGTGTCGCATTCGCCAGATCAATCTTCTGAACAGGAAGTTTCGGGAACATTGCGGCAAGAATATTGGAGACAATCCGCAACATTGGGGATACATAATCCGGAATCAAAATCATTGCGGCAACAGTGACAAGACCTTTGACAAGGTCTGGATAAAGCCCTGCAAGTGCGAGCGTCATGCAGCCGCCCAAACTGTGGCCGATGACAAAAAACCGCCCGATGCCGTGATTCTCCTGAAGATGCATCAGCAGTGATGCGACCGCTTCTACTGAACAGCGGAAACTCTTCATGTCGCCAAGCGTCTTTGCAGATTTCCCGAAACCCAGTAAATCCGGCGCAACAACGGCAAATCCCCGCTCCCTGAAATATTCGAGTACATCAGTATACCTGCCGGAATGCTCGGTATACCCGTGGACAACACACACAGCGCCTTTTGGATTGTCCGGAATACAACAGCGGTAAAACATCCGCTGTCTGCTGGATATATCGAGATAATTTTCCTGGAATTGTTGCTGATCTGTCATAATGAAATCAGTATACCAGTATTTTGGTATTTCTGTCAGCCATACTTTTCATCTCTCCCGCTTGCATGGCCATCTGCTTTTCTGTATTATCATTCCATGCTTGATTATCGTTTTATAAAAGAAAATCTCGACTTAGTCGAGGAAAATATTAAAAACCGCAATGTAGTCGCAGATGCCCGCAAAGTCGCAGAGCTCTATACACAGCGCAATGAGATAATTCAGGAACTTGACGACCTGAGGCAGAAGCGTAATGACAATGCTGCAAAAATGAAGGGCAAACTCGAAAAAGAAGAACGCGATACATATATTGCCTTTGGGCAAAAGCTGAAAGAAGATATCACTGTAAAAGAAGAGGTCTTCAACAAACTTGAAAAAGAGCTGGCAGAGGAAACATCAAAAATTCCCAATATCACACATCCATCCGTCCCGGCCGGCTTTACCGAGGAATCAAACAAGGAGCTTCGGATTGTCGGAAAACCGACATCCTTTTCGTTCGAATCAAAAGACCATCTCCAGCTTGGAACAAGCCTCGGCATTATCGATTTTGAAACCGCACAAAAAGTGACCGGCCAAAAATGGTATTATCTTAAAAATGAAGCCGCAATTCTGGAACTCGCGCTCACCCGTTTCGCCTTCGACCTTCTCAAAGAAGAGGGATTTGATCTGGTAATAACCCCGGATGTTGCACGCGAGGAAATCCTTGAGGGTATCGGCTTTAATCCGCGCGGCCCGGAAAGCAACATTTACCGTATCGAGGGAGAAGGCACCTGCCTTATCGGAACTTCAGAAATTACCCTCGGCGGTGCATACGCGAAATCAATTCTTGAAGCCGACGAGCTTCCTAAAAAACTTGCGGGGCTTTCACACTGTTTCAGAAAAGAAGCAGGAGCCGCAGGGCAGTTTTCAAAAGGCTTATACCGGGTACATCAGTTTACAAAAGTCGAGATGTTTATCTTCTGCACACCGGAAGAATCAGATTCCATGCATGATTATCTCCTGGCACTCGAGGAAAAAATCTTTACAAGACTTGAAATTCCCTACCGGGTGGTAGATGTCTGTGCCGGGGACCTTGGAAATCCGGCCTACCGCAAATTTGACATTGAAGCATGGATGCCGGGCCGCGGCGAATCAGGCGGCTGGGGTGAAGTTACCTCAACATCCAATTGCACCGACTACCAGTCGCGCAGGCTGCAGATCCGTTATAAAAAAGACGGCAAAAACCAGCTGGTGCATATGTTAAACGGTACGGCAATCGCGGTTTCCAGAGCAATCATTGCGATTCTTGAAAACTTTCAACAAGAGGACGGAAGTATTAAAATACCGTCGGCACTGGTGCCGTATACCGGATTTGAGAAAATAACGGTGCGGAAATAGAGAGAGGTTTCACACTCATATCATCATTCTTTATTTTTTCTTCCCAATAATAACTTTTACCGCATGATCAATCCTGTTATCTTTCAGTGTAATGACTCCCTCCTTATGTTCCTTCCCGTCCAAAAGCACCCGGATGACCTTTCCCGGCTGCTGCTGTTGATAATTAATATGGTACACTGTTTCGCGGAACCGGTAGTGGACTGTACATTCTTTCCACTGGGGAGGCAGACAGGGATGAAAGGACAGTGTTTGACCTTTTTTATCAATACCAAAAACATTTTCGATGATCAGACGGTACATCCACGCAGAAGATCCGGTATACCATGTCCAGCCGCCCCGGCCGGCATGGGGAAATGTACTGTAAATATCAGCAGCCATAACATAGGGCTCCACACGGTAGGTACCGATCTTCTCCGGGCTTGAACCATGATTCACCGGATTGATCATCGAAAGCAGTTCCGCCACTTTTTCTGCGTCACCGATTCGTGCATAGGCCATGACCGCCCAGACAGCCGCATGCGTATACTGTCCGCCATTTTCCCTGATCCCGGGTACATAGCCTTTAATATACCCCGGTTCCAGATTTGATTTGTCAAAGGGAGGATCCAGCAGGAGAACAATCCCCTCTTTCCTGCGGATCAACATGGTATCCAGGGAATACAATGCTTTTTTAACACGTTCCGGCGTCCCTGCATTCGACAACACTGCCCAGCTCTGTGCGATCGCATCGATGCAGCATTCCTTGTTCGCCTTTGAACCCAGCGGGGTGTTGTCATCAAAATACGCACGGCGATACCATTCGCCGTCCCACGCGTGGACATTTAAATTATCTTTTAGTTTTTTTGCTTCCTGTACACAATGCTCTGCAAACTGTTCGTCGTTATACAGTTGTGCTACCTCTGCAAAACATTCAAATACCGCATGCAGGAAAAAACCAAGCCAGACGCTTTCACCGCGGCCCTCGATCCCTACCAGATTCATCCCGTCGTTCCAGTCGCCGCTTCCCATGAGCGGCAGCCCGTGTTCCCCAAACCGAACGCCATGCATGATCGCCCGCTTGCAGTGTTCAAAAAGAGACGCCTTTTCTTCTGTAGAGAACGGGAGATCATAATACGATTCTTCTCCCGCATTCAGCTTCCGCCCCGCGAGAAAAGGTACTGATTCATCCAGCACGCCGGTATCCCCGGTTGTCCTGACATAAAAGGCTGTCACAAAGGCAAGCCAGAGGTAGTCATCGGATATCATCGTGCGGACACCGCGCCCGACCGGCGGATGCCACCAGTGCTGCACATCCCCCTCAGCGAACTGCCGGGAGGCGGCAAGGAGAAGATGCTCACGGATTATTTCCGGCTGTGCATGAATCACGGCCATGACATCCTGCAGCTGATCGCGGAACCCGATGGCTCCGCCGGACTGGTAAAACCCGCTGCGCGCGAAAAGCCGGGCAGACATGGTTTGATATAAAAGCCAGCCATTGCTCATCATGTTCAAAGCGCCGTCCGGCGTCTGCACATTAATCGCTCCAAGAGTATGTTTCCAGTATTCCCAAACCTGTTCCCGGGCCCGGTATGCAGCCAGGGTGGTACGGTGCCGCTGCGCAAGCGTGCGGGCATGATCCATATTCTGACCCGCTCCCAGAATAAAGATCACGTCTTTCTCCTGGCCGGGTTCCAGCTGGAAGGGCACTCTTATCGCAGCTGCCGGATCAAGGCCGCAGCCAACCCTGCCCGAAAGCCGGGTCATCTGCATCCCGGAAGGATTTGCATGACTGCCATTGCGTCCCAGAAATTCAGTCCGGTCGCCGCTGACAGTGCGCATTCGTTCACTTGATTCCAAAAACATGATCCGCGAAGAAAACTCCTGATTGTAGAAATTGGATGCATACAACATACCGGTAGAGCCGTCGATTCCTGTGCGGACATGCATTTGCGTCCTGGAACGCTGATCACCCAATACCAGTTCACAAAAAAGGGTAAGCGACACCTGCCGCGTTCTGTCAGAATCATTCCGTAATTTGACCATCCAGTATTTAACCGGCGATTCAATATCGACATAGGTCCAGAGTTCCGATTTCAATGCCTGCTGGACATATTCAAAAACACTGTAGCCAAACCCCTGCCGGTTCAGATAATCGTTTTTTCCTGGCGCAGGCAGAGGGGTCGCCGACCAAAAAGCGCCTGTTTCATCATCACGGATATACAGAACCTCTCCGCTCGTTTCGCTGACCGGATCATTATACCAGGGGGTCAGACGCAATTCATGGGCATTTTCCGTCCAGGTATAGCCGCCGCTTGTGCTCACGACTGTCCCGAAATATTTATTTGCGATTACATTCACCCACGGCAGGGGAGTAGGCCTTCTGTTTTTAACCTGAATGATATACTCCCTGCCGTCCGCGGTGAACCCGCCCCAGCCGTTATGAAAAACAAGCTGCTCCTGTTTAAAGTTCTCTGCATCTGCTTCCGGCTGTTTTTCCCTGATGGGCCGCAGTTTCCCCCCTGTTTCTTTATTGGAAAGCTGCCGCTGCACCTGCTCTTCCAGGCTGCCCGCTCTGTCGGAAAAAATCAGCCGGGCCACCGTCTGCATCAGGATCTGGTCATCATCGGTCATCTGGTCGGGCTGCCGTATATGTATCCCCCCAAGTTTGTCAAAAATGGCCGCCTCATTACTTGCTGCAATCAGACTGACCAGCCGGTCGTTTATAATCTGGCGATACCCTGAACGGTCCTCATTCCAGATCACCAGATCAACAGACAATCCCTTGCTTCGCCAGTATTCATGAGCCTGTATCAGTCTCGCTGCCAGTTCAATATTTGTTTCATCCAGTATCTTTAGAAGCACAATGGGCAGATCACCGGAAATACTGTATGCCCACAAAGCTGACTGTGATTTTTTGTTTTTCAGCAATACCGATGGATTTGCACGGGAGGCAACGCCGGTATAAACAATCCCGGAGGCAAGCCTGCCGTACAATTGGGCATCTGCTTCTGTCGCTCCCAGCTGTCCCAGCACGACATTCCCGTGTATCCTTGCGATGCCGAATACCCTGTTTGCAAGACGGCGGTCGGAATATTTTCTGATCAATCGCTGTGCTTCCTCGCGCGTAGCTGCAATCCCATGAATAAAGCCCGCGGAAACCGTTTCACCCGGACCGATGGTCAGCCGGCACCGAATCGAAACCACAGGGTCCAGAACATTCCCTGATGTTCCCGAAAGCGGTCCCGGAGTCGAGAGCGCAGCAGGGTCCGCTGCCGTCCGGCCGCGTCCCAAAAACCGGAGCCGGTCGGTCTCATAACTGACTTCACATTTTTCATTTTCATGGACCACCAGCAGATGAAACATCCAGGGAGGATGCTCATCGGGAGAACGGGGCCGACGCGAACACAGAATCGCCCGCTGTTCCGGAATAATCTCTGTCTGAACGAATAATTTCGAAAAAACAGGATGTGCTGCCTCCGCCTCCGGAGCAACAAGGACAACTTCTGCATAACTGGTGAGTTCGACCGTTCGCGGCCGCATGGTATTGTTGCTCAAAGTGACTCGCCGGTGCTCAATATCGTCTTCAGGCGACACGGCAATTTCGGTATAGGTATCAAGCCCCTCATCCCGGCGCCGGAATTCAGCCCGCGCCTGGGAAAAGACCGCTTCATAGGACTTTGACCCGGCACACATCGGCTGGAATGCCGCAGACCACTTGTTATTGCCACCAAGATCATTGATATACACGAACGTTCCATGATTATCCCGTGTCGCATCCTCCTGCCACCGGGTCAGTGCAATATCATTCCACCTGCTGTATCCGCCGCCGGCATTGGTCACCATAACATGATACCGGCCATTGGAAAGCAGGTGAACCTCCGGAAAACTTGTGTGAGGCGTATCAAACACACGGAACATTTCTTTTTTCTTTTCAGCAAGAGGCCGGGTCCTTTCAATTTCTGCAGGCTGTGCCTTGAACGGAGATGTCTTGGGAACCTTCTCCTGCAACAGAAGAACAGTGGCTTCAAACAGCGGATTCGAAACAAACCGTTTTTGCATGATATTATTTTTGAAATAATTCAGTAGTGAAATAAAACTGATGCCCTGATGATGGGCCATAAACGAACGAATCAACACATGTGTCTGCTGTGGCGGCAGGCGGCTTTGTGTATAATCGATGGCCTCGTAAAACCCAAAACGCCCCTCAAATCCCAATGCGGAAAGACGCTGCATATTCACACAGGCCATTTCAGGCATCACCATGAGCGCCATTAATGTCGCATAGGGTGTGATCACGAGATCGTCCGAAAGTCCGCGCTTGAAGCCAAGTTCCGGAACACCGAATGAACGATACTGGTATTTCAGATTTACATCAGTGACATTTTCAGCTGATTCGGAAATTCCCCAGGGAGTCTTCTTTATTCGCCCATAGGCAATCTGTTTTTCCACAACCGCCCTTATCGACTGATCCAGCAGTGTTGTCTCATATCCCGGAAGGAGCAGCAATGGCATCAGATATTCAAACATTGAACCGCCCCAGGAAAGCAGAATTGTCTTGCCTTTCCAAAGCATTGCCTGCCGCCCAAGAGAAAACCAGTGCTCTACCGGCAGCAGACCTCTGGCGATGCCGATAAAACTGGCCAGGCGTGCTTCGGAGGCAAGCAGGTCATAAAAACTGTCATCCAGCCTGTGCTTGTCAACGTTAAATCCAATGGAAAGCAGTTGGCGTTTGTGATCAAACAGAAATTCATATTCATGGCGTGCCAGCTCCCCGGCCTGTACTGCCATTGTTTCGAGCTGTGCCGTCCGCTCAGCCGCACGGTGGCTTCCCTGCCTGATCTTCGACATCAGTCTTTCAGATATATCCGGGGAGAGGCGCATCTGGTTTTTGTTCAACGCCGCACCATACTCTTCCATGTAATCGGACAGCCCGGCAATGGTTTTCAGCGTGACATTTGCATCGAGTGTTTTCGACAACTCCTGATCGGTATTTTCAATTTCATCCAAAAGAGCTAGCCAGGGAGCGACAAAGACCATTTCTTCTTCCAGAGCATTGCATTGACCGACAAAGGCCGTGAACCACCAGACAATTTCCTCTGATGATGTATCGGTGAGCACGGATTGAATTTCAGAAAGCTGTTTTGAGTATTTTTTCAAATCAGCGAGTGATTCACGAAGACCGGTCAGATATGATTCTCTTTCGGCGACACTGTTTTGAAGCCGGGAAAACCGCTGCCGCACCTCTGGCGGAACAGCACTTTTTCCCGGTTTTATGTCCTGCGATGAAAAACAAAGATCCTCCAGGACCAAAAGAATGTCAGACAGAGCACTCCAGGAGTTTTGCTGAAATACTTGATTGCCCGAGAGCTCTCGTATCCCCGTCTGTAATGCAAAAAGATATCCCGCAAAATTACCGCTGTCTACTGTTGAAATATATTTTGGGGAAAGTGCCGCAAGACTTTCCACTTCATACCAGTTAAAAAAATGTCCGTTGTATCGTTCAAGCGAGTGCAGTGTCCTGAATGTTTTTCTGGTTTTATCGATCAACTGCCCGGCGTTGATATACCCCTGATCATAGGCGCCCAAATTTGACAACAGCATCAGTCCAATATTGGTTGGAGAGGTCATGTCCGCCTCCATCTCTTTTGGTTCTTCCTGATAATTATCCGGAGGGAGCCAGTTGGTACGGGCAGTGACAAAGGTCTCAAAAAACCGCCATGTTTTGCGGCTGATTTTCCGCAGAAAACGAAGCTGCGCGGGGATGAGCTTTTTTTTCTGTTCTTTTATAAGCCTGCTCGTCCACCAGGCAAGCACCGGGGATAATAGCCAGGCGCCGAAAACGCACCACATATCGGGCGGGATTTCCCGTGCCATGATTAAAAAAGCAGCAATGGCGACCAGCACAAACAAGGGAACAACAAGCATGCGAAAACAATAACTTTTAAAGCTGACGCAGGTCTGGTTTTTTGCTTCTCCGGAGGTGGTCCATTCAAGAAGTTTCCGCTTGAGAAAAACCATACGCCAGATCGTGCGGAAAATTGCATCCAGATGGTAATACGCTTCAAAGGGCAGGGAAATAAAAAGAAAAACTGATTGAAAAATATGCCGCCCAAAAGATCCCGCCAATGAAATCACATGAAGTGAAAACGGATATCGTTCGGGAATTCCGAGCGCCTTCTTTACCGTTGCGGGCAGCACGGGAAGCAGCAATACCCCCGCAGCGATTGCAATGCCAAGCCCCGGGGAAACCGGCAGCAGCCAGCAGGCGATGATAAATACAAGCAATCCCAAAGACACCAGACTTCGCCGCAGATTGTCGAAAATCTTCCATCGCGACAGGACGGAAACAGGATTTTTTAAAGACTCCGACTTATACCCCGGCACGCGCGGTAAAAGCCATGAAGCGATCTGCCAATCGCCCCGAATCCAGCGGTGACGGCGCGAGACATCCTCGCTGTAACTTGAAGGAAAATCATCGACAACCTGCACATCACTGACCAGCCCGGCCCTCCCGTAAGACCCTTCCAGAAGATCATGACTCAGGATTCTGTTTTCCGGGAATCGGTCCCCAATGGTCGCCATAAACATATCAACATCATAGATTCCCTTGCCGATAAACGATCCCTCGCCGAACAGGTCCTGATAGACATCCGATACTGCCCGGGTGTAGGGATCGATGCCAAAATCCTGACCGAATATTCTCGCGTACCAGGAACGGCGCGCTGCAGGCAGACTTGAGACAACCCGCGGCTGCAAAATTGTGTAGCCTTGCGTAATACGGTGCTTTGCCTTATCATACTCCGGCCGGTTTAGCGGATGCGCCATTGTTTCAATTAAAAGCCTGGCTGCATCACGGGGCAGGTCAGTATCAGCGTCAAGCGTAATAACATATTTCACTGATCGAATAATATCCGCGTCACCCACAATAACCATATTCTGCTTTGCAGTCCCCCGAAGCGTTCTGTTCAGCTCTTCCAGCTTTCCCCTTTTACGCTCATACCCCATCCATTTTTTTTCGACAGGGTTCCATTCCCGCTGCCGGTGAAAATAAAAAAACGGCCCTGCCTCCTGTTTATATTTGTTGTTGAGCTCGATAATTCCCTCTTTGGCCGTGTCAAACAAGGTGTCATCATCATCCATGTGCTCTTTCGAGGCATCCTTAAAATCAGTAACCAGACTGAAATAAATATTATCTGCCTTGTTGGCCAGATAACAAATCTCCAGCCTGTTTAAAAGCTGACGGATTACTGCTTCACTTGACAGCATTGCCGGTACCGTCACAAGCGTGGTTGATTCATCGGGGATTCTCTCCCGAAAATTCATGCGCGGTAAAAGCCGGGGAGCGATAAAAAAGCCTGCTGCCCAATTCACCAATGCAATTGCAGGATGGCTCGAAACAAGCAGGCAAAGAATCGACAGCAATCCTGTCAACTCCAGACTTCTGCCCTTAAAATAGGTTAAGCACAGCAAAACCGCCGCAATACCAAATGTAAGAACAACTGCCGGTGCAATATAAAAAAACAGGGGAACGCGCCCGCCGAGTGTACCCAGCCTGTCTTTCATGCGTCGGCGTGCTCGTACTGTCTTTTCCAGCACTTTGCGTTCCCGGCCGATCAGATAACACCCGACATGAGCCAAGCGCTGGTGTGGTGCACCTTTTTCCTTTGCCAATGCTATTGCCGTCTCGGCGACAAATCCCTCTTCACGCCGGCTTTGGGATGCAATTTTTTCAATGACATGCCGGTACATGTCGCGGGTGGCAAAATCCATGTTCGGGTACACCCCTGCAGGGTCTTTGCACAGTATTTTGTTCACCCGGCTCATGTCCTCGACAAAATCTTTCCAGCTTATTGCCTGCAGTATTCTCAAACCGGTTATACTGTTGCTGATGGAAATCTGGTCAACCGCCTGATGCTGGTTATCCTGACTGATGAGCCTTTCTGTCGTTTCACCCATCTCTGCCAGACGCTGTTCAATCCACGCAAGGGGAAGCGTCGAGGCCGGATGCTGATTTTGCAGCCGCTTTTCAAATTCGGTCACAAATGCAGGAGATAAAAATATCTTCTCCCGTACCATATCCGCCAAATCGAGTACGATGTTTTTTGGATCTTCTGCCGCTTTTGTAATCATCCGCTGTGCCCAAAAGGCGGCACAATCATAATCCCTGCGGTTTGCATCAACGCGCCCGGCAATGCCGCGGATATTGTCGATCAGTGCCAACCGCAGCATTATTGGAATGGCCCATAATTCACCGGTTGTTAACGAAGTAATATCCTGGTAAGATGAAATAATTGCGCGCAGTGTCCCTTCATCAACCCGTCCATCCACATGAGCTATCAACTCACTGATGATATCGAATATCCTGGGGAACCCGGCCAAAGGGCCTGAGGCCAAACGGGGAAGTTTGCGGCTGTATTGCTTTGGAAAGTGATTGCGGGCAACCTTGATCTGTTCTTTAATAAGATAAAAATTGTCAAGAAGCCATATTTCGGCCGAAGACATCGACTGCCTTGAGTACTCGCCCGCATCAAGTGAATCACACACCTCGATCAGTTTTTTTTCATTGTATGTCAACCGTTCAAGAAGTTTATCTGTTCCCGGCCGCAATTCAAGTTCGTGCAGCCGGGCCAGAAATTGACCGTGTTTTTCCAGTTGTTCAATGCTGAAGAGATCCGCAAGCGGCGGATAACCGGGAACGTCCTTGCCGGCAGATTTTATCGGCATAATAGACTCCCGGCAGAAATTCGCCTGTACAGCGGTGACTGTTGTTTAATAATACCATTACCTTCTTTTCTGTGCGAAAACAATTTATTTATTCAATTATAATATACCAGAAAAACATGATTCCTGCCACTTGTTTCCTGGTACTGTCAACAGAAAAGGAAGCAATTCCATAACACCGATGGTACGTCATTGTCTACGGGATTCTCACCTGTTTATATTCATGCACTTTCGTGGCGCACTAAAGAATACCGGATAAAAATTAAAGAGCATACATATTTGGATATTTTTTCCACAATTGTTTCCCAAAGGTCAGATAATCAGTTGCCTGCAGGGTCTGTCATTGTATTCAGCTTTTTTCTGATAATTTTTTTGCCCTCGCGGTGTACTTTGTATTGAATCTGCTTTTAACGTTCCTTCCCCAGCACCTTCCAGCTCATTTGGTCAATTTTTTCTATTTCTTCATTCTTCAGTTTCAGATTGAGTGCCCGCACATTCTGTTCCGCATGATGCGGTTTTGAAGCACCTGGAATCGCAACGACCGTACCCTCATGCCGCTGTACCAGCCATGCAAGGGCCACCTCTGCTGCTGTTGCGTTACAATCTGTTCCGGTTTTTTTCAGCAGATCCACCAGCGGCTGCGATTTTGCAAGGCCTTTTGGTTTAAATGCGGAAAGCAATTTGCGGGGCCCGGGCATTTTTTTTATCATATCAGGATTCTCGTGATATTTCCCGGTGACAAGCCCCTGGGCGAGCGGTGAATATGCAATAATGGTTATCCCTCGTTCTTTTGCACACTCCATGACCCCGTTCTGTTCGATGCTTCGGTCAAGAAGACTATAGCGCATCTGGTTTGACGCAAGCGGAATATTTCTTTTTGCAAGGGCGTCTGCGGCTTTCTCCATTTTTTTTCGGGAGAAATTGCTCACTCCGACACTCCGGATCTTTCCCTCGTCAAATAAATCTGCCATCTGGTTCATTTGTTTCTCTACGCTGGATAATGACCAGGGCATATGCACCTGATGCAGGTCAATCGGATACGGTGAAAGCATTTCAGCCCGCTGTGGAAATGTTTTTCGAATTGAAGCAGCCCTGCGGAACGCGGGAAACCACTTGGTTGCGATAAACACGTTTCCCGGCTGTATATCAAGCTCCTGGAGGGATGCAGATAATATTCTTTCCGATGCCCCCCATCCGTAGATTTCCGCGGTATCAAACCAGGTGATCCCGCCCTTCACTGATATCTCAATAATTTTCAAAACATCTTCTTTGTGGAGTGCCGGCCAGAATTTGCCGCTGAATCCTTTTCCCTCGGAAAACTGCCAGCATCCAAGGCCTATCGAAGTTATCGCAATTCCTGTTTTTCCAAGTTCGACCAGTTTCATGTTCTATTCTCCCTGATATTAATGCATTAACAATAGTAGGAAAAAATATAAAAATCAACCGATTACCATATTCCGATATTTTTTTTGTTACCTCGCCCGGTTTTTATTGTTTCTTTTTTACCTACAGACCAGGAGGTTGTATATGAAAAAATTAATCTGGATACTTCCGGTAGTGATTGCCGGTATTCTCTCCACCACCGTGCTCTACAATGTTTCGTCCCGGGAGCTTTCAAATCCAAAGGAGCAGATTTACGGGAACCTGCAGTTTATCGAGGACATGTATATTAAAAACCTTGACTTCAAGGAACGGCGCCTCGCCATAAGTAAAATCGACGAGATTTTTGCACTGCTAAATAAAATGGGTGCACAGCCGGCTGCACCGACAGTGATGACAGACAGCCCTTTTTACAATTTGCTCAAAGAAATGAAAACAACCCGAAAATATGAAGAGCAGCTGAATGTATTTCATAAATATTCACGCAAGTATTATTTCAATGCAGCACAGTTCAATTCACTGGTAAACACGATAACGTTCTCATCAGACAAAATATCATTTATTCGCAACAATATTTCACTGATCAGCACAAAGGAAGAACTGCTGCAATTCATGAGCATTGTTGATAAACACATTCAGGATGATATCTTTAAACGCGATCATACGACATCACTTTTTGACAAAAGAAAATGATTTTTTTCACACTCCTTTTTTTTCACCCGACCGTGTATCGGCCGGGTGATTTTTTCCCCTGCGCGTTGTCTTTCAGTTGCCGCTGTGATATATTTATTAAAATAGATATTTAAAAAATCTTTCCAATAAAGGAAGTGCAATGAACGAAAGCAGACTGATATGCGTAATTTTTCAAATAGTTGAATTCATCAATGAAGCGGAAATGACCAATTCGGGGAAGATGCTGGTCATCAATTACTTCCAGGAAGCGCTGTATAACAACCACAGCCAGAAGGCGCGCGAAGCGATTATACGGTACACACAATGCAAAACCCTGCCTTCACTCGAAGAAATTCGACAAAAAACCGCAGATCAGCTGACTCCACTCGAACATCTGCTGTTAAAAATGGAGTTTGAAGCAAAACGGTATTCCGAAGGGATTTAGAAACATCTGCCATGATCTGGAGTGATTCAAGTGATTGGTTTAATGACTGTTTCTATCTTTTTGTATGGATACATAATTGCCGTCCGTATTTCTTTTAGTAAAAGTTTTCTACTTGACCAATGAAAAAACTGGGGATAAACTGATAGAAAATAAATTCAATACAGGAGAAGTCTATGCAAAAGGTTGATTTACTGGTAAAGGGAATTCCCAATGATATTCTGAACATGTTCCGCGGCCTGTGCTCCATACAGGGGAAAACAGAAATAGAAGGAATTATCGATCTAATGATCGAATTCATCGATAAAAACTCCGGCGGCGACAAGGCTCACTTCAAGAAGACTGTCGAGGAATACAGAAAATCAAAAAAATAAATCTGATTTCACGTTATCCGGTAATTATTGAACCGTGATTTTTCAAATCACGGTTTTTTTTCGTTTCCCGGCTTGTTGGTGAATTACAGAACATGTATACTTTAAAAAAGAAAGCGAGGGTACCGATGAGCCGCATACTCCTTTATGCTGGATTATTTTTGCTTTTTTCCTCCTGTGCAACCGAAGTTAAAATCCCTGAAATCGTGCCGGAGGAAGGGATTGAAAAGGCCCCGCCGCTTGTCCCGATGGAAGACCTTTTATACGATGTCTACACCGGCAGCTTGATCGGAAAAGTAAAATTTATAAACGATGATCTCACCTTTATTGTGCTCGTTGATACCGCGGAAACTTCTATTCCAGTCGAGGTCTTCGATGAGGCTTCAGAGAAACCAAAAACTATCGAAATGCCGGCTGCACCGTATGTGGGCACATTCAGCGGAAAAAATGAGCAGATCATCGACACCTATTTTATTTATGGAAAATCTTCCCTCGATAATCTCTATATCATCATTCATGACTACAATCCCATGTATAAATCAATTTTTAAAAAACAAAAACCAAAAGGTGAACATCTGTACCTGGTGACGGTCTGTGACCAAAAAACATTTGTCAAAGTGATGAAACGCACAGAGGATTCATTTGATCCTGTCGGGAACCTGTCCGCGCTTCATAACAGTATCCGCACACAGGCGCTGATAAGATTTCAGGAGGAAAAAATAAAATGAACGATATACTCCCCACAGACAATATTTCTTCAGCCCAGCCCTTTATGAACCTTGCAAATATCGGGCTTCTGATTCTTTTTATCGCCTCGGTTGCCGCCTGTGTTTTCATTTTCTGGAAGATTGCCCACAAGACAGGCCTTCCGGGATTTCTTTCACTGGGTATGTTCATTCCGGTTCTCAACATATTTCTCATTGCAATTTTCGCTTTAATTACCTGGCCGATTGAAAAGGAACTTGCTGAATATCGAAAAAAATACGGCCCGTTAATAAAACAGGAGAAGCCCGAATTTGACGACCTTCCCATCTGCGCCAAATGCCAGACCCCGATCCCCCCGGGCGCGAAAAACTGCGTCAACTGCGGCTGGCCGGACAAGTACAAGGATATTGTATAACTTTATTCGAATGAATTTCGCGCGAAGCCCGCGAAGAACGCAAAGAGATAATTAAGGCTCAGCCATCAAAACAAGAATATTTATATAACGTCCACTATAAACAGTCACCCAATAATAAAACAAGCAATCATGCCACGATAATAAAAAGTAGTGGTAATTCCTTTTATACTTACTCTCCATTTAATTTTTTTCCTGTTTAACTCCGCGAACTTTGCGTACTCTGCGAGAAATCTCTTCCTCCTTCTTCCTACTATCAAATAACAATTTGTTATAAACATTTTATCCCCTGTCTATGTAATTCGTTTCTCTACTGAAGTAGTTTTGGTGTGTAAATCAAACAAGATTTTGAAAGGAGAAACAAATGGCAATAATCAGCTTACACGATGTCACAAAAGACTACCCGCTTGGGAAAACAGTTGTACATGCACTCAAGGGGGTATCATGTGAAATTCAACGGGGCGAATTTATCACTATTGCAGGGCCGTCGGGTTCCGGCAAATCAACGATCCTGAACATGATCGGCTGCATCGACACGCCCTCTTCGGGCAACGTTAAGATCAATGGAACAGACACATCGGCTTTGAGCGATAAATCCCTCACCCAATTAAGACATCAGGTCCTTGGATTTATTTTTCAGTCTTTTAACCTGATCCCGGTACTCAATGTGTATGAAAACATTGAGTTCCCGCTCCTGATCGGTAAAAATGGAATGCATCCATCAGAAAAAAAGACCTGGATCAATACACTCATCAGAGAAGTGGGGCTTGACAGCTGGAAAACCCACAGGCCAAGTGAGTTGTCCGGCGGACAGCGTCAACGTGTTGCGATTGCCCGCGCGCTTGCGACCAGGCCGGAGATCGTACTGGCCGATGAGCCAACCGCAAACCTTGACTCCGAGACTGGAGAAACGATCATCAACCTGATGAAAAAAATGAATCATGAATTCAAGACAACATTCATATTCAGTACCCATGACAATATGATTGTTGAAATCGCAGATCATGTTATCCGGCTCAAGGACGGGATCATCACCGAAAACTCCAGAAAGAAAAAAACAGGGGTGGCTGTATGATTATTTTCAAAATCGCATTACGTAATCTTCGTGAGCATACAGCAAAAACCCTCATCATAGGAGTTTTGATTGCGGTGGGTGTTTTCTTTCTTGTTGCAGGAAACTCTTTTATGGACACCATCACTGCCGGCATGCGGATAACCTATATCGACAATTACACCGGCGAACTCATTGTTCACGGAAAGGCAAAAGGAACCTTCTCTTTATTCGGCATTATGGGTCCGGAAATGGCCAATGCCAAAATTCCCGAAATAGAACAGTTTGAACAACTTGAAGCACTTCTGGCTTCCAGTGAACTAGTAAGTGATGTCAATCCTCTGGCAACGGGAGCAGCCTCAATAGGCATCGGGGAGGAATCAGCAGGATTCTCATTTCTTTGGGGAATAGAGCCATCGCAATACTTTACGATGTTTCCGGACAATATCATTCTGCATGAAGGAACCCGACTCCCTCCAGGCGAGAAAGGGATCATGCTTTCTCAAAATAATAAGGATAAAATCAGGGAAGAAACAAACAGAACAATTCATGCAGGAGACAAATTACAGCTCTCTGGAATGAATGCAGTGAGCGGAACAAGGATCCGTGAAGTCACTGTATGGGGTATTTTTTCGTACAGACAAACCAGTCCACAGCTGGAACGGGTTTCCCTGGTTGATATAAAGACTCTTCGTGAATTGTCCGGCATGGATGTGGGGGAAATTGAAGAGGCCCAACTCTCTGAAACAGAACAGGCTTTACTGGGAGAAATCGAAGAAAATAACATTTTCGGGAGTTCATTGATATCTACAACATCTCCCCAAAATGAAGGATTTACAAATTTTGAGACTATTCTTGCCGCAGAGGCATTGGAAATCACTGAAGCCGGGAAGGAAAATAATGCATGGCACTTTTTATTATTAAAGACCATAAATGACCGGGCAGCAACAGAAATAACAAATACACTGAATGATTATTTTCTCGAGAATGATCTGGATCTTGAAGTCTCGAACTGGCGGTGGGGTGCCGGATTTACAGCGGACATGGCATACAGCCTGCAGATAGTGTTCAATATTATAATCATCGTCATTTTTATTGTTGCTCTTATTGTCATCATGAACACGCTTGTCATTTCCATCACAGAACGCATCCCGGAAATAGGCACCATTCGTGCAATGGGGGGACAAAAAAGTTTTGTCCGATTGATGATTACTACAGAAACACTTGTCATCACAGCCCTGTTCGGTACTGCCGGTGTCCTGCTGGGCAGTATCTTTATATGGATTCTGAACATGACTGGCATTGAAGCAACAAATATGTTTTTCCGCGTTTTATTCGGCGGTGATGTATTGAAACCAGGCTTATCAGCGAATTCAATTGTAAGCGCACTTGCGGCAGTGGGCATCCTTGGCGCGGCCGCGAGCCTGTATCCGGTGTCTGTGGCCTTAAAAATATCGCCGGTTCGTGCGATGCAGAAAGGAATATAACATGAAACAATATTTGAAAATAGCCTTGAGAAATTCAACGCGCCAGAAAAAACGAAGCCTGCTTCTTGGGGGAGCAATCGCTTTTGGTTTTTTAATAATCACTCTTTTGAACAGTTTTACCGGCGGACTTCTTGTTACAATTCAAAATAACTTTTCAAATGCGTTCGGTGGACATATCTATATAACCGGAAAAGAAGTAAACGAACGGAACAAGGAAGTATCCGTAATGAATAATTCCGCCGTTCTCCTCGAGAGTATTGATGCATTACGCATGGACATTGCTTCAATCAGCAAAAGGTCACAGACGAGCGGGAACCTGATTTTTGGAACCAGACAGTATCGTCAGAAAATTGAGGGGGTACTACTTTCAGAAGAAAAAGAGTTTTCGACTGCCTTTGCAGTAACAGCAGGGACTATTGATGATTTGTCAAAAGAAAATGCGGTCATGCTCTCAACAGAAACAGTACAGCTGCTGAACCTTCAAATTGGCGAGACCGTATTATACAAGACCACTACCACGACCGGGCAGCAAAACGTCGGAGAGTTTATTCTTGTCGCCGTCTTTGCCGATCAATCCGGTTTCGGCCTTACATCGGGATATACAAACCTGGAATCTTTGAACAAAATCATCGGCCTCCCCGCAGGATCATATCAAACAGTAAATATTTTTCTGAAGGATATGGCGAGCATTGATGCGAAAACAGAACTTCTTTATGAAAAACTCAAAACAAAGGCAATAGTGGAAAGCCGTGAAACTGAAAAAGACGAGACCGAAGACACACACCGCATGGCAGCCAACATGATGAGAATGATGGGGGTACAGACAATCAGGGAAGTGCCACCGGAGGAGTCCTGGGAAAAAACAAAATTCACAATTGCTACATTAAATGATTATACCGATCAAATCATGTCGCTTGTCGAGGTTCTCAATGTAATCGGTTTCATCATTTTTATCGTTCTGATGATCATCACCATGGTAGGAATCATGAACTCATTCAGAATGGTGATGATAGAACGGACACAGGAAATCGGCGCAATGCGTGCGATGGGTGTACAAAAAAATAATATTCGAAACATTTTTATTTTTGAAGCACTTATCATCGCTCTCCTGGGAGCAGCCGCAGGCCTGTTTTTTTCTGTTACTATTTCAGGCATACTCGGACTCGTCAATTTTGGAACAGATTCTTTTATTTCATTTTTTCTGGACAAAGGATATCTCTCCCTGGTTATCCCTGTTGGAGAAATATTCCGCAATATTATTACAGTAAGTTTTTTGAGTCTTGCCGCTGTACTGCTTCCGGCGCGCGCAGCAGCCAAATTAAAGCCCGTTGTGGCATTACAAACAAACTATTAATTGGGGGAAATGAGCATGAAACATTTTTTTATAACAGCAACAATACTTTTACTGATAACAACATCTCTTGTCGCATCACCAAACTTTCAAAAGATGCTTGAAGACATCGATCGGCAGAGCAATTTTGACAATAAGGATTTTTCCTCACAGGTGACGATGATCCACGAGGACCCCGAAGAGGGGATCGATAAAACAGTTCTTCGACAGTTCAGGCGTGACCGGGATGACATGTTTGTCATTCTGTTACAATCACCCGAAGTAAAAAAAGGACAGGGATATTTGCGCGCAGAAGAAAATCTATGGTTCTATGATCCTGAGAGCCGCAAGTTCTCGCACTCATCCATGAAAGAGAACTTTCAGGGATCGGAAGCAAAAAACTCGGACTTCAGGATGTGGACCTATTCCAAAGATTACACAGTTGAATCATGGGCTGACGGAAAACTGGGAAACTTCGATGTATGGATTCTCGATTTAAAAGCAACTCATAACGAGGTTACCTATCCGTATAAAAAATTCTGGATAACAAAAAATGAAAATCTTTTATTAAAAACAGAAGACTACAGCCTGAACAAGCGCCTGATGCGCACCAGCTTATTTTTGAGCTATACAAAATCCGGAGACACCTATATTCCGAACAAAATCATTTTTATCGATGAACTGATAAAGGGGAAAAAAACACAGATCACGTTTGAAGATATTTCAACAATGCCCATCCCCAACTCAGTTTTCACAAAAGCATACATCGAACGTGTCAGCAGATAGGAGAACACATGAAGACAATACTGTTTGCAATAATTTCTTTCCTCGCTGCCTCCTCCTTCTTGTCGGCCCAGGATTCAGTTGCAGATGAAGAATTATTTTCCGGGGACACATTCATAACAGAAGAAAAGACCGTGGAAAAAGAGGTACAAAAGGATACACTTCTGGTGAGTGATCAAACCAGAATCGGCGGCCGGTTTCATTTGACTACCGAGACAACAGCAGACACAGCAGACCCTGGCAATCCATCCAGTACAATCGATTTATTTTCACAGATTTATCTGGATGCGCGTCCACTCGAAGATTTTCGCGTATTTGCCAAAGGAATTCTTGAATATCAGGTTACTGCCGATTCATCAACTGATCCGAATGAGCTGTTTGAACTTCGTGAATTATTCTCTGATTTCAACATCGAGGATATTGTTTTTATTCGTGCGGGAAAACAGACAATCACCTGGGGTACTGGATACTTTTACAGTCCGGCAGACATCATCAATCTCGAGAGCATTGATCCGGAAGATCCGGACGCTGAACGGGAAGGCCCTGTTGCTGTCAAACTGCATCTTCCGATTTCCACCGCAAATGTATACCTTTATACAATTCTTGATCCGATGGCAGCAGACCAATTCGCTGTTGCACCAAAGTTTGAATTCATCTTCGATAAAACAGAAATAGGTATTGGCGGTTTTTACAGACTCAACGGGATTATCGCAGGAATGACGACCATTTCGACAAGTATCGGTGATGTCAACCTTTTCGGAGAGGCAGTCGTGCTGGCCGGCTCTTCCAGGGTATTTCTGGAACGAACAACCGATCTGATCACCTACCCCTTTGGCCTTCGCCCCTTTTCACAGCCGGATACGGTCTTCTTTCAATCAACAGTCGGTTTCACCTACTCATATGTCGATGAGTTTGATAATTTCAATATTTCATTTTCAGGACAATACTATTATAATGGAACAGGATATGATGACCAGAGCCTTATCGCGGATAACAAGCCGGCGATTATGGCTTTGATGGGTTCGGGCGAATTGGATCCGGCAGACCTGACTGAACGTGGAATTCATTATGGCGCCGCACAGATCATGTGGCGGGAAATGTTTGCATCGGATTTTTCTGCCGGGATATTCTGGATGAGCAATTTCTCAGATCTGTCCGGGATGATTAATTATTCGGTACATTTTTCACCGAATGATTATTTACAGTTTACACTCGGAGTGCGCCAGACATACGGAGAACCAGGAGAAGAGTATACTCCAATAGAGGATACACTGGGGATTTATTTCAAAACCTCAATCGGAACCGGCAATTTTTAACAGGAGCAACGAATGAAGGGAAATGTCCTTATAATCGAAGATGAGCAGGAGCTTGCAGATCTTATTGCACTGTATCTGGAAAAAGACGGTATCTCGGTCTCACACAGCCTTAACGCAGAACAAGGACTTTCACTGATTAAAAAACAATCGTTTGATCTTGTCACATTGGATATCAATCTGCCCGGCATGGACGGATTCGAATTTCTGCAGGCGTTCCGGCAACAGCATACTATTCCGGTTGTGATTGTCTCTGCCCGTGAAGCAGATGAAGATATCATCATGGGACTTGGTATTGGTGCTGATGAATATGTCTGCAAACCATTCAATCCGAAAGTTCTTGTCGCCCGAATCCGGGCCATGCTGCGGAGGAACAGTCCGGCAACAGGCTCCCGTCGCATTTTTCAATTCAGGGACTTTGAAATTGACCTTGACGGTTTTATATTGAAAAAAAATGCAGAGCGGATGGCTCTCTCTGTAAAAGAATTCGAGATTCTCTCGTTTCTGATCGAGAATGCCGGCAAACCATTCACGCCGGATGAAATTTATAACAGTATTTGGGGAAACATATACGGAGATACGACAACTGTTGGTGTGTATATTCAGCGCCTGCGGAAAAAAATAGAGGAAGACCCAGTCAAACCGGATATACTGGAAACAATTCACGGCAAGGGATACCGGTTTAATAATGATCTGATACATCGGAGCAGTACATGAAATTGAAGATGAAGTTTATGTTATTAAGTCTGGGTGCCACAATCGTGCCGTTTTTTTTCCTGGGAATCATCATGGCGCTGCAGCTTGGATTCAATATTTTTGGTGATTCCTTTGAACAAAATATCGCTGTTGTTCGTTCCCTCCAGGCAGATCTTCCGGAGATTATTAAATCAAAAGAGTATGAAAGACTGCGCACCCTGGAGACCTTCCTGTCCACCGCGGTCATCGACAAGGATTCCAGAGTGCTCTATTCCAATATTCCCATTATTGCAAAGGGATCAATCGCGGCGACCGAGAATCTCGCCGGGTTATTGTCATTACACGACCATTCCCGGGATATCCTTTTTCTCCCCTATAATTTTGAAGGAGAGCAGGGGACGATTATCACTGTACTGGCATCTCCCGTGTTGTCGTTCCAGAATCATTTCCGGTTTTTCTTCCTGCTTCCGCTCGTTGCGATCTTTCTTTTCACAGCAGGGATGTCTGTCATGATTATCAGAAGCATCAATCAATCGATTCTTTTCCTGTCGAAGGCAACAAAAAAAGTTGCCGAAGGAAATCTTGATTTTTCCCTGCAAACAAAGGGAAACGATGAGTTCACCTCGCTTTCCCGTTCCTTTGAGCAGATGCGGCGGCAACTCAAGGAAGAGTTTTCCCGAAGATCGCGTTTTTTGATGGGAGTCTCCCATGACCTGAAAACTCCGCTCGCATCAATTACAGGTTATCTTGAAGCGCTTTCGGATGGAATGGCAAAAACACCCCAACAGCAGGAAAAATTCATCAGTATCATGAAAGAGAAATCAGGTATTCTGGATCAAAGGATTTCTCATTTGATCGAATATGTAAAGATGGAGACCGGCCAATGGCGGCTGTCACTGGAGAAAGTGAATGCAGCGAAGTTTCTTGCCGATATCGCTGCCTGCTACAAAGACGAAGCAGAAATAGTAAAATACGAATTTGCCATGTATGCCGATATCTCCCCGGAAACTTGTATTAACATGGATAAGGACCTGATCGTACGGGTTATTGAAAATTTGGTTCACAATGCAGTACGCTACAGCGGCGAACACAAAAATGTTGTTTTGAAAGCAGAAACCGATGAACAAACAAAGACTCTGTGTCTTGGTATTATGAATAAAGGCCCCGGGATCAAGCCAGAGGAACTGGAGCTGGTCTTTGAACCGTTTTACAGAACTGATTCAACCCGCAATCAAAAGGGGTTCGGACTTGGACTGGCCTCTGTGAGGGCAATCATCGATGCACACAACTGGAGTATTTCCTGTACTTCCGTACCTGGAAAAGAAACGATTTTTACGATACAAATACCAGTCATCATATAGCAGGGAAAGGGCCATATGAAAATAAAAATCCATATTCCGTTTCTGATTTTGTTTTTTATTATTTTTGGCGTCGAAGTGTGCATTGCTCTTTTTGTTCACGACTCATTCATCCGGCCTTTTATCGGGGATGTTCTGGTTGTTCTGCTGATATATTCCTGTATCTGTATTTTTTATTCCCGCCGGTCCATTGTCACCGCGATCGGAGTATTTCTGTTTGCCTGCCTGGTCGAAATTGCGCAGTTTTTCCAGATTGTCCGGCTTCTCGGGCTGGAGCAGAATACCATCGCCGGAATTCTCATCGGCTCAACTTTCGACTGGATGGATATTCTGGCGTATGGAATTGGATTTACAATTTTGATTCCGGTAATTTTATTCACAGATTATTTCAGCAATAAATATCCGCACATTGATAAAAAGCCCGGCCAATAATTCGCTTGACTGGCTCTCTGTCTTATTTTATCATTAAAAGTGTATATGAAATATTTTAATACATGTCATCGTATCCTGTTTGCTTTTCTTTTGTTGTGTTTTCCAGTCATCCTGGCCTGTACTAAAAACCAGGAACAAACAAACGATTCATCAAAAAATATAATTACATTTATTTACGCGAATACGCAGAATAGTGAACATCCCCGAAGCCAATCAATGCTGTATTTCAAGGAATTGCTCGAGAAAAAAACAAACGGCAGAATAACTGTTGAACTTCACTTTTCGGGGACACTGGGCAAAGAAGATGAAGTGCTTGATATGGTCAAAAAGGGAATAATTCAGGGCTGCCGCGGCGGACTCTTTGACCGGGCAAATAAAAAATACATTCTTTACACACTTCCTTTTATATTCAGAAATATTGATGAGGTAAAAGCTGTTCTGGACAGTGATTTCGGGAAATCAATAAATACCGAATCATTGCAAAACGGTTTTTATATTCCGGCCTGCGGGATTGCCGGAGGGTTTCGCAATATCAGCAACAACAAGCGACCAATCACTTCTTATGAAGATATCAAAAACATGAATCTGAGAACACCTCCACTGCCGGTCACAATCAAGACGTTTGAAGCACTGAAGGCAAATCCGCAGCAAATTAATTATACCGACACCTATTTATCCCTGAAAGAAGGGATTGTCGATGGACAGGAAAACCCTTTCTCGAATATCGTTGACATGAAGTTTTACGAAGTTCAAAAATATCTGTCAATAATCAACTGGCAAATTCACCCGGATCCGTTTTATGTAAACCCACAGTGGTACCATGATTTGCCAAAGGAACTTCAGTTACTATTTGACAGTGTCGTTCAGGAGACAATGAACTATAGCAACAGAATCTGGATTGAATCAGAAAATACATACCTTGATTTTCTTCAGGACAAACTCCAGATAAACATTATTGCTCCTGATAAAATCAGGATATTTGAAAAAGCTGTTATGCCGGTTTGGGAGTATTTTATTTCTATAGGTTATTTTTCCCGAAAAGATATTGATACCGTTCAGAAAATAATAATTAATGCCTCCCGCTGAGCGAGGAAAGAATTCGTTTTTTATTTTTCCGGGTAAATTACCCTTTCAAGGACTTCTTTCATGTCTTCAAGAGTATATGCTTTCCGCAAAACGCCTTTAAATCCATATTCCCCAAAATACGCCATGACAGGATCTTCTGAATAACCGCTCGAGACAATCGCCTTGACCCCGGGATCAATGTGCAGCAACTCTTGCATTGCCTCCTTCCCCCCCATCCCGCCGGGAACCGTCACATCCAAAATCACCACCGCAAATGGGTTTTGATCTTCCATGGCTTGTTTATACAAATCAATTGCCTGTTGTCCATCTACTGCTGTCTCCGCTGCATACCCAAGGCTTTCAAGGAGTCTTGCCCCGGATTTTCGGATCGCTTCGACATCATCCATTATAAGAACCCGCCCTGTTCCCTTCCTTACAACAGCAGCAGGGAGTTCTTTGGTTTCCACAACTTCTTTATCTGTTGCTTTCAGATAAATATGAAATACAGTTCCCCTGCCTTCAAGAGTCTCAAAATAAATGGAACCTGAATGTTTTTTAACGATCGAATAGGACACAGCCAGGCCCAGTCCGCTTCCGGCCGATTTCGTCGTGAAAAAAGGATCAAATACCTTTTTTTTCAAATGGTCCGGAATTCCCTTACCCGCATCCTTCACCGAGAGGTGAATAAACTTTCCCGGGCGCACCCTGGCTTTATTATTTCTTTTCACTGTCTCGTTTTCCGCTTTGACATAAATAATCCCGCCATCCGGCATGGCTTGTACGCTGTTCAACAAAATATTTGTCAACACCTCGCAAATTTTATTCTCATCAATCTCGGCATTCCATAAATCGCCTGCTATTTCATGGACACATTTGATATTCGTGCCCCGTAAAACGAAACCGGTTGTGTAGGTAATCAATCCCGATATATTTTTTACCTCAAGCACCAATGCATCACCTTTTGTAAAGGTTAAGAATTGTGATGATACTTTGGCTGCTTTTAGCGCAGCATCTTGCGCTTCAGAGACCATTTCAGACAATTCGGAATGATCATCCAGTCTGGTCTTGACAAGACCAAGATTTATTACAACACCGGTGAGAATGTTATTGAAATCATGGGCAATACCACCCGCAAAAATCCCGAGTGATTCCAGCTTGTTGATCTCCGCCTCCATTTCATGTATCTCCGCCTTTCTTCGGCTCTGCTCTTTCTGGAGAAAAATCGACAACAGTACGGAAACGGAAACGATAAAAAAAGAAACTCCCAGGTAAATAACGAGCAGTTGAAATTGAAGCTTTTCACTTTCCATGGAAAGAGATGCCGTGAGGGGAGAAATTGTGTTTTCATATGATGATGAAAAATAATTACCGGTTTCCCGGCACAGTAATGCAAAATCATTTATTTTTGTTTGCAGAGACGGATTTTGCTCCAGAAAAAGGCCCCCAAATCCATAGGGCAATTGTTTCCTGATCTCCCGGTATTCTTTCTCAATATTGGTAATACTTTCAAGCGCGCGCCGGGACAGAATTTGAAATGCCTTGTAGTTAATCAGGATCGATTCATCCTGCAGCAAAACCTGCAGTCTTTCAGAATTATTGAATCGATCAAGGTTTTGCTGATATTTTTGCACACATTCTCCCCAGAGAATATAGCCCACATCCAGATTTTCGGTTATAAGAAGAGAATAGGTATTGGCCTGAACCTTTCTGACATCGGCAATTAATTGAAGGCCGTTATTTGATGTTTCAATGAGAAGATATATTTCATGGACGACCCAAAAACCCAGAACGCCAATTAACAAGATACTTGAAATTAATATTAAAAAAATGGCAATTGAAATATGCTGGAAACTAAACATAACAACATTATAACGAAGTCACGGCACATTTTCAATTTATTAAGGATTTTTGCATATCGCGGAGTTCAGGGTACGCAACCGTGAATCAGCAATCAGTCTGTCAATGAAAAGGTCACCGGATAGCGCATCCGCACCGGAACTTTTTGTCCCTTGTGTTCAGCTGGTGTAAATTTGGCAGTCTTGATATAATCAATTGCCGCTCTCTCAAATCCGTATCCGGCCTTTTTTATAATGAGTATGTCCACAACATTTCCCTGCGCGTCAAGAAATACCTCCAGAATTACCTTTCCTTCCATGGCCTTTTCCCTTGCGGCTGACGGATATGTTTTTTTTCCGAATACCACCGGACGGGGAAGCACATCAATACTGTACACCGACATATAACTGCTCATGACAATATTCTGATGATCCATGCTCTCGGGAGTTATTATTTCTTTTACTGCCCTGGGTGCAATAATTTCTTCGATGTCGTCCGACAGGACCTTTTGGACAACAGCCTCATTATCTTCAATGGGTTCCGTTATTTCAATCAGGTGAATCAACTTGATCGGCTGTGTCGATACACACAGAACCTGCTTCTGGCCTGAAGCAGGCGGATACAATATTATTATACCCGCCTGCAGGATAGCGGATATTCCAATCAATATTTTGAAAAGATGCGCCGCAGCAAATGTAATTAAAGCGGATGCTGCCCTGTTTTTTTTATATGACAAACTAAAACTCAACTTTCATTCCTCCCAGCACTATAAACGGCGTATCAATAAAATCATTTCGGACAATCGCACTGGAGCCAACATAGTTTCCACCGGGAATTGATGCTGCCGCGGTCGCATCAACACCATATCCATAATTTATTATATTCCTGCAATTCAGAACATTGATAAAAGATATATATGATGATGTTTTTACATCACCGCCGAAAACATTGATCAATGAAAACAATGAGTAGGGAATACTCACTTTGATATCGAGCTTGATGATCGGCGGGGTGGTATTGCTTAAATAATCCCCGCGGATATACAAATACTGCGCACCGTCCGCGGGCGTATCGACCTTAAGCGCATCTACGGTCGGTGTGTATGTTTTTCCTGTCATAAAACGGAAATCGAATGATATTTTCCAGTCATTCAACCAGTTGAGTACCGGCGTATATTCATTTGCGTGATACGTGAGTTCGATTACCGAGGAAAGTGTATGCTCCCGGGCGTAATCCGGGGTGTACCATTCATTCAGGGGAGACGCATACCCTTCTGTCGGGGTTTCCGGAGACCTCTCTGTTACTTTTTCCCGGGCATATACCCAGGTATAGGATACCCACCCATTAATCCAATCATCATCCACGGCTTTTTTTTGCAAATACACATCGAATCCCCACACCTCCCGGACTCCGTTATTGTTATAATTCAACACGACATCATCCATCACAAGATTGTTATAGGTCTTGTAAAATCCTTCTATTAACAGAGCATAGGAATCGTTTGAAAAATCGACACCACTGGTAATATGTACCGCTTCTTTGCCGAGTAATGCCGGATTACCAGCATCAGTGTCCAATAAAAAAGGAGAGAAGGGATGCAAATTATAAAGGCCTGCCCGGACAAAAACTGCCAGGTCATCGATAACTTCATACTTGATTCCACCGCGCGGCATTATTTTTATTTCGTTAGTACCGGTAAAATAATCGGTCCATACACCCAGCTGAATGATCAAATTCGGGAACAATTCCCAGTCATCCATTATATTGGCCGAAACAAAATACAGGATATTGTTATTGAGAATAACAGCCTGCGGTTCATCTTCCACCCATGTTCCATCCGCCTGCATATAGCTGACCGTCGCATCCGCGCTCCCGGTTAAAATATTCATCAGTCCATGACATCCGATGGTCAGGGAATGATTCTCAAGCGAGTTGAGATAAAAATCAGCGCCCAGCTGAACAGGAGCTGTGTTCATGGTATTGTGTGAAGTGATCAAAGCATTACCGCTGAAATCACTTTCCAGAACGCCCGGGACAGCCCCGAACAATATTTCGAAATAATCATCGCTGTCGAAAACATGTTCATATTTCAGCATGCCGACAAAGTTAAATGAATTATACACAAAATGCCCCGTATCAGGCGCATTCTCCCCTTCAATGCCGATCATGTCCCAATTCATTCCCTCCCATGATCCATATCCCAGCAGGGACAGCGTGTCATTGTCTGAAACGCTGAATGTAAGCTTCAATACACCGTCCCACAAATACGGATACTGAATCGTCCCGCCGTCCGCGTTTTCTATCAAATTCATGATCCAGTCATAATACGTTCTGCGCATATCAAAAAAGAGAGAAAAATTTTCCGTAATCGGACCATTCAGCAGCAATTCACTTCCAATTGCCGATATGTCAAAAAATCCTCCAAACCGCCCAGTCTTTCCGTCTTTTATCTTTACATCAAGGATACCGGAAAGACCCTGTCCGAATTGAGCCGGATATCCCGCCGTATACATGTCAATGGAATCGATCCACTTCGGATTAAACATGGACAAATTCCCTCCCCATCTTTCCGGCATAAAAATATAGATCCCATCCATTCGGGCAACCCACTCGTCACGGGCGCCGCCCTGAATATACATGGAGCTGTCGAAACTGTTTCCGCTCGAGGCAATCCCGGGAAGCGTTTTAAGAGTATTCGTTGCGTCGTTCAGCATTCCTTCCGAAGTCCGGTGAAAATCTTCGTTTTCCACGGTTGTCTGGTCGCTGACTGTTCCCTTGTTTCTTTTTTCAGAGATTGTCACCCCTTCGACTGCAATAACCGCGGGAGTCAGCGTAATGTTAATTACGTCAACGCCTTCCGTAACGGTGATGGTACTCTCCCATTTTTCATAACCGGGCAGCACTGCAACGAGGGTATAGGTCCCCAAGGGGATATTTTCCATAATGACCTTTCCGTCCTCATCTGTGTAATCTTCAATGAGCAATTGCGGGATCACCACCGTGACATCAGCCAGGGTTTTCCCCTGAAAATCCGCCACATGAATTTCCAGCCCGAATATCCCCTGGATAATAAAAAGCATTGGCATCACAATTAACATACCAGGTTTCATAAGGTTTCCTTTTTTGCAGTCAGTACAACATTGCGGATATTGTTTTGTTTTAACAGTTCAAGGACACCGTCAATTTTCTCATATTCTGCGGTTGCCTCCCCGTGAATAAAAAAAATGGTCTGCGGATAACCAGCCTGTTCCTGCAGTGTAAGTATTCTGAGTTCTTCCATCGAGTTCTTTTTTTTGTCTGTGAATATATTTCCTGTTTCATCAATAAAAATATCAAATGCCCGTTCATTGTGAACAACCCGGGTGAAATCCGAAACCGGGACGGTGATATCCATATCGTTGTTCATATTGATCGTGCTCGTCACGATCAAAAAAACAAGAAGCAAAAATGCCACATCCGCAAGTGATGACATCACCATGGTTGTTTTTCTTCGTTTTCGTTTAACACTAATCATGCAATTCCTTCTTTTTAATCGAAAGCCGGGTCAGGCCGGCTGACTGAAGCTCACCGACAACAAAAACCACATCTTTGTATGCTGTCTGCGGGTGTATCCGTATCTTCGCTACCTTGTTTCCATCATCTTTCATCGGCAGTAACACATCATGCAGGGTCTCGATTTCATATTCCCTGCCATCAACAACAACCAAACCGTTCGGTTCAATACCGATTTTCAGCAGGTCCTTGCTTTCAACGGTAACCGGTTCCGACGTTGTTTTTGGAAGAATAGTCACCAGTCCTTCTCTTAGAATAAATACACTCGTTACCATAAAAAAGATGATAAGCAGAAACGCGATATCAGAGAGTGACGAAGACGGTATTTCGTGATCTGCTTTTCGCTTCCTCAAAATATTCATTACCTACTCCGCCTTTTGAAAGGTAATCCCATTAATCAGTTTGAAATTAATCATTTCCTCTGATATCCGTTCCATTTCCGAAGCAAAGGTATCAACCCGATGGTAAAAATAGTTGCAGATAAAAAATACCGGAATGGCGATGATCAGCCCGAACTCTGTAGTCACCAGCGCCTCAAATATCCCCGATGCCACGGTTTGCGCGTTCACTTCTTTGGCAACCGCAATTGCCTGAAACGCATTGATCATTCCGGCAACGGTTCCCAAAAATCCAAGGAGCGGCGCTGTTGTCCCGATGGCCTGCAGAATATTCAGTTTGTTTTCCAGTTTTGCGACAAGTATTTTTGCCTGTGCCTCGATGGTTTTTTCAACCCGGTCGATGCCGAACTGACTCATATTCAACCCATTGGCCAATATGGTTGTTTGAGTACTTTTTTTCCCGATTAAATACTGATGAGCCTCTTCTATTTTTTTGGATTCTTTCAACAGCGATAGCGCCTGATTCCCGTATTGTTTTAACCGATGGATTTTCTCGCCGCGGTATACAATCACTCTCTCTGTGATTACCGCCAATGCAATAATAGAAAGCAGTAAAATACCGTACATGAAAATACCGCCAAGGTTAAACCAGGCAAGCAGGGGATTAATGGAATCCGACACAGCAGCTTTCACTTCCGCAGCGAAAGCAAATGAGGATACAGTCATCAATACAATAAGGCAAAAGAATAATTTATTCATTTTTGTGTCCTTGTAAAATATTGGTTGGTTTTAATTGCAAACCAACTCTTGAACACAAAAACAATAGAAAAGTGTTACCTGTTTATGCATCGGGCATAATTATTTTCGGGAAATAAAATTCTAAAACAGCGTATACACAAAAACAATCACCGCCATGACCGCGACATAGGCGATACAGAACAGCACTGTCCCTTTGAACAATTCCTTCTCCCTGCCGGCGAGGCCGGTTGAGGCCGCGGCGATCGACAGACTCTGCGGCGAAATCATTTTCCCGGCGGTCGCGCCGCTGGTATTGGCTGCGGCCAGCCACTCCGGCGAAACCCCTGCTGCAATGGCGCTCTGCTTCTGCAGGCTGCCGAATAAAATATTCGACGATGTATCGCTGCCGGTCAAAAAAGTGCCGAGCATGCCGATAAAGGGAGATACTAATGGAAAAAACATGCCGAACGTCCCGGCTGCAGCGGCGATTGAGCCAACCATATTGCTGTAGGTCATGACCCGCGCAAGCGCGACAATCGAGAGCACCGTCACGGCGGTAAGCCCGATTTTTTTCATGGTATGCCACATTGCTCTTCCGATCCGCCGGATCGAAAGTTTCTGTATAATACCCGATATTACGCCGGAAAGCAGTAATATTGTTCCGGCACCCGTTGCCCAGGCAATCTCTACTGATTTCGCACCCTCACCGCTGTAGACCGTGATGCCCGGTGAAAATATATTGTTTTTAAAAATCGCGGCAATCACGGGAATCCGCAATACAAGCGTGAGCCCAAGGATGATGATATAGGGCGACACGGCTGCCAACGCACGTGCGGGAGGAATAACAATATCCTGCTTGGGAGATGTGTTTTCTTTCTCCTCAAATGTCCAGGGATGTTTCACCGGAAACATTCTGGCGGCTCCAACAAGAAATCCGCCCGCGGCAATCGCACCCACAACTGCAGGCAGTTCTGGCCCGATAAACCAGGCGGTGAGCGTTTGTCCCGCGGCAAACATGATCCCGCTTCCCAGCGCAAAGACTGCGACACCGCCAAGGCCCTTCAACTGCCGGGTGATGATGACCACCAGAACAAGCGGCAAAAGGATGATAATCGGAGAGAGCTGCAGTGCGGTAAAAACCGAGAGAATATCGACCGGCAGGGCCGTGATCCTGGCAAGAGTAATCACCGGCACACCCAAAAGCCCGAACGCAACCGGAACCGTATTCGCAACCAGACACAGCACTGCCGCGCGCAGCGGCTTGAACCCCATGCTGATCAATATCCCGGCCGGAATGGCAACAGAGGTTCCAAACCCGGTCACCGACTCCAGAAATCCCCCAAACGCGAATGCGATCAAAAGCCCCTGAATCCTTCGGTCCGGCGATACCTTCATGAGCAGCGCCTTGACATCTTCTATGCCCCCGGATTCAACGCTCACCGAATAAACAAACAATGCCCCAAGGATGACATGAATGATCGGGAACAGGGCAATAAGAAATCCCTCTATGGATGCCTGTGCCAAAAGCAGCGGTGAAAATGAGAACCCCAGATGCGAGATGACCGCTGCGAGCAGGAGTGACGTTATCCCCACGAGATAGAGCGGCATTTTTATTTTTGCAATCCCCACGAACAGCCATGCAAGCGGAAGAAGGGCAAGCAGAAGGTGAATAATGTCCTGTGTCATTTCAAAAACATACAGATTTCACGGCTTCCGGGCAAGCAGTACTTATCCTGTTTCCACCATTTTTCCGTAATATGAAGAAACCATATCCTGGATATCCGCAGCGGCTGATTCCCCGGTTTCATCTCCGGAATACTTATCGATACCAATTTCCTGAAACCAGTTATGAATACGGTCTGCTGCCTCCAGCCAGTTTTTCTCGAGCATGATATCGTGCGCGATATCGGGAATGATCTCTGCTTTCACCCCGTATCTTTCGGCGGTATCGTGAATTTCCTCAACCGTAAAGGCCATATCGTTTTCGGCCCCCAGTAATAAAAGCGGCATCCCTGTTTTTTTTGTTTTGGGGAGCGCAAATGCGATCAGTTGGAGGTACGCCAGGTATGATTCATCCTGCATGCAGGCAAAAAAATGGTTTGTCGTATGTTCACTCATATCTGCCGAGAAAAACATTTCCTTGCACAGTGCATGTGTATCGATTGCCGGATACATGCTCATGGTGAGTCCGAGCTTCAAAAAAACCAGCGGATGCCGAAAGAAAAATCTGAAGGATGCACCCAAAAGTCCCCTGGCAGGAACCGGAGCAAGCAAAACCGCTGCCGGATATGTTTCTGTCTCCATAAGTTTCTGGATAATGATCCCGCCCATGGAGTGGCCCACAAGAATCGGCCTTTCCGGTAAAGCATCTGCCACTCGCCTCACATCCGCGACATAGTCTTCGAACGAAGTAAATCGCAGCGATTTGCTGTTTTCACTTTTTCCATGGCCACGCAGGCTGAGCGCATGACATTCAAACCCGAGAGAAGCAAACCAGGGCATAAAATGCGGTTCCCAGCACCAGGCACCGTGCCACATGCCGTGTATGAAAAGAATCGGGTTTTTGTATTTTTTACTTTTTGGTTTTTTGGTAATGACTTCGAGTTCCATAATTCTCCCCCATCTATTGATATACTCCAAAGTATAGAAAACTGTTGTCTCGCTGAAATATACTTTTTGGTATGGAGAATCGCCGGAAGCCTGAAGAGGCATGTGCTTTTTGGTATGAATGGAGGAATGAAGAGAAATAAACCGCAGATGAATGTGCGCATGATATTGTCATCCTGAGGAGGGCGAATGTAATGAGCCCGTCTCGAAGGATCACCCACGCAGAGCACGCGGAGGGACGCAGAGGGGAGAAAAGAAAGGGGGCTGGGCCCTTAAATGAAAAGCATCTTTGTGTGCCTGGTGAGCTTTATGTGCAATTCCATATTATGATTTACAATCCTACCCCAGATATACTTTCAGCTTTTTCAGGCTCTTTATCGGTACAAGCGGAAAAAGAATCGGCGTTCTCCTGCAATACTCTTTAAAAGCAATGTCGGCACCATAGCGTTCCTCCTGTTTTGCTTCCAGACGTTTTGCCGAACCAAGCATAATTAGAATAATGACTGCCAGCCCGGTTGCAGCGAAAATCCAGCGCCATAAATCATTCCCGTAAAAAGGAATCGCGGCAAGAAAGCTGCCCAGCCACACGAGAATTTCTCCGAAATAGTTCGGCGAGCGGACAACACGATATAATCCCGAATCACAAAACCGTGCCGGGTACTTTTTTTTGAATGCAGACTTCTGGAAATCAGCAGCCGCCTCGATGCCCAGCCCCGCAAAACCTGCAATCAACCCGACAATCGTTATAGTCGAAAACACAGGAGAACAGACCGCTTCAAGATGAAATACCAGTGGCGACACCATGATCACATAAAGCAGTGAAACCGTTATCCAGATGGCGAGTTTCAGCACAACCTTCCGTGCGGGATATTCCTTTTGAATTTCTTCCTGTTCTTTTTTGTACGATGCCTGGAACTCACGCCGCAGCAAAAACAGTCCCAGCCGCAGGCCATATACCGCGAGCAGGGAAGCGTGAAGCACCGAAAACCATGTCAGCCCATAATTGAATACCACCGCAGAAATGATCGCCATTCCGGCAATGGAAAATCCGTATCCAATACTGATAAAATAGACAAGACGGTAAAAGCCTGTTGCAGACAGGACAAGCGCTGCGGCAAAAAGCAAAACGACAACTGCGGGGATTGAGGAAAATATAAATGATGCCGGATTTACAATCCATTCAATAATTTTCATGCGAAGCCTCCCCTGCTTATAATCATTTTACCTGACAAATAATTTATTATTTGAAATGGCGATACGGTGCATCGTGACTGTGCTCATCATATCTCGCAAGCAAAAAAAGGAAATCAGATGCCCGGTTTATATATCGCAGTAGTATCGGGCGAATCTGTTCTGCAGCGGAAAGTTCCGCAAGCCTGCGTTCGGCCCTGCGTATCACCGCACGAGCGGTATCTATTATAGAAGAAAGTTCACGCTCACCGTAAATCACAAATTTTTTTGGAAGTTCGAGTTTTGATTCAACGAGCTGCTGAATGTCCTCTATTTCCCTTAATTCCGTGTCTGACAGCTTTTCTTTTAATTCTTTACAGGGATCCGGACAGGCAAGTTCAGCGTTCATCAGATACAAATGTTTCTGCACCAAAAGGAGCGCGGAGGAAATTGCCTCGTCATTGCACTTGGCACGAGCCATGCCGATAAAACTTGAAGCTTCATCCATGGTTCCACAGGTCTCTGTCCGCAGATCATATTTCTGTATCCGCTTCCCGTTCAATAATCCGGTTTCACCACAGTCGCCTTTTTTGGTTGAAATTGATTTATTTGTCATGGCTTCAAATTTACCGGATATGGCCGGGAATGGCAAGAATGTAAAACAGACAATAGACAAATGTCTGAAATAAGATTAATATACTTACGATTTAGATCCGGATCAGAATACTTTATCTTGTATCATTATTATCCCGATTTCTTTAATATGGAGTGAACCTTGAAAGAACAAAATAGAAATATCGCCATATTGGGAGCATCCCCAAAACCCGATCGCTATGCGAACATGGCCCAGAAGCTGTTAATGGAAAAGGGATACCGCGTCTATCCAATCAATCCCTTTCATGAACGCATCGAAAATGTTGCGTGTTATAAAAAGGTAACTGATATAACAGAAAACATTGATACGGTGACTGTATACATGAATCCAACACGGCTTGCGGAGATGCTTGCAGATATTATCAAAAAAAAACCACGAAGAATAATTCTAAACCCCGGCACAGAATCTGATGATTTAAAAAAGACCCTGGAACCACACGGCATCTCTGTTCTGGAGGCGTGTACACTGGTGTTGTTGAAAACCGGGCAGTTTTAACAGCCTGCCAAAACGCCTGGATTCAAATTAATTTATTTCAACAGAATCATGAATCCATCCGCGTATTGCAGAGCCACCTTCTATCACAGTTTGTTTGCCATGGGGACCATTTTCTATCAGCAGATATTTTTTATTTGTACTCTTCCATGCAGAATAAATTTCATCACATCCTTTTTTATCGACAATACTGTCGTCGGTGCCGTAGACCAGCAGCAGAGGCATCTCCATCAATGCGGCCATTTCAACCATACGGTCCATCAGTTTCCGCGACTCGCTCATCATGTACATACTGAAATATCGCACCAGCAGGGGATCATTCCCGCGCTCGATTGCCTCCCTGCGCTCTTTTTCGTTTTTTATAAGCGCAGGGTCTCCGGCCATGTTCACCACCGGAGTGTGGGGAGCAAAAATATAATACCCCGCATAATTGATATACGCGCCGCATCCGGGAGTCATCCCCTCGGATTCCTTCATACTATAGGGCGGATTCACCAGAATAATCCCGTCAACCCGTGATAACTGCGCTGCAGCATGCATCGCGATTGCCGTGGACATACTGTGGCCAAAAAGCACCAGTTTTTCTGGTCTGTTTTCTCCTGAAAAATCAGCGTTGATTATTTCCACATAATCTTTCAGAAACCGGTGAAAATCCTGTATATCGCCGCGCGTGCCGGAAGAATACCCGGTTCCCCGTGGGTGGATCACTACAATCCGGTTGTGCTTTCCCGCCAATGTTTTGATGACATCAGTTTCCATCCGGTGATTAATGCCGGTGATCCCGGAGAGGATATAAATCGTCGCCTCGATTTCCAGTTCCGGGGCATAGGTATAGACAAAGATTTCCGCTCCGTCACTCACGGTAAAAAAACGGCCCTCCCCGGTTGAGGGCGGCACAGGCCGCCCGGAATTTTTCATACCGGCGCATGCTGATAAAGAAACAGCCGCACAAACCGCACATACCATAAAGGAAACAAGGAATTTATTTTTCATAACGTACTGTAACACATTAGAAAACATTATTTTACACCAATTCCAGAATATTTTTATCCGGAGAACGGCAAGTCATTCAAATAATTACCGCTTGTTTCCACAAGCTTTCTATAATAAACTGATGTCCAGTATTCACTGGCGGTTTTAAAGGAGATATTATTGAAAAATACAATTGTTTTTTTCTTCATTATTTGTATTTATTTTTCCTGCGGGACCGGCGGGGACGGAGAAATTGACCCACAGTACCGTGAGCTGATGCGTACCTTCATCATTGAAATCAGCGACTATGCACATCTTTCAAATGCCGATTTTATTGTTATTCCCCAAAACGGGAACGAACTGCTCACCCTGGAGCCCGGAGATCCTGAAAGCGACATTGCAGATGCATACATCGCCGCGATTGACGGTCAGGGGCAGGAAGATCTCTTTTATGGTTACAACGACGATAATATCGCCACACCTTCTGCTGAACGAGACGCCATGATCGCATTTCTTGATTTAGCCGAGGAGAACGGGGTTGCAGTGTTGGTAACCGATTATTGTTTCACCCAGGCAAAAATGGATGATTCATATTCACAAAACGACCTAAAGGGATACGCTTCCTTCGCCGCTGACCACAGGGAGCTGAACAATATTCCTTCCTATCCTGCAACTCCCAATAATGAAAACTCTACGGATATCACCTCTTTATCCGCGGTGAAAAACTTTCTCTACCTGATCAATCCGTCAGAGTATGCCGACGGTGATGCGCTGGTAGCGGCAATTCAGGCAACCAATTACGACCTTATCCTCATCGACCCTTATGATGCGGACGGCACCCTGCTTTCCCCGGCACAAGTCAGCGCGATGAAAACAAAAGCCAACGGAAGTTCCCGGCTGGTGATCGCCTATATGAGTATTGGCGAAGCCGAGGATTACCGCCCGTACTGGGATCCTGCCTGGAATACCACCCCGCCTGAATGGCTGGGAGAAGAAAACCCCGACTGGGAGGGGAACTACATTGTTCATTACTGGGAGCCTGACTGGCAGGCGATCATATACGGTTCACCGGAAGCGTGTCTTGACAAAATCATCAATGCGGGTTTTGACGGGGTGTATCTGGATATTATAGAAGCATATGAATCTTTCGAATAATAAAATCCCGGCATAGAACCGGGATCACAATATTACAGTAAAAATTTTATTTCTCCCGCTGGTACGGCCAGGCCATGATCCCGCCTTCGAACACCCGAACGTTTGTATACCCCTTCCATTCAAGCAGTCGGGCAGCTTCATACCCGCGAAGCGATATTTTACAAAAACAAACAATTGGTTTGTTTTTGTCCTGCGGCAATTCGCCAAGGCGGTTGCGCAATGCGCCGAGCGGAATGAGTACCTCGCCGATCCCCAGCCTGATCTCCTCAAACTCGTCCGGTCCCCGGACATCCAGAATATACACGTCTTCTTTTTTATCGACCAGCTCCTTCAGTTCAGCCGCGGTAATTCCGTGCATGAGTCCTGCAAGCTTGTTCTGCATGATATGGCTGGTGGCGATGAAATGGTCGATTGCAAGCGAAAACGGCGGCGCATAGGGGAGATCCGCGTTCACCAGCCGGTCAATAGTCAGCCCTCCCATGATTGCCATTGCGCCCATGGCAATCTGCTTCGACACATCGCCCGGGCCCACACATTGCAGGCCCAAAATCTTGCCGGTCTTCTTTTCCACGACCATCTTGCTTACCAACAGTTTTCCGGTCATAAAACCCGGTTTATCCGGGCTGGCGTTAACGACCGTTTCAATATCGGTAAAGCCGGCTTTCTTCGCTGCAGTTTCAGACAGACCGGTCACCCCTGCGGAAAAATCAAATACTTTGCAGATTCCGGTCTGAATCGTTCCGGGAAACGTTGCGTTACCGCCGGAAACCGCATTTTCTCCGGCGACCCGTCCCTCCAGATTTGCGAGATCCCCATACGGAGCATGCGTCTTTTTCCCGGTGATAAGATTTTTCAACTCGACACAATCTCCCACCGCATAAATATCCGGATCAGAAGTTTCCATTTTTTCATTTACCACGATACCGCCGGTTTCACCGATTTCGATTCCCGCGTTTGCCGCGATTGAAGTATTCGGTTTTACCCCGATGGCCACAACCGCAAGTTCACACGGAAGTTCGGTTCCATTGGTCAGTTTTACCCCGACAAGTTTTCCGTCTTTTCCCAGAAACTCGGCAAGCCCATTCCCCGTTATTACATTTGCACTTTTACTCTTCACATGATTTTCGACGATTTTGGCAAGCTGCCAGTCAAGAAAGGTCAATAACTGCGGAAGCATTTCAATAACCGTCAGATCTATTCCTGCCAGTTCAAGTGCTTCGCACGTCTCGATCCCGATAAGGCCTCCGCCGATAATCACCGCTTTTTTAATCTGCGCGTCGTCCCGTATCTTTCGAAGATAATCCGCATCCTTCATTGACTGCAATGTGGTTATCCCTTCAAGCTCCAGCCCTTTTACCGGCGGCAATTTGGGAAGCGCGCCCGTCGCGATAATCAGTTTGTCATAAGAAAGAACCAGTCTTTCATTGGTGCTGATATTTCTGCAGGATATCTTTTTGGCCTTCCGGTCAATTTCGATAACTTCTGTTTCTGTTAACGCGGTGATTCCTTTTGCGTTTATAAAATATTTTGGGTCACGCACAACCCCGGTCGGCGCGGCGAGCAGCATGTTTCGATCGTCAAAAAACCCGGCGACATAATACGGATAACCGCAGGATGCCATCGACAAATCCTTGTCCTTTTGAATAATGGTTATTTCGGCTTCTTGATCAATTCTTCGTGCCCTCGCCGCTGCTTTCGGGCCGGCGGCAGAACCGCCGATGACAATTATTTTTTTTGCCATGTTTCCTCCTGTTACTTGTTAATAGTATTGTTGACTTTTTTCCAGATTTCTTTTATTGACGCGGATACTTTTGTATCCGTATATTCCACAATTGTTACCCCTTTTTTCTGCGCCTCGGTAACCGCCTTGTCGTACGGAATTTCTCCCAGAAAGTCAAATTTATTTTCATTTACATAGATTTCAATTTCCTGAGTCTTGCCTGGATTAATATCTGATTTATTGACAATCACCCCGGCTTTGATTTTAAAAAATACAATAACATCGAGGATTCGTTTCAGATCATGAATCCCCGATACGGTCGGCTCGGTAACAATCACTGCATACTGTGTATTATTCAAAGAAGCAATAACCGGACACCCGATTCCCGGCGATCCATCGATACAGATTTGCCTGCTGTTGTTCTGTTCTGCATATACCTGAGCCCTGTTTTTCAGCAGAGAAACAAGTTTGCCGGAATTCTCTTCGCCGGGGAAAAGCCGGGCATGGCTCATCGGGCCGAAACGGGTATGTGCATCAAACCATAGCCCGTTTACCGCAGCGTTAAAACGCACCGCTTTTTCCCTGCAGACAAGGGTGCACACGCCGCACCCCTCGCATCCGACAGGATCAATTCTGTAGAAAAAACTTTTCTCTGTTTCAATTTTTTTTACCGCGTCAAATCTGCACGCTTCATAACATTTCCCGCAGCGGCTGCATCGCGCCGCATCTATTTCAGCCCGCATTCCCCCGGAAAACGCACCCTCAAGGTGTACCTCCGGCTGCAGAAGCAGATGGAGGTCAGAGGCGTCAACATCACAGTCGGCAATCGAAATATTTTTTTCCAGGGCGCAAAACGCAGCGGCAAGAGAGGTTTTTCCCGTTCCCCCCTTTCCGCTAATCACCACTATCTGCGGAACCAAACCGGAAGAACCGCTTTTCAACTCATCATAAAACACCACCTCTTGCGCGCGGAAAGAATCAGGCCTGCCAGCGTTTCCCCGCACAACAGAAGCGGTTTTTTGCCGTGCAAGGGCTTGTATTTTCACCGCTATACTGCAAAAGAGCTCCCGAAGTTCGGGAAATTTCAAGACCGCAATTTCTCCTTCAGAATAGCACTCTGCGATCTTCCGCTCATCAGGTATTTCACCGATAATCTTCAGGTTTTCTTCAGCACAGACTTCTTTGACTGAGACATCGCCCTCTGTTGCCCGATTAACAATTACCACCGGCTCCTTTCCAAGATCCCTGCACATGGCAACGGCAAGTTTCAAGTCATGAATACCGAATGGGGTCGGATCGGTAATCATTACGCACAAATCCGCGTCCTTCACCGTTTCAACAACCGGGCAGGATGTTCCCGGCGGCGAATCAAGGATAGTGATATCATTTCCATAATGCTTTTTTACCTCACGTATCAGACGGGGCGTCATCCCCCCTTCACCGGTTTCAAGCAGGCCATAGGAGAGCTCCATGTTTTCAGTCTTTCCGTGAATAACCTCTCCGATTTTCCGGGAGGAATACGTGATTGCCTCATGCGGGCAGACCAAAGAGCACGCCCCGCAGATATGACAAAGATTCGGAAAAAAAAGAATGGAATCTTTTATTTTTGTGACTGCGTGAAACCGGCAGACCTCTGCACATTTCCCGCAGGCAGTACACCGTTGAGCATCAACCCCGGATGGCGACAAAACTGTGATATCTTCTTTTTTTTCGATTTCAGGTTTTAAAAAAAGATGTGCGTTCGGTTCTTCAACATCACAGTCAAGATACCGAATTTCTCTGCCAAGCTGCGAAAAAACCACGGCCAAATTTGTGGAAACAAAGGTCTTGCCCGTACCGCCCTTCCCGCTTGATATTGCTATTGTTAAAGAAGACTTCATAACAATTAACCGCAAAGAAACGCGGAGGAACGCGGATTAGAATAAAAGAATCCAAAAGTACACTGTTTTTTTAAAATAGAGTGACGCGTGTCATTCTTCTTTCGTGTTTTTCTGTGAATTTCGTGGTTCATTCTTCCCTCTACGGTTTCTCCTTTTACTGCATCCCGAAGTGCGAATCTACCGTCGGCTTTGTCACCGGCGCAAAGCTTTTTTTCCTAAAGCCTTCAATCGCCGACATGACACTGCCGGATACCCCGGTATAAATTTTGATTGCCGCCGCTTCAAGGGTCCGGTATGCGTTCGGCCCCACACTTCCGGTGAGAACAGCTTCTACATTGTGTTCGGACACAAGCTGCCCAGCCGCGATTCCTGAACCACCTGTTGTCTGCGCATTTGCATTTGCTATCGCTTCAAATTCCATTGTCTCCGAATCCGCAATTATAAAATAATCACATCGTCCAAACCGGGGATCTACTGCTGTTTCCAAAGAATTTCCTTTTGCTGTAATGCATATTTTCATCATTTCTCCTTATTAATGTGCATGGTTATGATTACCATCCCCGTGAGTACACTCCGATTTTTCAACACCGTAACCTTTTCCGGCTCCCGGGCTGCACAACGAGGTACCCCCCTGCAGCGATCCCTGACAAAGCATCACGATAACTTCATCAACTGTTCCTGTGACACCCATGAGTGTATGGATTCCTTCCTCATCAAAGAGCATTTGTGCCCGTGCACCCATTCCGCCCGCAACGATACAGTTCACACCGTGTTCGTGCAGAAATCGTGGAAGAAATCCGGGATGATGCCCCGGATTCGAAATCGCCTGCACTGTTTTCATTTTCCCGTCTTCGATCTCCACCAGGGTGAATGCAGGACATCTTCCAAAATGTGCAGACACATTTCCATTATCTGTTGAAATGGCCGCTTTCACTTTTTCTCTCCTTCTTTGCTCATTCCCTGCTCAATCGAGGAAATATAAGTCTTGAGAGCAGAAAGCTCCTCCTCCATTGCAACAACCTGGTTTCGCGATAATTCCAGCTCCTCTTCCGCACTAATCCTTCGTGCGTAAAAGCCATCATCATATTTCCGGCTTCCACGGGTTCCGAGTCCATACATGCCGTGTGCGTAATAGCGGTTTCTGAATCCCCGTCCTCTGCCGCCAAATGCGCCGCCGCGGCGTCCGCCGCCATTATTCATAAATCCCGGTGCTGAATATCCAGCACAGTACCCCGCCGATCTTCCTGTCATTGGGCCGAATCCGTCCGGTCCTGTTCTGTCTCCTCGTGGCATACTACCACCTCCTGTGTAAAACACGCATCTTCTGCGTGCTATTGATATTGGAAACCATTTTCATTTATCAGGCAAAAAAAACGGCCCTATGAGGCTCCGCATTTTTCACATATCCCGAAAAAACTGATTGAATGCTGATGGATAGTAAACTTGTACTTTTTCCCAAGCCCGGCCTCTGTTTTCTTTAAATAAGCCAGTTCATCCTCCATAAAATCAGAATAATCAATGATGGTTCCGCATTTCCTGCAGATCAGATGGTGATGATGGGGTTTGTTTCCATATGCTTCCGTGAGCTCAAACTTGGCCCGGCCGTGGCCGAATTCATATTTTGAAACAATCCCGTTTTTCTCGAGCAGTTCCAACGTACGATAGACCGTGGTAAGACCTATGTTGGGAGAATCCGCATGCAAGGCAAAAAAAATATCCTCAGCACTCATATGACTGTTTGTGTGCGATAGAATATCAACAATTGCCTCACGGCCGATAGTCAGCCTGAATCCGCAGCCTCGCAACTTGTTTCCCCATTTATGTCCGTGTCTCATACCCCACCTTATTGAAAATGGTTTTCATTATCAATATAGCAACTTTATTCCAGTCTGTCAATCAAATTCTTACAGCACATCTCCCGCTGTAGCGGGAATAAACTTTCCATATTTCACCCCATTCGTGCTGATGATACTGTCGGCAATGTGCTGAAGCTCTCCAGCCTTCCCCTTCAGGAGAATCACCTCCAGACAATTATGTTTGTCCAGATGCGAATGCAGCGAGGCGATGATCGTATCATGGTGTTCATGCTGAATCCCGGTCATCTTCTGCGCCAGATTATACTGATGATGATCATAGACAATCATGACAATTGCATTCGTCTGCTTGTTCCCGTCTGTAAATTCCTCTTCAATCAGTGAATCCCGGATCAGATCCCTGATGGCCTCCGACCGGTTTTTATACCCCTTTTTCTGAATCCGTTTGTCAAAGGCATGGAGGAGATCATTTTCAAGTGATATGCCAAACCGCTGTATCATATTGTCTTCCCGGAGCATTCTAAACAAAATCAGAGAAATAGTCAAAGAAAACCACATCATGTTGACAAAGCAGGTTACCTGACATACAGTGGTAACACGAAAATGATAATCGTGTTACCATATACACAGGGAGAATATCATGAAACGCTTTGCTATAGCGGTAATCCCGGTACTGTTTTTCTTTTTCCATTGCAGCGGGGAGCATACCGATGACCGGCCTGGTTCCACACGACAGGTTTCCGACAGTCTTCACAGAACAGTATTGGTTCCGGATGATGTTTCCCGGATTATTTGCTCCGGCCCCGGATGCCTGCGTTATATCACCTATCTGCAAGCGCAGGACAGGGTGGTTGCGGTGGACAGCATCGAAACAGAGACAACTATATTTGACGCACGCCCTTACGCGCTCGCCAATCCTGCATTCAAAAACATGCCGGTATTCGGCGACTTTCGCGGGCAGGATAATCCTGAGCTCATTCTTTCCCTTGATCCGCAGCCCCGGCTCATATTCAAAACATACCCCGAATCAGGATTCAATCCTGTTGAATTGCAGCAAAAAACACAAATCCCCGTGGTCGTCATCGAATACGGTGATCTCGGAAAAAACAGGCAATCGTTCTATGATTCCTTGCTTCTCTCCGGCATAATTCTGGGAAAAGAACAGCGCGCAAAAGAAATTGTGGATTATATTGAAAAATTAATTACAGACCTTGACCAGCGGACCAGAAATATTACAGACAAAAAAACCTGTTTTCTCGGCGGCGTTGCCTTTAAAGGCGCTCACGGATTCCAGTCAACCGAGCCTGGCTATCCTCCATTTGTTTTTTTGAACACCCCGAATGCTGCGATTGCTGATTCACAAAAAGACCTGTCCCACATGGACATATCAAAAGAAAAAATAATTGAATGGGACCCTCAGGTTATTTTTTTGGATCTCGCCACACTTCAGCTCGAAAAAAAAGCAAACGCCATTCAGGAGCTGAAAAGCGATCCTTCGTACAGAATGTTGCAGGCTGTAAAAAATGAAACTGTCTATGGCGTTCTGCCCTACAACTGGTATACACAAAATCATGGTTCCACTTTGGCAAATGCGTACTTTATCGGGAAAATTCTATATCCCGAACAGTTCAAGGATATAGACCCTGTTAAAAAGGCCGATGAAATATTCACCTTTCTTGTTGGAAAGCCGGTCTTCAAGGATATCAATACATCATTTTCCAATCTGGCGTTTACCCGCCTGGAGCTGAAATAATGCATCTTGATACCACGCTGTTTCCGGAAGAATATACCCGCCATGTCCGAAAAAAAGCATTCCTGCTCGGCGCCGGTGTCATTCTTCTTTTTACGGTTATTCTTGTTTCACTGTCCCTGGGAGCAGCAGTTGTTCCTCTTGATGAAATAATCCGCGTGCTGTTTGGAGACAGTTCAAGCCGGAAATGGCACTCAATTATCTTCAACATCCGTCTTCCAAGAGTGCTTACCGCGGTGATCGCAGGGATCGGGCTTTCGGTGAGCGGCACTGCCATACAGTCGATTCTGCGCAATCCGCTCGGCTCTCCCATTACTCTGGGCATATCCCAGGCTGCCGCATTCGGAGCCGCGTTGTCGGTCATGATATTCGGCACCGGGATCATGCAGTCAACCGGCACCGGCGCGATTATCATTACCAACCCCTCACTGACCACAATTTTTGCATTTGTTTTTTGCATGCTGGTAACTGTATTGCTGGTCGGTATCTCTGCACTCAAACAAACACAGCCGATGATCATGGTCCTCGCAGGGATTTCACTCGGATTCCTGTTTCAGGCAGGGACTATGTTTCTCCAGTTTTTCGCCGACGATGTACAGCTTGCTGCAATGGTTTTCTGGACATTCGGTGATGTCGGCCGTACCAGCTGGCAGGAATTTTTCATTATACTTGGAACCGCTTGTGCCGCCTTTGTTTATTTTTTTACCCAGCGATGGAATTATAATGCGCTCGATGCCGGAGACGAAACAGCAAAAAGCCTTGGCGTGAGAGTTTCATTAACCCGCATCATCGGATTAAGCTGTGCCGCTCTGGTCACTGCAGTCATTATTTCCTTTGTCGGCATTATCGGTTTTATCGGACTTGTCTGCCCGCATATTACCCGGCGCATTCTGGGTGATGATCACCGCTTTCTGCTGCCGGGTTCAGCGATTACCGGCGCGATTGTACTGCTTGCAGCCGATACCGCAGCCCGGCTCATTTTGATTCCGCACGTGTTCCCGGTCGCCATCCTCACCGCATTTCTCGGCGTCCCGGTTTTTATTTTTTTGATCATCAGGGGAGCACGCCGATGAGCCTTTCGATACACAACCTCTCCTATGGATATAAACAACAGGAAGTCCTGGACAGGATTGCTTTCAAAACAAATACGCACTCCATCACCGCCCTTCTGGGCCCGAACGGTGCGGGAAAATCAACTCTTCTGAAGTGCATCAACCGGATTCTTCCATACAAAAAAGGTACTGTATTGATTGACAAAAATGACGTCGCAGCCCTGTCCGGCAGACAGCGTGCACAGCGCATCGGCTATGTAAGCCAGAAAACAGAATCGGTACACATGACCGTATTTGATGCAGTGCTGCTCGGACGCCACCCTTACATGGGCAACCGCGTTTCGAAAAAAGATCTCTCAATGGTCCAATCAATTCTGAAAAAACTCGGAATGGAACCGTTTGCCTTACGCTCTACCGATGAGCTCTCCGGCGGAGAACTGCAGAAAGTCAGTATCGCCCGCGCACTTGTCCAGGAACCCGGGCTTCTGCTGCTGGATGAACCGGTCAGCAGTCTTGATCTGAAAAACCAGATAGAGATTCTCCGCCTCATCGCAGCCATTGTCAAAAGCCATGACGTAAATGCGGTGATGAGTGTGCATGATATCAACTGTGCCATTCATTATGCGGACACTCTCATCTTTCTGAAAGATCACCACATTCACACAGTCTGCAAAAAAAATGAGGTTACCAAAAAAATAATACAGGAAGTGTACGACATCGAGGTGACCATTCACCAGACTGATGACTATCCGGTCGTTATTCCGGCACATTATTAAAACGAGGAGCAGAAAAATGATCTCATTACAGACAATCGGTGCAGTAAAAAGCAAATTCAAAAAAAAAGCCGACCCCTTTGAAATGAAAAAGCATGAGAGTAAAATTATCATCAAAGAGGAATTTAAAGAAGGCCTGTATAGAATAGAAGAATCATCACATATTTTAATCATCTTCGGATTTCATCTTTCAGAGGGGTACGATCTCAAGCATAAAAATTATTTCGGCGAATTGAAAGGCGTCTTTGCCGCCCGGAGCCCGCGCCGTCCCTCCCCGCTTGGCACAACGGTGGTATCGCTCATCGACAGAAAAGATACCGTGCTCACTGTCCAGGGACTTGACGCACTGGACGAAACCCCGGTGTATGATATTAAACCACATCATCCCGATTTCACTGCGGTGAACCTGTCTCTTCCGCGATTATGGATCAATTCCCTTGTAAAAACAGATACCATCGATGAACTCCTGTCATTCGCGGGAATTCTTCACGGCCACTACTGTCCCGGACTCGCGCTCGGCGTAAAAGCCTCTGTCACCGCCATGAAATGCATTCAGGAATTGAACAATGACGGGATGGAAAACCTGACGGCAATCACCGAAACAAACAGCTGCTTTGCAGACGGAATCCAGATAATCACCGGATGCACTTTTGGAAATAACGCGCTTGTCTACCGCGATATCGGAAAAACGGCTCTTACCCTCTGCCGACGCGGAGACAAGAAAGGTATCCGTGTCTGTGTCCGGCCTGACTTTTTCGAGCTGCTCGGAAAAAAATATCCGGAGTTTGTCCGGCTGTTTGATCTGGTTATCAAACAGAGAGCGGGAACAAATGAGGACCTTGCTGCATTCAAAACCGAAGGCAGAAAGGCATCATTCGGAGTGTCCGCAATGTCTGATGATGACTTGTTCCGGGTATCAGAAGTTCCGGCTGCGTTCCTCCCGTTCGCCCCAATCACCGAAAGCCTGATATGTCCTGAGTGCGCGGAATCATTTATGGCATCCAAGGCGGTCGGCAATGGGCTCTGCCGCTCCTGTGCCGGCGAAATATTACCCCGGCTTGACGGCAGCGGGATATGCTGCAGTGAAAACTGAAAAAATAATTAATGACAATGATTTTCATTTACATCGATACATATTTCGGGTATTCTCGATACACCGGAGGATTCCATGAAACACAATAACAAATTCAGTACACAGCGCGCTGTAACAGATTTCGGCCAATTAATCGGATGCATCCTGTTCTTCACCACATGGATTATTGATTCATTCATTATTCACTTTTCAGATTTTTTAGCCCGAAATGTTTTACTATTAATTCGAATTCCCACGGGTACAGCAACTATTCTGTTTGCTCTCGTCATGGCATACACAAGTTACAAGCTTGTTTTTAAAAAACAGAATTTAAAAGCAACACTCATTACAAAAGGCTTTTTTCAATTTTTGCGCCACCCGATATACTTCGCTGAAATTCTTATCTACACTGGACTTGTTTTTATTACATTTTCAATTGCTTCTCTCTGCATCACAGCAGGCATTTTTATTTTTCTTCATATCATCGCCTCAATTGAAGAAAAACAGCTTGAGTCACTATTTGGAAAAGTGTATACAGACTATAAAAAAAATACCGGAAAATGGTTTCCAAAACTGATAAAATCACAGTAAACTGAAAATATGGGAAATAGAATAAAGCAACAGTCACTTCTCTCAAATTTATTAATAGACGGGGCATATATTCTTCTCTCTGTTCTTTCTTTTTTTGGAATAACCCTTGTTCCCAGGCCTGTAAACGCAATCGCGGTTATTGTGATGTACGGCATGTTCCTTTTCCTCTACCGCTATGTCTTCAAGCATGACATCGGCAGCGGCGCGCAGCCGTTATTTGTCCAGAGTAATATCCGCCTCCCCGCTTTTCTTCAAACTATCATCAATTATTTCTTCGCCATAACCTTCGCGTTTTTCCCCGGCTACCTGCTGGTTATCTGTGTCGCAGCGGCTACCCCGAATTTCAGTTTTGATGACTGGCATCCAATGATAAAACTTGCCATGGGTATTGTCTTTGTTGCGGCCCTCATCGTGAACGCCATACTATTTGGTTCTAATTCCGGCAGAAGCAAAAAATCAGAAATTAAAAATATCCCGGAAGACAAAAAAGCTTTTTTTGCGGTCTGGGTCATCCCTGCTGCATCGCTTCTGGCGGGACTTTCAATCGGAAGCCTTCAAGACTCATGGTCATCGTTTTCAAACGATCCGGGACTCATCCTCACCCTCACCCTGACAACGTTTGTCCCATTCAGATACCTGGTCATGCGGACGGGCGGCATATCGAGGCTGTCTTTGATTTCTTTTTTTACAGCCGTGCTCTTTTCTATAGGGACTTTGCTCTATCAAATTGCCTCACTACAGCCTCTATAGAAATATCCCCGGCAACTGCTCTATAAACTGATAAACTGTATCGAATAAATATAAAAGGCAAATGCCGCAACAGCGATAATAATATTTAAAATCCGTAGCGGCGGTTTGAACATCATGATGAGCCGGAGTGGTATAATCCCGGTAAAAAACAGGGCAAAAATCACCCAGCCGATGTTGTTTTCCCCGAACTCTTTTGCCGAAGAAACAAGATAAATGTTCTCCCATGCAACCAGAATCCCGAGCAGAATAAACGGTACCAGGAGTTTTGTAATGAAAATGTCCAGCACCCTGACTTTTTTGACAGCTGCCTCGTAGAAAGCGATCCACAGCATCATGACGAATCCCGAAACGACCAGAGCAAGCACCGCAGCGATAATCGAGAGGAGAAATATCCCCACAGCGAGCAGACCGCTTTCATCACCGAATATGGAGAGAATATATATCAGAACAAAAAAGAAGACGACAATCGGCAGAATTATTACAGGATGTCTGGTCATTGCCTTTGAATCAACATATTTGAAAAGCGGGAATTTCCTGATATCTTGATCTTCTTTCATTGGCAGTGGATCGGAAAACCCGGATGCGGACATCCCGGAACCTGCAATCGCTCCGATGATACACAGAATGATTCCCAGCACAAAAGTCAGAACACCCGGCACCCCCAGCACCACCGGCAGGGAAATCCACAAAACAAAAAGAGTATACACGGAAACGAGCCCAAAAAGCCCGGGAATGATAATGTCTTTCAACGAAGAAGTCTTTTTTGAATCCATGAAATCTTTGGTGATCATGCCGGCGGTTGTCTTTCCCAGATAATAGCTCAGCATGAACTCGACCACGAGTACCGCAATGGAAAGAAACTCCGGACCAAGATCCTCAGTCCATTTCATATCCTGCAGCACCAAATTGCCCAGCACAATAATCCCGGCAGAAACAAGAATATCAAAAATGAGTTCATCGATATTGATCATATCCTGAACTTTCTTTTTTGCTTTTGACGGTTCCATTTTCATCTCCTCTCAATAGAATACATCAGGATCTTTTTTTTTCAAGTTTAAAATTCCTTTGATTTTGCCTGAAAAAACCATACAATGAAAGTTAAACAGGGCAAAAACAATGTCGTTACCAATCAACTATCCATTCTTCTTTATTATTATGCCCCGGTGAACATATCGATTTGTAATTTGTATCGGAGGTGAGAGCAATGTCAATTGAAATCATTCTTGCATTAATAATCATTATAACAGCGGCTGCACTGTTTGGGATATTCAAAATCATTTTCAAAAAATCCATTCTGTTCCGTATTGCTGTTTCCAATTTATTGAGTGTTGCGGTTGTTGCCTATATCGGCTTTATGATCGGGCTGCGGGGACTGGAAATGCTCTACTGGGCATTTCCGCTGGGAATGGGCATTATTTTTGCCGCTGCTTTTATCCTTAAAAAGTCCATCTACGATCCGATCAGAAGAATTGAAAAAAAGATGGATGATATTTCTAAGGGCGGTGGAGATCTTACCGAATCGATCGATATCAACACCGAAGACGAAATCGGCAGACTTTCGAATGCCTATAATGAGTTTATCATGAACCTGAGCCTGATCATCAACAACCTGAAACAGGTAAGCGAGCAAAGCCGGGGCATCGGCGACAATCTTGCAACCAATTCTGAAGAAACCGCCTCCACAATTGAAGAGATATCAACAACCGTCACCTCGATGCAGCAGAAGATAACAATACTTGACACAGAAATAGACAAGACAAAAGCAACGACCGATGTGCTCAACCAGTTTATTACTGAAGTCGGGAACATGATTCAAAATCAGTCTGCCTCGGTATCTGAATCCTCTTCTTCAATTCAAGAAATGATCTCTTCTATTCACAATATCGAAAAAACGATTGTTGATAAAAAGAAAGCAAGCGATGCCCTTGAATCAATGGCAATAATTTCAGGAGAGGAGATGACAGAAACAATATCAGCAATTCAGGATATCGCCACGTCAGCGGAAACAATTCAGCAGCTGAATAATCTGATTGATGATGTTGCCCGGCAGACCAACCTGCTCGCCTTGAATGCTTCAATTGAGGCTGCCCATGCAGGAGAAGAGGGAAAAGGTTTCAATGTGGTTGCCGAGGAAATCCGCAAGCTTGCGGAAGCAACAGCGACCAATGCCCGGAATATATCCGAATCAGTCGGATTGATTATACAAAAGATTACTGCCACAGCGATATCAGCGGAAAAAACCGGAAAACAGACGGAAAAACTGATAAACGGCATTCACGAAATTTCACAGAGCATGAACGAGACGCTTCAGGGCATTCAGGAAATCAATACCGGCTCATACAATATTACTGAATCTCTGACACAGCTTATAGAAATAACTGAACAAGTCCGAGGAACATCACAACAGATGATTAAGGGTACTGAGGAGATCAATAATTCCATGAACCAGCTTACCGAACTGTCTGTAGACAACAATCACGGCATGAGTGAAATCGCATCGGGGATGAGCCAGATTGCCAACTCCGCACTGCTCCTTTCTGAAATGAGTACACAAAATGCGGGAAGCATCGAGATTCTTGAAACAGAGATCATGAAGTTTAAGACGAAGTAATTATCTCACATAAAAATAATTGCCCGGCACAAACAATGTTCCTGTACCGGGTTTTCCCATTCATGAAGCGATCCGTTACTGAATACAGCGTCAAAGATGTTTTCCCGGAAGGGCATGGCACGTGATGTTCCTTCTGTCCAGAAGATCCGCTCCAAAAGCCGTGCAAACTCTGTTGTCAACCTGCGGCAATCATAAGCCGTTTCAAATTCGGGCTATTGTGCAATCAGTAATATTCGGAAATCTTTGCTGTAATACAATTGTTTCATTATCATCAATTTGACACTTCAAAGCAATATACTGTAGAATCAAATAATAAAAATGTTGCCATTTTGGGAGCAACAACAAAACCTGAACGCTATGCGAATATCGCCCAAAAGTTATTGATGGATAAGGGATACAACGTATATCCAATTAATCCAAATTATGAATATATTGAAAATGCAGCGTGCTCACCAAGCATTAAAGATGTAAAAGACAAAATTGATACTGTAACAGTATATATGAATCCGAAAAAACTGGAATCAATACTGTCGGAAATTATTTCCATAAAACCGAAAAGAATAATATTAAATCCCGGTTCAGAATCAGAAGCTGTCAAAGACACACTGAATTCGCACGGGATTGCTGTCATGGAAGCGTGTACCCTTGTGTTATTAAAAACCGGTCAATTTTAAAAAGTGCCTGATATCAGCGTAACCAAATATAATCACCGGTTTCTGCATAATATGACATCACGTAAACAACAGCCGATATCTCCTGCAAGCACCTCGCATTTGGCAATGAACATAAAAAAGATATTCCCCTGTTGATTGGACAAACTCTCATAATTTCCCTGGCCTTTACTTATAATTAAATCACTTGCATTCCAGATATCCAGAAACTCTTTGGAACAGGAATCCAGTATTGTGCCGGGGGCATCTGTACCATTTGAAATCACTGTTGTAATTTTATCAATTCCGACAGATACGGCATCCGCAATCAGACAATCATTCAGAACAGGATTCCCTCGCACTGCACAATAAATTTGTAGATCCGGATACAAATTCTTTATTTCCTCTATAAGAACCCTATCAAAGACTATTTCGCCTGCATTATCTGCCAAATATAAAAGGGTATTGGCTTTTGCCAATGAATTTTTAAACTCGAGAAAAGCAAAATGTCTTGTGCTCTCATTTCTTATTTTGTCTTCTTCGGAATTTACAATCGAATTGATCTCTTTATTTATATCCAAATCTACAACGGCACCATAATCGATGATATTTCCTGCAATAGCAATTTCAACAGCCTTTAATAATCTGTCTTCTGAATTTTCAACCATTTTCTTTAAGTCGGGAAAAATTGCCAGAGCAATTTCATTACTTTTTTGTTTTAATTCCAGATAAGGATCCGGATTATTTATTTGCTCCCTGATTATTCTGTGGATTATTCTTCCCATTGCAGGAGGAGATGATGCCAATTCAATTTCCGGAATTTGCAGGGCTACTTTATCAAGCATTCTTTTCACTTTATCATCAGGTAAACCCATCATTTTACCGGCTTCTATCGTTTGTTTAAAAAAACAGGGAATACATCCCAAATATGTTTTCATAGTAAAGCCTGGCCCAAGTCATCCAGCAGTTCTTGTATGTTTCCAATCCCTGCTGACAGGCGGACCGTATTCGGCTTTACTCCAAAACTTGTTCTTCGTTCCAACGGCATATAGAGCATGGTGGTAAGAACCGGCAAACAAACAAGGGTTTCTGTACAGCCAAGACTTACTGCATGTATTATTTTATTCAATCTTTCAACAAATATTTTTGCTTCATTTTCTGTTTCTCCAACATCAAACGCAAGCATCCCTCCAAAACCGTTTTTCATCTGTTTTATTGCAGCCTTGTGCCCGATATCAGTTTCCAATCCAGGATAATATACCTTTTTTATTTTTGGGTGCTTGTTTAAAAATTGGGCAATTTGCATGGCATTTTCTGACATCTTCTGTGCACGAATTTCGAAAGTTTTCAATCCCCGCTCAAGAAGTGACGCAGAAAAAGCATCAAGGGTTGTTCCAATAGCCTGCCGCGTAAACCAAAGCTTGTCATAATACTCTTTTTTAGAGCAGGCAATTGCCCCTGCCATCAAATCGTTATGACCGCCCAATGCCTTCGTCGCACTGTGAATTACCAAATCAGCACCTGCTGCCAATGGCTTTTGATGATAGGGAGTTGCAAACGTATTATCAACAACCAGCAGAGCATTAACTCGATCAGCTTGTTTGCACAGGTATTCGATATCTATCACTTTTATTAATGGATTGCTGGGCGATTCACAGAATATCATTTTTGTATTTTCTTTAATGTGCTCTTTTACATCCCGGTAATTCAAGGCATCAAGCCAGGTAATCTCCACACCAAATTTTTCTAAAATCAAGGAGAGCTTGTAATTCCCTCCGTAAATGTCATGAAAAGTAACAAGATGATCTCCTTTTTGTAAAAAGGTTAAAAAAGTCATGGTTGCAGCTGCCATGCCGGTTGTACTGATTACACAATCCTCTGCACCTTCCAGCTGGGCAATTTTCCTTTCCACCGTTCTTACTGTAGGATTATCGTCCCGGTGATACGTATAACCGTCTATTTCACCCTCTGTAATCTGCCGTAATACTTCAAAAGAAGTATACTGATAATTAACAGCGGAAACTATTGGTGTCACCATAGGCCTGTTCCCATACGGAGTTAATGGATCATTTTTCATTTTATTTCCTCATCATTATAATACCACATGTTGGTATTTTTTTTTAAGCACGAAACTCTCTGCTTATTAAATACTTTTTCTGTAATAAAAACAATTATTATTACCGACAGTACTATTTCATAGTGCCTGTTATTTTCTCCCATAAAAAATACCAACCCCCTGGATCATAATGGGAGTATTCAGCCAGCCTGGAAGTTTGAGCTCTTTAACAGTATCATAATAATATAGCTCTGAAACATGTTCTTTCAACACTTTCTGCAATGTATCAAAATCACCATAAACTACTTTGGAGCCGAATACATCCTGAACCGCGAAGACCCCGCCCTTTTTCAGCACTCTGAATGCCTCAAGAAACGACTTGTGCTTTTCCTTCATTTTGAAATCAGCGACCTCATGAAAAGCGAGATTGCTCACCACTGCGTCGACAGATTCATCTTCAAACGGAAGCGACGCAGCATTGGCAAAAACAAATTTCATCCGTTCAGCAACCTGTTCCAGCTCCGCATTTATCCGGCACTGTTCTTCACCGTATTCAAACGCGCTCTTTCCCCAAAAATCTGATGCAATTATTTGAGCATTCGGGTATTTTTTCGCCAGCTGTATTGAAACCGGCCCGTTGCCGCACCCGATATCAAGACACACACCTTTTCCGCTCCAGTCGAGGTGCTCAATAACAAGATTATTCACTGTGCCCTGCAGATTTTTCCCTTTTATAGAAAAATACCAGTATGCCCGGACTGCAATAAAAAGCATATACAATACCAGACAAGCAAAAACGCCAATGACAATTCTAAGCCACATAACGGGAACAAACACGACACCGAACAGTAAAGCAATACTGACAAGCCCCCCGATAACAAGAAATTTTTTCGGCATCCAGTTCCCGTAATTAACGCGTTTTTTATTACTCATGCCAAGCCTCCACGAAATAGATTTCCCCAATAAACTGATAACAATTAAATTTCAGTCTTTTTACACAAAACCATCAATAATTATGTAACAAAAACTATTTTTATGATAAAATATTTTTATGAAAAAAGAATCCCTGCGCACATTTGATTCCCTTTCCGAGTACTGGTCTCTCTTTCAGAAAACATTCAAAAAAATGTCCGGTCTCCGGAAAATTCTCCGCCGGGAACAAATCACTCCTCAATTCCGGGAAAAGCTGATGCTCGTTGTATCGCAGACAAATCAGTGCGCCTACTGCTCATTTCTCCACGCCAAAAAAGCACTCGAAGAAGGGATATCTCAAAATACAATTGATAATATACTTGACATCGAAGAAGGTCATTTCACTCCGAAAGAAATACCTGCCGTCCTCTTTGCCCGGCATTTCGCAGAAACAAAAGGGAATGTGTCTCCACTGTCAATTCATACATTGACAGAGTATTACGGAGAACATACATCCCGCCAAATACAGGCATTTTTACAATCGGTTTTATTCGGCAATCTCTGCTGCAATACCGTTTTCTCTTTCAAAGAACATCTTTTCTCTGCATCAGAAAAAAGAAATCGCCGGCTTGCCTGGCTGTGCTCTCTTCCCGTGGCTTCCATGATAAAAAAGAATTCATTAAAAAATTAAGCAATCAGGAAAATTCCCTCTCTATTATTTCTCTCACCTGTTCTTCTGTCTGGAGACTCGTGGTTGCAGCTGCGACTTTCCCCTTTCTAAAATACACCGTAAACGGCAGTCCCCTGAAATTGGAGCATTCAGAAAGATTTTTGATATGGTCCGCGGCTGGAATATCAAATTCCATATCCCTGAAAGCCACAGCCGGATATTCGGATTCAAGCCGCTC